>NZ_CAJUBK010000001.1 GCF_910584465.1 uncultured Oscillibacter sp.
ATGTGCCGGTCCATGAGCTGACCATGATCATGTCCATCGCCCTGCGCTTCATCCCGACGCTGATCGAGGAGACGGATAAGATCATGTCCGCCCAGAAGGCCCGGGGCGCGGACTTCGAGAGCGGGAACCTGATGGAGAAGGCGAAGGCGCTGGTGCCCATCCTGGTGCCGCTGTTCATCAGCGCCTTCCGCCGGGCGGACGAGCTGGCCACGGCCATGGAGTGCCGCTGCTACCACGGCGGCGAGGGCCGGACGAAGCTACACGTCCTGAAGTATGAGCGGCGGGACTACGTCGCCCTGACCCTGGGCCTGGTGATCCTGGCAGGGGTCATCGCTTTACGGGCCTTTGGCCTGTGAGGCAATTAGGAGTTAGGGATTAGGGATAGGAGGGAATACGATGGAGCGAAGGGAGGATTGGATACAGGCTTTGACGCTGGTTCTGTGCGCGCTTTTGCTGGGGCTGAACCTCTGGCAGCTCCGGCAGCTTTCGGACCTGCGGGGACGGCTGGACGAAGCCGAGGGAGATCTGCAGATGCAGATGCGGCAGATGGACCAGCGGCTCCAGGCCATGCAGGGGGCGGTGAGGGACGCGGACGCGCTGGTCCAGGATTGGGAGGTGGTTTCCGTGACCGCCGACCCGGCCTCCCGCGGGCTTCGGGCGGAGGTGTCCCTTCAATTGAAAGAGTGGCGGGAGGACACCCGGGTCCAGCTGGCGGCGGCCCAGGGGCCGGATACCCGGTATGCCGCCATGACGGGCGGCGCGGGGCGCTACTCCGGCGCGGTCAGCCTTCCCCTAAACAGCTGTGAGGTTCGGCTTTTTGCCCGAATCAGCGCCCAGGGACTCCAGAAGGAGGAGGACCTGTTCAGCTGGGAGAGCGCCTCCATGCTGCTGCCGGTCCAGTGCGTGGGCCATGGCTTCAGCTACTCCCAGGACGCCGTGAAAAACGGCGCGCTGACGCTCACCGGCTGCGAGGCGGAGCTGACGGGCTATCAGAAGCGGGATTCCCCCCAGCTTTCCGGCCAGGTGTTCCGCCTCCGGCGGAACGGGGACGTTGCGGCGGAAGAAACGGCCATGTACGGGAACACGATAGGCCAGTATACCTGTGAGGAATTGTCCTCGGAGGCCCGGCCGGGGGACGAGATCATCCTGACCTTCTTCTGCCGGGACGAAAACGGCCTGGGGTATGAATTCTTCCTCCAGGGCTGGACCATGGATGAAAACGGCTTCAAGGAAGGCGCCGCCGGTTTCTCCGCCGTGGAGGACTGGCCCAGGCTTACCTGGGACTGAGGGGAAGGAGCGGTATGCGGAACATCGCCTTAAAGCTTGCCTACAACGGCACCGCCTACCACGGCTGGCAGGTGCAGAAGAACGCCGTCTCCGTCTGCGAGACCCTGCAGAAGGCCATCTCGAAGGTCTGCGGCGGCCCCGTCCACCTGACGGGCTGCGGCCGGACCGACGCCGGGGTCCACGCGGAGCGCTACGTCGCCAACTTCCGCACGGACAGCCGCATCCCCCTGGACCGCCTGCCCTACGCCATCAACACCCACACCCCGGAGGACATCGCCGTCCGGGAGGCGGTGGAGGTCCCGGAGGGGTTCAACGCCATCGGCTCCTGCCGCAGGAAGGAGTACACCTACCGCATCTACAACTCCCGCTTCAAGGACCCCTTCTATGTGGACCGGGCCTATTTCTATCCGAAGCGGCTGGATGAGGGCCTTTTGGACCGCGCCGCCCAGATGTTCGTGGGGACCCATGATTTCCGGGCCGTCCGCTCGGTGGGCACGGAGACGAAGACCACCGTCCGCACCGTCTATTGGTGCGGCGTCACCCGGAGGGGGGACCTTTTGGAATTGAAGGTCTGCGCCGACGGTTTTTTGTACAACATGGTCCGGGCCATCACGGGGACCGTGCTCTACGCCGCCGAGGGCAAATTCGCCCCGGAGGACATCCCCGCCATCCTGGAGAGCGGGGACCGGACGCTGGCGGGGCCCACCGTGCCCCCCGGCGGGCTGTATCTGACGAGGATCTGGTATGAGGATGGGCGGCTGGATGAGTGAGGGACGCGTGGACAAGTCCAAAAAGACGGAGGAGCGGCACCCGATCCGCAGCTTCCTGAGCTTCGCGCTGATGCTGGCGGCGGTGCTGCTGGTGGTGCTGTTCGCGGCCTACCGGGACGGCACCGGCTTCGACATCCTCCGGCGCTACCTCCATTACGGCAGGGCGGAGCAGGCCGGCGGCGAGGTGGTCTACCATTACGACGCCGCCTCCAAGAACCGCTTCGCCCTCCTGGGGGAGAGCCTGGTGGTGCTGTCGGACGCGTCGCTGCGCCTGTTCGGCAGCACCGGGGAGGAGGTCTGGTCCGCGCCCGTGACCATGACGTCCCCGGCCCTGGCCGTGGGCGGCGGGCGGGCGGTGGCCTACGACGTGGGGGGGACGGCCCTCTATGTCTTGGACCAGAGCGGGCTGGTGCTGGAGCTCACCGCCGACGAGGAAGAGCCCTACATATCCGCCAGGCTGAACCGGGACGGCGAGCTGGCGGTGACGGCCCAGAAGAAGGGCTTCAAGGGCAGCGTCAAGGTCTACGACCGGGCGCTGGGGCCGGAGCCGGCCTTCGAGTTCAAGTCCTCCCAGCGCTTCGTCCTGGACGGGTACGTCCTGGGGGACACCCTGGCGGCGGTGACGCTGGGCCAGGAAGACGGCGTGTTCGTCAGCAGCATCGTGCTCTACGAGATGCCCAAGGAGGAGCCGGAGGCGAACTGCAGCATCTCCGGCGGCCTGGCGGCCGCCGTCGGGGAGCAGGAGGGGCGGCTGGCCGTCGTCTGCGACACGGCGCTGGCCTTCGTCACCGCCAAGGGGGAGACCGCCGGGACCTATCCCTATGGCGGGGCCTACCTCCGGGAGTACGACCTGGGGGGGACCGGCTTCACGGCGCTGCTGCTGAACCGCTACCGCTCCGGCAGCGTGGGGCGGCTGGTCACCGTGGGCAAGGACGGCGAGGTCATCGGCTCCCTGGACGTCCGGGAGGAGGTGCTGAGCCTCTCCGCCTCGGGACGCTATCTGGCGGTGCTGTATCCGGACCATCTGGTGGTCTATAACCAGGACCTCCAGCCCTACGCCACGCTCCAGGGCACCGGGGACGCCCGGGAGGCGCTGATGCGCCCGGACGGGTCGGCGCTGCTGCTGTCCTCCGGATCTGCCAGCCTGTTTTTGCCGTGACTGCAAGAAAATGAGGGGCGTGTTCACAAAACGTTTACATGGGAAGAGGTAGGAAAGTTTGACGACACCTGTTATAATAGATGCCATCGCCGTGGCGGTGCTGGCGGGCTTCGCGATCGTGGGGGCCTGGAGGGGCCTCCTGCGGACGCTGGCGGGGCTGCTGGTGCTGGTCTTGTCCCTGATGGGGGCGGGCGTCGCTGCCTCGGCCCTGTCGGTCCCGGCGGCGAAGCTGGCCGCGCCCGTCATCGAGGCGCGGATCGAGTCCCGCCTGGACGAGGCCGTCCAGGGACGCTCCCCCGGCGGGACGCCGGGAGGGGAGGAGGCGCTCCCGCTGCCGGAGCTTTTGGACCTGCTGGGCGTGGACGAGGCCCGGCGGGACGCGTTGGCGGACCGCGCGCAGACGGTCATCCGGGAAACCGGCGCCTCCTTGGCCTCCGCCGTGATCGAGAGCCTGGCCCAGTCCGTGCTCTACGGCGTTTTGTACATGCTCTCCTTCGTCCTGCTGTCCGTCGGGCTGCACCTGCTGGTGCGGATGCTGGACGCGGTGCTGAAGCTGCCGGGCCTCCACGGGCTGAACGCCCTGGGCGGCGGCCTGGTGGGCCTGGCGGAGGGGGCTTTGCTGCTGTTCCTGGCGGTGTGGGTGCTGCGCCTGCTGGGCGTCTCCTTCGACGGGGAGGACGGCAGCCTGATCCTTCGATCCTTCACCGCCCATACGCCCCTGGACCTGTTGGGTCCCCTGGGAGCGTGAGGGGGGATCCCCCGGCGGCGCCGGGCGGCCTTTGGAAGGTCCATTTCATCAACTGCGCCGGAGGGCGCGTGGAGGTTTAAGAGGTATGCAGCCGACACTTTGTTCCAGATGCAAGAAAAACGTCGCCGTGGTGTTCATCTCCAAGCTGGACGGCGAGAAGACGATCAACGAGGGCCTGTGCCTGAAATGCGCCAAGGAGCTGGGGCTCCCCCAGGTGGACGACATGATGAAGCGCATGGGCATCTCCGACGAGGATCTGGAGACCCTCAACAGCGAGATGATGCAGGCCATGAACGGCGTGGAGAACATCGAGGACCTGCCCAGCGGCGAGGAGGGCGACGAGGAGGAAGAGGGCAAGACCGCCACCTTCCCCTTCCTGAACCGCCTGTTCTCCGGCGGGGACTCCGCCAAGGACGGCGGCGAGGAGGGCCGCGCCGAGCGCCGGGAGAAGGAGCGGAAGGAGCCGAAGAACGGCAAGCGGAAATACCTGGAGAACTACTGCATCTCCCTGACCCAGAAGGCCAAGGACGGCCGGCTGGACCCGGTGATCGGCCGGACGGAGGAGATCGAGCGGGTGGTCCAGATCCTGAACCGCCGGCAGAAGAACAACCCCTGCCTGATCGGAGAGCCCGGCGTGGGCAAGACCGCCATCGCCGAGGGCCTGGCCCAGCGCATCGCCGGGGGCGACGTGCCCTTCAAGCTCCGGGAGAAGGAGGTCTACCTCCTGGACCTGACGGCCCTGGTGGCCGGGACCCAGTTCCGGGGCCAGTTCGAGAGCCGGATGAAGGGCCTCATCGATGAGGTGAAGCGCCTGGGCAACATCATCCTGATGATCGATGAGGTCCACAACCTGGTGGGCGCGGGGGACGCCGAGGGCAGCATGAACGCCGCCAACATCCTCAAGCCCGCCCTGAGCCGGGGGGAGATCCAGGTCATCGGCGCCACGACCTTCAACGAGTACCGCAAGCACATCGAGAAGGACTCCGCCCTGGAGCGGCGCTTCCAGCCGGTGACGGTGAACGAGCCTTCGGTGGAGGACTCCATCAAGATCTTGCAGGGCCTGGCCCCCAAATACGAAGAGTTCCACGGCGTGGAGCTGCCGGAGGGCATCCTCCGCCAGGCGGTGCTGCTCAGCGAGCGCTACATCACGGACCGCTTCCTGCCGGACAAGGCCATCGACCTCATCGACGAGGCCAGCAGCGACCTCAACCTCAAGGACCCGGACATCTCCCGCCGGATGCAGATCCAGCGGGAGCTGGACGACTACGCGAAAGAGCGGACCATGCTGGAGGAGAAGGAGGAGAAGTCCGAGGGGGACTACGCCCGCATGGCGGAGCTGAAGAGCCGGGACCTCCAGCTCACCACGGAGCGCTCCGCCCTGGAGGAGAAGGGCGCGCCCAAGCTGACCATGGAGAACCTGGCCCACGTCATCGAGCTGTGGACCAAGATCCCCGCCTCCCGCATCCGGGAGCAGGAGTTCCAGCGCCTCTCCCAGCTGGAGGCGCGCCTGAAGGAGCACATCATCGGCCAGGACGAGGCCATCGCCGCCGTCTCCGCCGCCGTGCGCCGGAACCGGGTGGGCATCTCGCCCAAGCACAAGCCGGTCAGCTTCATCTTCGTGGGCTCCACCGGCGTGGGCAAGACGGAGCTGGTGAAGCAGCTGGCCACGGACCTTTTCAACACCCCCGACGCCCTGATCCGGCTGGATATGTCGGAGTTCATGGAGAAGCATTCCGTCTCCCGGATCGTGGGCTCCCCGCCGGGCTACGTGGGCTATGACGAGGCGGGGCAGCTGACGGAGAAGATCCGCCGGAAGCCCTATGCCGTGATCCTCTTCGACGAGATCGAGAAGGCGCATCCCGACGTTTTGAACGTCCTGCTGCAGATCCTGGACGACGGGGAGATTACCGACGCCCATGGCCGGAAGGTGAACTTCGAGAACACCATCATCGTCATGACCTCCAACGCGGGCAGCGCCACCAAGGAGGGGACGGTCGGCTTCGACCGGAGCCTCAGCCAGCAGGACAGCGAGAAGGCCATGAAGGCCCTCCAGCAGTTCCTCCGGCCGGAGTTCATCAACCGGGTGGACGCCGTCATCACCTTCAACCGCCTCTCGGAGGAGGATTTCCAGGCCATCGCCCGGATCATGCTGGAGGAGCTGAAGGGGTCGCTCAAGGAGAAGGGCATCACCTTCACCTACGACGCCACGCTGGTGGACTTCCTGACGAAGGCGTCCTATTCCCGGACCTACGGGGCCCGGAACCTCCGGCGCACCATCCAGAAGGAGCTGGAGGACCCCATGGCGGCGAAGATCATCGACAGCTATGAGGAGCCGATCATCGGCATCGACGCCGCCGCGGCGGGCGGGGAGATCTGTCTCCGCACGGTCTGAGCCGCCGCCGCGTTCGGGGCGTGAGGATGCTTCGCGGGGCCTTCCGCCGCCCCGCGTGAAAGGGGGAGCCCGCATGTTGTTCCGGAAAGATATCGATCCCCGCTGCGCCTACTGCAAGCGGGGCCAGCAACTGAACGAGCGGGAGGTGGCCTGCGTGAAACGGGGCGTGGTCCCGGTGGAGCACGCCTGCCGCGCCTTCCGCTATGACCCGCTGAAACGGGTGCCGCCCCGTCCGGCGGCCCTGGACACGGAGAAGCTCCGCAGGGAGGATTTCTCCCTTTGAGCGGCCGGACCGGCGGAGACGGTCCGCATTTACAGACGGGGATGGAGGGGATCACATGGAGCTCGAACGGATCGAGGCGGTCTATTTCAGCGCCACCGGCGTCACGGGCAAAGTGGTGCGTGTCCTGGCGGAGGCTTTGGCGGAGGAGCTGTCCCTCCCGCTGACCTGCCGGAGCTTCACCAGGCTGCCGGAGCGGGAGGGGACGCTGCAGTTCGGCCCGGGGGACCTGGTCATCATGGGCACGCCTACCTATGCCGGGAGGGTCCCCAATAAGCTCCTGCCGGACCTTGAGACGAAGCTCCGGGGCGGCGGCGCCCTGGCGGTGCCGGTGGTGACGTTCGGGGAGCGGGCTTTCGACAACTCCCTGGCGGAGCTGTGCGCGGTGCTGGAGGCGGACGGCTTCCACACGGCCGCGGCAGGGGCCTTCCCGGGCCGCCACGCCTTCACCGACGTCTTGGGCGGGGGGCGCCCCGACCGGGACGACGAGGGGAGGATCCGGGATCTGGCCGGGCGGATCGCCGGGAAGCTCCGGGAGATGGATGGGCCCCCGCCGCCGGTGCGGGTCCCCGGGGATCCCGCGGCGCCCTATTATGTCCCGAAGGGCCTGGACGGAGGGCCGGCCAGGTTCTTGAAGGCCAAGCCGCAGACCGACCGGAGCAAATGCTGCGGCTGCGGCGTCTGTGCGCGGGCCTGCCCGATGGGGGCCATCGATCCCGTGGACGTGGCCGAGGTGCCGGGCACCTGCATCAAGTGCCAGTCCTGTGTGCGGAAGTGCACCCATCACGCGAAATATTTCGACGACCCGGCGTTCCTATCCCATGTGGCGATGCTGGAGAGGGACTTCCGGGAGCCGAAGGAGTGCGCGGTCTTCCTGTGAAGGGCGGAGCGCGGCCATCGGGAGCGGGCATGGAAAGAGCGGAGGCGGTCGGCCTCCGCTTTTTTTGTAAAAGGGAACCACCGGCACGGCTGGTGGTCATGATTCAGCTGCGCCGGCGCTGTCCGCCGAACAGGTCCTCCGGCAGGCGGATGTCCTGCCGGGGCACCTTCTCCCAGGAAAACTCGTCCAGGAGCTCCTCCGCCGACGCGGGAGAGCCGGAGGGGTGGAAGCCCGCCAGCTGGGCCAGCCGGCCCAGCAGGGCCTCCGCCGTGACGCGGCCCCGGAGACGGTCCAGTCCGGCGTCGGCGTCCCGCTTGGAGAGCCGCCGCCCGTCGGGGGCCAGCAGGAGGGGGGCGTGGCAGAACTCCGGCGGCGTCAGCCCCAGCAGATGGTAGAGATACAGCTGCCTCGGCGTGGAGGACAGCAGGTCCGCTCCCCGGACCACTTCCGTGACGCCCATGGCGGCGTCGTCCACCACCACCGCCAGCTGGTAGGCGAACATCCCGTCGGACCGCCGGAGCAGGAAGTCCCCGCACTCCAGGTCCAGCCGCTGGCGGCAGGGGCCCATATGCCGGTCGGTGAACCCCCATCCCTCCGCCGGGACCCGGAGCCTCAGGGCGGGGGAGCGGCGCTCCGCCCGTTTTGCCCGTTCCGCGGGGGTGAGATCCCGGCAGGTCCCGGCGTAGACCGTCAGGCCGTCCTCCCGGTGGGGGGCGCTGGCGGCGTGGAGCTCCGCCCGGGTGCAGAAGCAGGGGTACACCAGCCCCTGGGCCTCCAGCGTTTCCAGGGCGGCTTGGTAAAGGGCGGTCCGCTGGCTCTGGAAATAGGGCGCGTGCGGCTCCGCGGCCCCCGGGCCCTCGTCCCAGTCCAGGCCCAGCCAGCGGAGGTCCTCGATCGTCTGTTCCGCATACCGCCGGGGGCAGCGGGCGGTGTCCAGGTCCTCGATCCGCAGGACGACCCGCCCGCCCCTTTGCCGGGCGCTGAGCCAGGCCAGGAGGCAGCAGGAGATGTTCCCCAGATGGATGCGCCCGCTGGGGGAGGGGGCGAAACGGCCTACGGTCATGATGAGGGCCCCTTTCGTTCGGGGACGGGAGGACGGCCCGGGACGGACCGTCCTCCTCCGCCGCCGTCCCGGCCCTCGGCCGGAGCGGCGGCGGCCTGCCCGCGTTCGCCCGGAGACCATGCGGGAGCCCTCGGCGGCGAAGCCGCCGGGGGCTCCCGTACTTCCTGGGAGGGGCAGGTCATTCCATCGAGATGATATAGTAGTATACCGGCTGCCCGCCGGAGAGGACCATGACCTCCGCGTCGGGGCAGGTGCATTCGAAGAGTTTCCCGGCCTGCTGAGCGGCCTCTTCCTCCACGTCCTCGCCGAAGTACAGCGAGATGAAAGACGCGCCGCGGTCCGCGGCGTCCGCCGCCAGCGTTCCCAGGAGGTCTGGGAGGGAACTGTCCGTCCCGAAGAGCTTCCCCTCTTCCAGGGCCAGGTAGTCCCCCTCCTTGATGTCGAAGCCGTCGAAGTCCGAATCCCTGGCGGCGTAAGTGATCTGAGCGGTGGTGACGCCGGAGAGGGCCTCCGTCATGGCAGAGGCCAGCGTCTCGGCGTCGGGGGCCTCGAAGTCCACGTTCATCATGGCGGTGATGCCCTGGGGCACCGTCTTGGTGGGGATGACCACCACGTTTTTCTCCGTCAGCGCGGCGCACTGCTGGGCGGCCATGATGATGTTGCCGTTGTTGGGCAGGACGAACACCGTCTCGGCGGGGATCTGGTCCACCCCCTCCAGGATGCTCTCGGTGGAGGGGTTCATGGTCTGTCCGCCGGACACCACGCCGTCCACGCCCAGATCCTTGAACACCGCGGCCAGGCCGTCGCCGGCGCAGACGGAGAGGAAGCCGTACCGCTTCTCCGGCGCGGCGACCTTATGTCCGCCCCGGGCGTCCTCCCGGGCCTCCGGCGCGTCCGCTCCCATCTCCAGGTCGTCCACGCTCTGGGCCTTCTTCCCGGCGGCCACGTCCTCGTACTGGGTCCGCATGTTCTCGATCTTCGCCAGCTCCAGCGTGCCGTAGCGCTGGGCCTCGTTCAGGGCGCTGCCGGGGACGTTCGTATGGACATGGACCTTGAACGCCTCGTCGTCCTCGCCGATGACCAGGCTGTCGCCGATGCTGTTCAGATAGGCCCGGAAGGGCTCCAGATCCAGGTCCGGGCCGTCCTTTCGGACGATGAAGACGGTGTCGAAGGCGAAGGTGATCTCCTCTGTGGAGAAGACGTCGAAGTCGGCTTTGGACTCCCGGGGCTCCTCCCCGGCGGTCTCCGGCATGGGCTCGCCCCGGAGCTCCGCCAGCATGCCTTCCAGGATCAGCAGGTAACCCTTGCCGCCCGCGTCCACGACACCGGCCTTTTTCAGCACCGGGTTCATATCGGTCGTCTGGGCCAGGGCCTGATAGCCCTCCTGCAAGGCGGCCTCCAGGACCTCCTCCAGGTCCCCTCCCTTCTCCGCACGCTCCACCGCCCGCTTGGCGGCGAGGCGGGAGACGGTCAGCACGGTGCCCTCGGCGGGCTTCATGACGGCCTTGTAGGCGGAGGAGACGCCCTCCTGCATGGCGGCGGCGAAGGCCGCGGGGCCGGCGGTCCCGCAGCCCTTCAGCCCCTTGGAGAGCCCCCGGAACAGCAGGGAGAGGATGACGCCGGAATTGCCCCGAGCCCCCCGGAGGAGGGCGGAGGCGGTGATGGAGACGGCCTGGTCCAAGGCGGCGGGCTCGCTCTTGTTCAGCTCCGCCACGGCGGCGGCGATGGTCATGGACATGTTGGTGCCCGTATCGCCGTCGGGGACGGGGAAGACGTTCAGGTCGTTGATGGCCTGCTTCTGGGCCGTGATGGCGGCGGCGCCGTGGAGGATCATCCGCTTGAAGAGCGCGCCGGTGATCTGTTCATTCATACGATCCCTTCCTCCCTCACAGGGTCATGGAGTCCACGCAGACGTCCACGGCGCGGACCGTGACGCCGGTGTTCTTCTCGACCACATAGCGGACCTCGTTCATGATGGAACGGCAGACCGCGGGGAGATTGACGCCGTTTTCCACGATGATGTGGAGCTCGATGGAGATGGAGTCGTCTTCGTGATACGTGATGCTGACGCCCTTGCTCATGGCCTCGCGGCGCAGCAGGTGGACCAGTCCGTCGGTCATGGAGCGGAAGGCCATGCCCTTGACGCCGAAGCAGTTCGTGGCGGCCATGCCCGTGATGTTGGAGAACACGGCGCTCGAGACGGAGATCTCACCTTGTTCAGACTTGAATTGGATCATGAGAACGTCCTTTCTTTCCCGGTATTCGCAGCCCGAGCGGGGACCGCCCCTGGCCGGACCAGCACTTGTACGATATTATAAACGATTCTCCGGCAAAGCACAAGTGGTAAAAGAGGAAAAAACAGGGGGTCGGAGAGGGAGGACGGACATACTATCAAAATAGTATTGACAAGCGGAAACTATCGTGATAGTATAACGGCATGGACGGTCGCGAACGTCCGAGAACTGGAAGGAGGCCCTCATCTATGAAGCTGTTCGATTCGGAATTGAAGGTCATGGACGTCCTCTGGCGCCTGGGGGACCGCACGGCCAAGGAGATCTCCGTCATCCTGGGGGAGGAGACCGGCTGGAACGTGAACACCACGTATACCGTGATCAAGAAATGCGTCGCCAAGGGGGCGGTGCAGCGGACGGAGCCCAATTTCCTCTGCCACGCCCTGGTCTCGAAGGAGGAGATCCGGCGCTCGGAGACGGAGGAGCTGATCGGCCGGCTGTTCGACGGTTCGCCGGACCTGCTCTTCGCGTCCCTGCTCAGCAGCCAGGAGCTCTCCCGGGAGCAGATTGCGCGGCTCCGGGAGATCGTGGCCGAGATGAGATGAGGCGGCCATGACGTTCTTGGAACGGACCCTCTTGGGGACCGTGATGATCCTGGCGGTGGCGGTCCTCCGGGCGCTGGCCCTCCGCCGCCTGCCCAAGGGGACCTTCGTGGCCCTGTGGCAGCTGACGGTGCTGCGCCTGCTGGTGCCGGCGGAGCTGCCCTCCCGGTTCAGCGTGTACACCATGCTGGAGGCCCTCCGCCCTAAGGCGGTCCCGGTACCGCCCGCCGTGCCTGCCGTCACGCCCTATGTACCGGCGCCGGCAGCGGCCCTCCCCGGCCCGTCCGGCATGATGCCCTCCGCCCCCGCGCCGTTCCCCGTCTGGACCGCGCTCTGGCTCACCGGGGCGGCGGCGCTGGGGCTGTGGCACCTGGTCCGGTATGTCCGCTGGCGGCGGCGCTTCCGGGAGTCCCTCCCGGCGGGGGACTGCCCTGCCGCGGACGCTTGCCTCCGCTCCCGGCGGGAGATCCGCCTCCGGGTCACGGACCGGATCGGCGCCCCGCTGACTTACGGCGTCCTCCGCCCGGTGATCCTCCTGCCCAAGACGCTGGACCTTGGGGACGAGGAGGCGGTCACCTGCGTCCTGGCCCATGAGATGGGCCATATCCGGCGGCTGGACGGCCTGTTCAAGCTGGCGCTGGCGGCGGTGCTGTGCCTCTACTGGTTCGACCCGGCGGTGTGGCTGCTGTACGTCCTGGCCAACCGGGACATGGAGCTCCGCTGCGACGAGGCGGCGGTGCTGTCGCTGGGGGAGGACAGCCGGGAGCGCTACGCCCTGGCCCTCATCCGCCTGGCGGAATCACGGAACGAACGTGTGCCTCTGTGCGGCTTTTCCCATGAAAGCGGCATGGAAGAAAGGATACGAGCGATCATGTCTATCAAAAAAAGATCGATGCCGGCCTGTTTCATCGCCCTGGCGCTGGTGCTGGGGATCACCACGGCCTTCGCCACCTCCGCCAAGCCTGTGGAGGCGGACAGGCCCGATCTCGAAAGCATCCCCGACGGCGACCTGCTGGCCCAGTCTTCGGCGGAGTCCGCCGCCCAGTGGGACGAGGTCCTGGCCCCCTACGCCCCCTTCGGCCTGGAGTGGGACTTCGACGATCCGGACCTGGACGGCAACGGCCTCGCCATGACCTGGGAGGGCCATGAGGTCCGGGGCATCTACGACCAGGAAAACGGTGTGTGGATCACCGAGCACGCCGGGGACGGTACCTTCGGCCCCGACGCCGTGGAGCTCTATACCGTCTATGAAAACGGGGAGCTGACGGGCCTCCGCCTGGCGACGGAGGAGGAACGAGAGGCGTTCGACCGGGACCGGAAGCTGAACGCCGACGCCCGGAAGGTGGAGGCCCTGGCGGAGAGCGTCCGCTGTGACAGCGGCCGCATCTCCTTCACCATCCCCGAGAGCGAGGGACGCTGGAGCATCTTCATCCGGGGCCGCGTCCTGCTGGAGGACGGCACGGGCATGAGCGTCCACTACCTGGAGGAGGAGAGCGAACGGGCGGAGTGGGTCCCCGGGGAGACCTACTCCTTCGAGGCGGCGGATGCGGCCTTCGACGAGCTGACCATGGACATCCGGTATGGGGACGCCGATCTCTGCTGTCCCCTGACCCGGCTCCTGCAGGAGGGCGAGCCCCTGGCGGCGGGGGCCCAGCCGGAGGGGGAGGCGGATATCCCCGCGGGCGCGGCCATGATCTGGCCTGTGGACGGCGGCAGGATCACCAACGGCTTCGGCGGACGCGCCGCCCCCGGCGGCAAGGGCGGGACGGTCCACGGCGGCGTGGACATCGGCGGCCTGGCGGCAGGGGCCCCCATCTACGCGGCGGCGGCAGGCACGGCGGCGGAGGCCGGGTACGATCCTTCCCTGGGATACTATGTCCGCCTGGACCACGGGGACGGTCTGGAGACCCTCTACGCCCACTGCCGGAGCCTGGAGGTGGAGGCCGGGGACGCCGTGGCCCTGGGGCAGACCATCGCTTCGGTGGGCAGCACCGGCGATTCCACCGGGCCGCACCTGCATTTCGAGATCTTGACGGACGGCGTCCGGCAGGACCCCGAGCGCTGTCACCGCATGGGCGGCGCGCCCGCCGGGGAGGGGACAGACGGCCCTGAGGGACAGGGGGAGGTCTCCGCTCTCGACGCGGAGCGGTGCTATGAGGCCGGCAGCGTGCCGCTGTTCCAGATCGCGTTCTCCCGGCTGGACCGGGAGGCGCAGGACGGATGGCTGGACAGGATCTATGCGGACCGCAGCATCGCCGTCCTTGGAGCCGTGGCCGATCTGCTGGATGAGGACAGCGCCCCGGTCCGGCGTTTGGCGGGGATGGCCTACGAGGAGGGCGACATCGCCTCGTTCTCTGTCCTGGCCGCGCACATGAGCGGGGAGACGCTGGAGGGCTGGCTGGACCGGGCGCTGGAGGATGAGGAGTGGGCCTTCGAGTCCGTGCTGTCCGGCGCGCTGGGGCGGGACAGCGAGTCCGAGGGGCGGAAAGAGGCCCGGGAGGCGGCCTGGGACGAAGCGCAGGAGGCGGCATACCAGGCCGTGGGCATCACGGCGGACGGCAAGGAGCGGTACTACCAGGGGCAGCGGATCAACGTCTTCCTGGATATCCGGGCCGACCGATCCTTCTACACGCTGGATGTGGATCCGGCGGGGACGGTGGATGTCAAGGTCCTCCGCGGGGAGGACGGGGAGATCGAGGGCGCGGCCTATATGACGGACGCGGAGATCGCGGAGCTGTTCGGTCAGGACCGGTGACGATAGGAGGGGAGCCGCCCCGGCGGGGCGGCTCCCCAGCCTGTCGAAAGGGCCTGCCGCAAGGCAGGTCTCCTCGACAGGCCGAGCAAGTTTTCAGGACTTTTTGAAGTCCTGAAAACTTATGATCGAAAACGAGAGGGACCCCTCCTGGGTCCCTCTCGTGACTCTCCTCCTTCCCGTCGATGGAGCCCCCGCCGCTTTCTCGAGGCTCTCCTTCTGCCGAAAGGCCGCTGGTGAATTTTATAAAAGATAAAAATAAATCTTGACTTTCATAAAATTAAAGTTTATACTTTATTTTATGAAAGGGGTGGAGCGTATGACCACGACGCCTCCATGGATGGCGGACCTGGAGGAGCAGGACCTGACCTTCGTGAAGCGGTTCGTCCTGGCCTCCGGCTCGCTGAAGGAGGTCGCGGCCCAGTACGGCGTCAGCTATCCCACGGTGCGCCTGCGGCTGGACCGGCTGATCCAGAAGATCCGGCTCAGCGACACGGCGGAGGCGGACCCTTACGTCGCCCTGGTGAAGCGTCTGGCGGTGGACGACAAGCTGGACTTCGACACCGCGAAGATCTTGATCGGCGCATACCGGGAGATCCGGAAAAAGGAAGGAGGTCCGAAGGATGGCGCTCGTGTCTAAGACGATCGTCGCGGCCTTGGCCGTGTTCCTGGTGCTGGCGGTGGGCGGGATCTGCCTGCAGATCTTCCTCTCCAGGCGGGGGAGCCGCTGGCCGGGGCTGGTCCTGCCGCTGCTGACGTTCTTGTGCGCGCTACTGATGGTCTTGAGCCTCCGGGACACCGGCAGCGTGTCCCGGAACGTGCTGACGGTGCTGGTGACACTGCTGGCGGGGAACCTCCCCACGCTGGTCCTGCTGGCGGTCTACTGGGCCGCGCGGGAGAAGCTGCGTGTGGAGCAGCAGATCGATAAGATGAAGATCGAAGAGCTGTAGACCGCAGGTCCCCTTGCGGGCCTTTGCCGCGAGGGGGCACGGGAGCCCCGGCGAGGCCGATGGATCTAAGGGGCGGTGCGGACGGCGGCACAGGGGAGGGGCGGTGTCCTGCCGGCACCGCCCCTCCCCGCGCCCTGCCGCCGCAGATCTTGGACCATCTGCGGCGCCCCCTCCCCGCAGGGGAGCGGCCGGACCCTTTTTTTTCGCCCCGGCCCCGCGTTCAGGCCGCCGCCTCGTACCAGGCGTACACGAGATCGTAGAGGGAGGGGCCGCCGCCGCTTGGCCGGACGGAGAACCAGGTCTCTTCCGGCTGGGCGTCCGACCGGGCGCTGAGCAGGACCAGATCGCTGTCCGGCCAGAAGCGCAGGCTCATGCTCCCGCCCTGGCCCATCATCAGCAAAGACGCGGCGGGCATGTCCCCGGGATCTTCGGCATAGCTCAGGTCGCAGCCCTCCAGGAGCCGCTCCGCCAGGGCGGCCCCGCCGGAGGGGCCCGGATCCGCGTCACAGCGCCTGGCCCCCTCGGAGGACAGCTCCGTCATGTTGACGCGGCCGCTCTCCAAGATCCGCTCCAGCGCCAGCCGGATCTGGACGGCGGCGGCGTCCGGCATGGCCCCCGCCTGGGCCAGCCGCTCCGGGAGCTGCTGCGCCGAGGGCCGCAGGTACTGCCGCATGGAGGTCAGATACGTGAGGGCGCTGTGGGACTCGTCCGGGGAGTCGTCCCGGAAGATCAGATAGAGGTATCCCGGATAGAAGGGGTCGGCCCAGCAGTCCTGGGCGGCCGTGCCCGGCATGTCCCTGGGCTGCGGCGTGTGGAACTCGCAGGACGCCCGCCAGATCCGGTAGGTCTGCCCCTCCAGCTCCATGTCCTGGGTCCGGTCGAGCCCGGTGATGCGCCAGTCGTCATAGGGGGCGCCGGCGGCGTCGAATCCCCGCTCCACGGCCGCCTGGGCGGCTTGGATGACCTCGGCATGCTCGTCGGGCCGCTCCGTCATGTGGTCTTCGAAATGCCGCTGGTCGTTGTAGACCAGGAGGGATCCCCCGTCGAAGTACAGCGTCCGGTATTCCCGGCGGGAGAGCTCCAAGCTGCTGAGATGGCTGTAGGTCCAGGCCCGGAAGGGGATGGTCCGGCCCGCGGGGTCCCAGTTTTCATAGGAGAAGATGGTATCCTCCGGCCAATGGGGGGCCAGCAGGGCGTCCAGCTCCGCCCGGTAGTGCTCCCCGTCCCGGGCGAAATAGAGGTCCCCGGCGTAGAAGGACTGGGAGACCAACTCCTTCTGCCCGTCGCCGTCCAGGTCGATGAGATCCGGATACCCCTCCACCCGGGCCAGGAGGACGGGCCGGCCCTCCCCGTCCAGGTAGTAGTAGTCGCTGCAGCGCGTGTAGGCGGGGCGCAGGCGGGTGTAGGTGATGCAGAAGCCGTCGTGCCCCATCAGATCCTGGAACCAGGACACATACCAGCTCCCGCTCTCGCCGGGATGGAAGGACCAGAAGGCCGGGGGCCAGGAGGACCGCGCCGCATGCTGCACCCCGGCGAAGACCCGCCCCTCGCCGTCCCGGAAGAACAGCAGGGCATGGTCCCCCAGGATGCGGGACGGATCCTCCGCCCCCTCCACGCCGTCCAGCATCTCCAGGTAGTCATGAGCGAAGGGGACCGGCTCCGCGGCCTCCGGCTCATAGGGCTCCAGATCGTCCAGGGGGATCGTATGGATGGGCGCCCAGTCCGGGGCGGCGGGGGCCCGGTCCGTCCGGTCCCACTCGTTGGAGACGAACTGCCAGCCGCCGTCCGGCGTCTCCCGCAGGGTGAGGCGGAGGGGGCCCCGGGCGATCGTCTGGATGGCCATGCGGGCGTCCCCGGCCATGGGGAGGCGGCCGCTGCTGAAAAGCTCCGCCTCATAGAAGAGCTCCACCGTGCCGCCCTCCCTCGTCCCGGAGGTGAAGGTGACCGGCGCGGGATGGCGGCGGAGGTCGTAGGAGGAGGCCGCAGGGCCGTCTGAGAAGGAGTTGTAGTAGGCGTCGTAGTCCAGCATCCACCAGAAGCGGTCCAGGTGGTCCTGGGAGATGTCATGGAGAGACAGGCCGGTGTTCTCCAGCAGGAAGGCGTCGATGTTGGCCAGGGAGAGCTTGACGTAGGTGAGGTCCAGGGTCCCGCTTGGATCGCAGTACCCGTCCAGGTCCCGCCGTTCTCCCTCGGAGATCGTCTCCGGCAGTCCGGTGCCGTTGTAGAGGAGCTCGTAGAGGTCGATGGCCCGGGGGTCCGCGTAGACGGAGGTCAGGAACTGCCTCCGGCGGTTCTCCCCCCGGCCGCAGTCCTCCGTGAAGAACGCGCCGTTGAAGTAGTCCAGCTCCTCCTGGGTGAGGGGGCGGGGCGGCTCCGGCGCGGTCTTGGCCCCGGTGAAGGTGACGGCGCAGACCAGCGCCGCCAGGGAGACCGCGGCGAAGAGGGCAGTGCCCAGGGATCCCCGGTCCTCGGCGATGCGGGCGATGCGGTCCGTCAGCCGCCGTTTGTCCGCCGTCATGGTGGTGGCGGAGAGGAGGGGGTCCGCCGGGATCCTCCGCACGGGGATGAGGGACAGCAGGGTCCGCCCATAGGGGATCCGCTCCGCCTCGCCCAGGCGCCGCAGGGCCCCTTCGTCGCAGGCCAGCTCACAGTCCGTCCGGGAGGCCAGCGCCGCCCACCAGACCAGGGGATCGAACCAATAGACCACCAGGCAGATCCCCCGGAGCAGGGCCCAGAGGGGGTCCCGGTGCCGGGCGTGGGTCTCCTCATGGGCCAGCACGTGCCGGAGGCGGTCCGGCGAGGCCAGGGCGGCGGGGGTCAGGTAGACGGCGGGCCGGAACAGCCCGAACAGGCAGGGGGAGGCCAGGCCGTCCTCCACCACATAGATCCGGCGGGCGGGGCCCTCTGCGGGATAGGGGACCCTGGTCTTGCGGAGCGTTTGCCAGAAGAGCAGGTTGGAGAGGACCAGCCGGCAGGCCATGACCACCATGCCGCTATACCAGACGGCACGGAGCAGGTCCTCCAGGCCGATCTGCCAGCTGTACTCCACCTCGTGGACCACCTGGTCATGGTCGGTGAAGGTATAGAGACCGTCCTCCGAGGGGGGTCCCAGCACCATTCGGGGATCGTCTTTGTAGCTGTAAGACGGGAGGGCCTCCCCCTCGGGAGCGGTCAGCGTGACGCTGTAGGGGCCCACATAGAGGGACCGGTCCTCGACGCCGGACACCACCGGCTCCGCCGCGGTCAGCAGGCTGAACCCCGCCGCCGGGAGGCTGACGGGGACCAGCAGCCGCAGGAGGACCAGCCCCCAGAGGGCATACTGCGCCCGGCGGGACAGCGTCTCCCGGAACAGCCTCCGCAGGGCCAGCAGCGCCAGGATCAGCACGGAGGAGGTCAGCAAGATCTCCTTCATCCCCGCTCACCTCCCGCCTTGTCCAGGATGGCGGACAGCTCCGCGATGTCGGCCTCCGTCAGCCGGCGGCTCTCCACCATGGCGCTCATCATGAGCCCGAAGCTGCCGCCGTAGACCTTGGAGAGGAAGCTCTCCGTCTCCGCCTGGGCGGCGTCCTCCCGCCGGACGGCGGGGAAGTACTGCTTGGCCCGCCCGCCCTCCTCGTGCCGGACGGCCCCCTTGGCCTCCAGCCGGGAGAGCATGGTGATGACGGTGTTCTTGCTCCAGCCGGTCTCGTCCCGGACGGCGGCCGTCAGCTCCGTGATGGTCCTGGGAGCGCGCTCCCACAACCGCCGCATCAGCTTCCACTCGCTGTTGGACAGATCGATCTTCATATCCGCACCTCCTTGACTGGTATACGATCGTCTACCTAAAGGATAGCAGGAAGGTAGACGTTTGTCAACCCCGGATCGGCGGCCGGCCGGAGGCAGCCGCCGTCCGGGACGGCTGCCGTCAGGAGGCGCGGAGGGCCCTCCCATCCCGCCGAAATTTCCGGGCCCGCCCTATCCGTTTCGACAAAAAGCCATGGCGGGACGTGCTATCATCGATTAGGAAGGCCCGTCCCCGGAGGGGGCGGGAGGGACGATCGCGGATCTGGTATATTTTTGACGGAAAAGGGGAAACATATGGAGATCCAGGTGAAGAGCGCGGACCGGAACCTGCTGCTGGAGCTCAGCGGGGAGCTGGACCACCATGGGGCCCGGACCGCCATCCGGGAGCTGGAGGAGGCCCTGGACGCGGCCCTGCCCCGCAAGCTGGTGCTGGACTTGTCGGGGATCGGTTTCATGGACAGCTCCGGCATCGCGCTGATCCTGCGGGCGCAGCAGAAGATGCGGCTGCTGGACGGCAGCCTGCTGGTGCGGGGCGTGCCGCCCCAGGCGAAGCGGGTGCTGGACGCCGCCGGGATCGGCCGTCTCGTGACGATCAAATGAGGAGGTTTACATAATGAGGACCAAGGCAGTCAACGAGGTCACCCTCGCGTTCCCCAGCCAGAGCCGCAACGAGAGCTTCGCCCGCTCCGCGGCGGCCTGCTTCGCCGCCCAGATGGACCCGACCCTCAACGAGCTGGAGGACATCAAGACCGCCGTCAGCGAGGCGGTGACCAACGCCATCGTCCACGGCTACCCGGACGCCATCGGCGAGGTGGCGCTGAAGCTGCGGATCCTGCCGGGGAACGTGCTGGAGCTGGTCGTGAAGGACCGGGGCCGGGGCATCCCGGACGTGGACAAGGCCCGGCAGCCCATGTTCACCACCGGCGGGGAGGAGCGCAGCGGCATGGGCTTCACCATCATGGAGAGCTTCATGGACAAAGTGTCGGTGCGCTCCGCGGTGGATAAGGGGACCACGGTGGTGATGCGGAAGAAGCTGGCGCCCCGCCTGAAGAAATGAGCGCCGCGCTGGAACGGCTCCGGGCGGCCCAGCAGGGGGACCGGGAGGCTTGCGAGCAGGCGGTCATCGAGAACAACGGCCTGATCTGGAGCGTGGTCCGGCGGTACTACGGCCGGGGGGTAGAGCCGGACGATCTCTATCAGCTGGGCTGTCTCGGCTTCTTGAAGGCGGTGCAGGGCTTCGACTTCGACTACGGCACCTGTTTTTCCACTTACGCCGTGCCGAAGATCGCCGGGGAGATCCGCCGCTTCCTCCGGGATGACGGGGCCGTGAAGGTCGGGCGGAGCATCCGGGAGCAGGCGCAGACCCTTTATACCGTCCGGGAGCGCCTGCGCCATGAGCTGGGCCGGGAGCCGGCCCTTTCCGAGCTTTCGGAGGCCACCGGCCTGACGCCGGAGGAGATCGCCCGGACGGACCTGGCCACGGACACGCCGGAGTCGCTCCAGCAGGAGACCGCGGAGGGCCTGACGCTGGAGGGCTCCCTGGGCACCGAGGCCCCGGAGGAGGGCTTGGTGGAGCGCATCGCCCTCCGGGAGGCCATCGACCAGCTGCCGGAGAAGGAGCGGATGACGATCCTCCTCCGTTACTTCAAGGGCCTGACCCAGGAGCAGACGGCCAGAGTGATCGGGGTGTCCCAGGTGCAGATATCCCGGCTGGAGCGCCGGGGCCTGAAGCGCCTCCGGGAGAGCTTCGAGTGATCCCGGCCTTGTAAAGATAATGGGGCCCCAGGCGGCAAAGCCGCCTGGGGCCCCTATGCGTCCTGCGGGCGCGGCCCGGGGAGCGTCCGCTCGTCCTGGGGGGCCGGAGACAGACCGGGCCGGGACGGCGGCGGGGATGCGTTTTTCCCGGAGGCCGGCTTGAAATGGTCCTCCCCCTGGAACTCCGTCATGGTCCCCCAATAGCGTTTGGGCATGTTGGACATGCGGAGGCGGGGGTTTTCCCGCTCCTTGATGGCGATGGTGTCATAAAACCGCTTCCACAGGAGGCGGCAGCGGGCTTCCGCCTCATCCGGCGGGGCCATTCGGAAGTCGGACAGGGGGCGGATGACCGACCGGCCGGGGATGTGGAACAGCGCCTCGCGGTTGGTGCGGTCGTAGAGGAAGAACCGCTCGTTATGGAAGCGGGTACAGAAGTGTCCGCCCAGCACGGGCAGCACCCGGTTCTTAGGTTCGATCTCGCCGCCCAGCACGCCGCCCAGGTCGGAGAAGCGGACGAAGCCCTTCAGCAGATGGACCTCGCCGTTCAGGTGCTGGACGGCCTTGACGACCGGGTAGAGCGTCTCGTCGGAGCGGTCCCGGAGGAAGCCGGGGCCCTCCCGCAGCAGCTTGGCTACCAGGCGGTAAAGGTACAGCTCCTTCCCCGGCAGACAGGTCAGGAAGCCCCGCCGCAGCAGGACGGCGGCCTCCGGGGAGAGGGCGGCCACCTTCCGCAGGACGCGTCCCGCATGGCCGGGGTCCGTCGGCACGGTGCGGCAGTCGAACAGGGTCATCTCAGCGTCCCCGCCGGGGCAGATCCCGGCGGGGATCTCCTTATATGCGTAGCTGTCGAAGACGCAGGAGAGGAAGCCTTCGAAGCTGCCGTCGTAATGGTAGAGGATGTCCATCGGGAGCCTCCTTGGGTCCAAGTCCCCGGCATCGGGACGGGATGGGCCCCAGCTCATGGAAGGGATGGCCCTCCGCCTCCGCAGCGGCGGGGGCGGAGGGCCTCCCGGCGCGCCGGGAGGGGCGGGCAGATCCCCCGCCATGGCTCCCTTGGATCAAGCGGTGCCCGCCTGGTCGAACAGGGACAACTGTACCATCTCCTGCTGGGGCAGCGAGGGCCGCTCCGCGGCGATCAGCCCCCGGAGGACGCTGTCCGGCGTGAAGCGCAGGCCCTCCGCCATCTTCCCGGAAGCGGTGAGGAAATACTGGGCCCGTTTCATCACCACCCCCAGCTTCCTGAGGCTGTCGATGTGGAGGGGCCCCACCCGCCGGGCGGACAGGATCCGGCGGGCGGAGGTGACGCCCACGCCGGGGATCCGGAGCAGCGTCTCATAGGCGGCGGTGTTGACCTCCACCGGGAAGGCGTCCAAATGGGCCAGGGCCCAGCTGCACTTCGGGTCCACCCGGGTGTCGAAGTCCTGGGTCTCCTCATCCAGCAGCTCCTCTGCCCGGAACCCGTAGGACCGCAGCAGCCAGTCCGCCTGATAGAGCCGGTGCTCCCGCAAAAGGGGCGGCTTGACGTCCTTGGCGGGGAGCAGGGCGTGCTCCACCACGGGCACGTAGGCGGAATAGAACACCCGTTTCAGGCCATACCGGTCATAGAGGCCCTGGGTCAGCCGGAGGATGCGGAAGTCCGTGTCCCGGGTGGCCCCCACGATCAACTGGGTGCTCTGTCCGGCGGGGGCGAAGCGGGGCGCGTGGCGGAACTTCACCAGTTCCTCCCGGTTCTGCCGTCCCCGGGCCTGGATCTGCCGCATGGGGGCCAGGATGGCCCCCTTCGTCTTCTCCGGGGCCAGGGCCTTCAGCCCCGCCTCGGAGGGCAGCTCGATGTTGACGCTGAGCCGGTCCGCCAAAAAGCCCAGCCGCTCCACCAGCTCCGGCGACGTGCCGGGGATGGCCTTGGCGTGGATGTAGCCGTTGAAGCGGCGCTCCTCCCGCAGGAGGGAGAGGGCCCGGATCATCAGCTCCGTGGTATAGTCCGGGCTCCGGAAGACGCCGGAGGAGAGGAACAGCCCTTCGATGTAGTTCCGCCGGTAGAAATCGATGGTCAGGTCCGCCAGCTCCTCCGGGGTGAAGGCCGCCCGCCTGGCGTCGTTGCTCCGGCGGTTGACGCAGTATTTGCAGTCGTACACACAGCGGTTGGTCAGCAGGACCTTCAGCAGCGTGACGCACCGCCCGTCGGCGGAGAAGGTGTGGCAGCAGCCGGCCGTGGAGGTGGAGGTGTTGCCGAGATAGCCCGCCCGCGCGGTCCGGCTCCCTCCGCTGGAGGTGCAGGCGGCGTCGTACTTGGCGGCGTCGGTGAGGATGGTCAGCTTCTCCAGGACGTCCATCGCTTCTCGTCCAGGGCATCCCACAACCGGACGTTCCAGGCCGCCGGGAGATCCTCCCGGCGGGACGCCGTCCGGGCGCGGGGGGCGGGGCGCTCGATGAGCTCGATCAGGCGGAAGAGCTGGGCGGTGAGGGACGCCACGCCCAGGATGGTGAAGAAAAGGGTCCAGCCGGTCATGAGGGTACCTCCTTGCCGCCCATGGGGAGCGCCGGGCGGACTAGAATTTTTGTTCGAGTACATTATAACTCGAACAGACGTTCCTGTCAAGAGGGAGGATGGGGGAGATGCGGATATTTTGCCCCGGCGGGGAGGCCCCGTCCGGTCCGGCCGCGATGCTGCGCTCATCATGATATGGGGCCCTGCGGGGCCTGGGGACCGTCGGCTCCGCCGCCCGTCCCGCCGCGGGCCGCCCCTGCCCCCCCTGCGCGATCCCTCCTTTGGGCCGGATCCTTGTCATCCTGCACAAAGGTCCTCCGGCATTTTTTGAAATATCGGGAAAAAATTTCAGCGGATTTGAGCTTGCGGCCTTGTTTATTCCCGTTTTAAATGTTACACTAAAGACGACACCCGAAAGGGGCTTTGCACGCACCTATGTTTTAAGGAGGATGTTTGATATGAACGCCTATCTTTCCAGTGTGATCGAACACGTGAAGACCCGGCACGCCAACGAGCCGGAGTTCGTCCAGACCGTGGAGGAGGTCCTCTCCTCTCTGGAGCCCGTCATCGAGAAGCACCCTGAATATGAGAAGGCCGACCTGCTGACCCGCATGGTGGAGCCGGAGCGGATGTTCACGTTCCGCGTCTGCTGGATGGCGGACGATGGCACCTGGCACACGAACATCGGCTACCGCTGCCAGTTCAACGGGGCGATCGGCCCGTACAAGGGCGGCCTGCGGTTCCAGAAGGACGTGTATCCCGGCATCATCAAGTTCCTGGGCTTCGAGCAGACCTTCAAGAACAGCCTCACCGGCCTGCCCATCGGCGGCGGCAAGGGCGGCAGCGACTTCGACCCGGCGGGGAAGTCGGACGCGGAGATCATGCGCTTTTGCCAGAGCTTCATGCAGGCGCTGTACCGCTACATCGGGCCCGACGTGGACGTGCCCGCCGGGGACATGGGCGTGGGCGCCCGTGAGATCGGGTATCTCTACGGGGAATACCGCCGCCTGAAGGGGGCGTTCGAGAACGGCGTCCTGACGGGGAAGGGCTTCAGCTACGGCGGCTCGCTCATCCGTCCGGAGGCCACGGGCTTCGGCGCGGTGTACTACCTGGAGAACGTTCTGAAGCACGAGGGCGAGAGCGTCGAGGGCAAGACGATCGCCTGCGCGGGCTTCGGCAACGTGACCTGGGGCATCTGCAAGAAGGCCACCGAGCTGGGGGCGAAGGTCGTGACCCTCTCCGGCCCCGACGGCTATGTCTACGACCCCGAGGGCGTGGCCACCGCCGAGAAGATCGACTACCTGGTGGAGATGCGCAACTCCGGCCGGAACAAGGTGAAGGACTACGCGGACAAGTTCGGCGTGGAGTTCCACGCGGGGGAGAAGCCCTGGGGCGTGAAGGTGGATGTGGTCATGCCCTCCGCCATGCAGAACGACGTCCACATGGAACAGGCCAAGCAGATCGCCGCCAATGGCGTGAAGTATTATATCGAAGTGGCGAACATGCCCACCACCAACGATGCGCTGAAGTTCCTGATGGAGCAGCCCGGCGTGATCGTGGCGCCCAGCAAGGCGGTCAACGCCGGCGGCGTGGCGACCTCCGCCCTGGAGATGGCCCAGAACAGCGAGCGCCTGGTGTGGACCGAGGAAGAGGTCGACAAGCAGCTGCACCAGATCATGGATACGATCTACGACATGAGCGTGGAGGCCGCGGAGCAGTATGGCCTGGGGTACGACCTGGTGTCCGGCGCGAACATCGCCGGCTTCCAGCGGGTCGCCGACGCCATGATGGCCCAGGGCGTGTTCTGAGATCCCCTGGAGGGATGGAAAATAAGGGGGCCCTTAGCGGCAAAGCCGCTAAGGGCCCCCTTCCTGTCTTCGCAGGCGGGCAGGGTCCCGGGGATCCTGCGGCCGCCCCGGCGGCGGACCGCAGGTCTGGGGAACGCCCTTGGCAGAGCACGGGACGGCCAAGAAGCGCGGAGGCCGCATCGACAGGGGGGCGGACGGGCCGGGCGGGGCCGCCTGCGCCATCCAAAAGGGGAGCCCCCAGGACGATCCCAAAGTCCTGGGGGCCTGCTCAGGCGGTCAAAGGAGGATCTTTGAAACGAGGCATAGGACCAGCCGGCCGATGGGACATCGGCCGGCTGGTCCTTCAGTGGCTCTTTTTGTAGGTCAGATAGCCCTCCAAGATCAGTGCCGCCGCCACGGCATCCACCGTCCCCTTCCGTTTCCTGGCGTCCTTCCCGGCGTTGAAGAGGATCTGGTGGGCGTCGATGGTGGTCCGCCGCTCGTCCCAAAGGATCACCGGCAGCCCGGTGGCTTCCCGCAGCAGCGCGGCGAACGCCTCCGCCTTCTCGGCCCTGGGGCCCACCGTCCCGTCCATGTTCCGCGGATGGCCCAGGACCAGCTCCTCCGCGTGATGCTCCCGGGCCAGCGCGGAGATCCTCTCCGCCACGGCTTCGGGACGGTATGCGGTGATGGTGGTGGTGAAGCCGGCCAGCAGCCCGGTGGGGTCGGAGACAGCGATGCCGGTGTGGGCGTCCCCGAGATCGATCGCCATGATGCGCATAAAGGCCCTCGCTTTCAGAGTTCAGATGCCGCCGCCTGGCGGAGGGGATGGGAAAAGGCCCATGGCGGACGCCATGGGCCTTTGGGGACAGGGTCTCACTTCAGCTCGACCTTGCCGCCGACTTCCTCGATCTGCTTCTTCAGGGCTTCGGCGTCGTCCTTGGAAGCGCCCTCCTTGATGGTGGCGGGAGCGCCCTCGACGGTGGCCTTGGCCTCGGCCAGGCCCTGGCCGGTGATCTCGCGGACGACCTTGATGACCTTGATCTTGGACGCGGCGTCGAAGCCGGTCAGGACCACGTCGAACTCGGTCTTCTCTTCGGCGGCGGGAGCGGCGCCGGCGGCGGCGGGAGCGGCCATAGCGGCGGCGGAGACGCCGAACTCCTCCTCCAGGGCGTGGACGAGCTCGCTGAGCTCCAGAACGGTCAGGCCTTTGATCTCTTCGATCATGGCGGTAACTTTCTCAGACATGGTATAGGACCTCCTGATAGTAAATTTTAGATGAGTAGGGGCCGCTCATTCGGCGGCGGGGGCCTCTTCGGCGGCCTCGGCGGGCGCGCCCTGTTTCTCGGCGATCTGCTTCAGGACCACGGCCAGGCCGGTGATGGGGGCCAGCATAGTGCCGAGGACCTGGGCCTGCAGGACGGGGAGCGCGGGGATGGAGGCCAGGGACTTGATGGTGTCCAGGTCCACGGGCTTGCCGTCCATGAAGCCGCCCTTGATCTCGAACTTGCCGTCCAGCTTCTTGGCGTAGTCGTTCATGATCCGGGCGGGGGCCACGGGATCGTCGCCCAGGGCCAGGGAAGTGGTCCCGTTCAGCAGACCGTCCAGGTCGTTCAGGCCGGTGTTGTTGAAAGCGAAGCGGAGCAGCGTGTTCTTGATGACGGAGTAATCCACCGCATTCTCACGGCACTCCTTCCGCAGGGCGGTGTCCTCCTCGACGGTGATGCCCTTGTAGTCGACGATGACGCCTGCGGTAGCCTTCTGGATCTTGTCGGTCAGCTCGGCGACGACGGCCTGCTTCTCGGATAAGACTTTTGCGTTAGGCATGACTTGTTTCACCTCCAAAGGATCGGGATGTGCGTTCAAAAGGAAACGCCCTGGTGTCCGGGAAGACACAAGGACGCATAGCAAATCTACATTTGCCGCCCTCGGCAGGATTTACGGGCAAAGCCCACCTGCTGTCTTTGGAACGCGACTATCATTATATACGGACAGGGACGATTTGTCAATAGGGGGACAGGGGAAGATCTGCCTTTTTCCTCAGGAAAGCGTCATGACCATCTTGATCTCATAGAGCGGCCTGTCCTCCAGGCTCCACTCCCGGTCCTCCCCTTCCTCCGCTTCCCGGGACCCAGCGCCTCATGATGGCGGACGGCGCCGGTCAGCGGGCTGGCGGTCCAGAGGATCGGCCGCCGGTATCCGGCCTCCCGGGCCTTTTGGAGCAGGGCGGAGGTCAGGGAGCGGCCGGCCCCGCAGCGCCGGGAGCCCTCCTCCGCCAGGAACAGGCGGAGCTGGCCCGCGTCGGGGGATCCCTCCGGCCGGCAGAGCATGATGCAGCCGATCGGTCTGCCCTCCACCTCGGCGGCCCACATCTCCTCCCGGTCATCTTTCGGCCGAGCGGTATGATCCAGGGCGACCCTTCATGGCGTAGTCGATGGAGGCGGGGCCCCAGCGGTGCTCCTCGGAGCAGACGCGCCTCTGGGCGTCGGCGAAATAGGCTTCCTTGCCGGGGCGATAGGGCCTTACGATATGATCCATGGCGCTGGACCTCTTTGGCGGACATAAGGGGAGGGGAGGCCGTTGGGCCTTCCCTCCCGGATCTGCGGTATCAGACCAGCTTGGCGGTGTTCATGCGCACGCCCGGCCCCATGGTGGCGGCGGCGACGCAGCTGCGGATATACTGGCCCTTGGCAGCGGCGGGCTTCGCCTTCACGATGGCGCCCATCAGGGTGTTGTAGTTCTCCGTCAGCTTCTCGGGGCCGAAGGAGACCTTGCCGATGGGGCAGTGGATGATGTTGGTCTTGTCCAGGCGGTACTCGATCTTACCGGCCTTGACCTCCTGCACGGCCTTGGCCACGTCGGGGGTCACGGTGCCGGCCTTGGGGGAGGGCATCAGGCCCTTGGGGCCCAGCACCTTGCCGAGACGGCCCACCACGCCCATCATGTCGGGACTGGCGACGACCACGTCGAAATCGAACCAATTCTCCTTCTGGATCTTCTCCACCAGGTCCATCTCGCCGACATAGTCGGCGCCGGCGGCCTTGGCGGCCTCGGCCTTGTCGGCCTTGGCGAAGACCAGCACACGGACGGTCTTGCCGGTGCCGTGGGGCAGGACGATGGCACCGCGGACCTGCTGGTCGGCGTGCCGGGAGTCCACGCCCAGCTTCACATGCAGCTCGACGGTCTCGTCGAACTTCGCGGTAGCGGTCTTGCAGACCAGCGCCAGGCCCTCGGCGGGCTCATACTGGATGTTCTTGTCGATCTGCTTCGCGCTGTCCTGATATTTTTTGCCTCTAAACACTGTTACTTCCTCCTCATAGTGGTCCTTCGGAACGGTATCCTCCCACTGTATGGAGCGGCGCAGCGCCGCTCGGCTTCCGGCGCGAGTCCCCTCACGCCTGTTTCATCGGGATCAGTCGCCGACGATGACGCCCATGGACCGGCAGGTCCCGGCGATCATGCTCATGGCGGACTCCAGGTCGGCGGCGTTCAGGTCCCGCATCTTGATCTCGGCGATCTTCTGGATGCTGGCCTTGGAGATGGTGGCCACCTTGGTCTTGTTGGGGACGCCGGAGCCGGACTCGATATTGCACTCCTTCTTGATCAGCACCGCCGCCGGAGGCGTCTTGGTGATGAAGGAGAAGGAGCGGTCGGCGTACACGGTGATGACGACGGGGATGATCATGCCCACGTCGTTCTTGGTACGCTCGTTGAACTCCTTGGTGAAAGCGGCGATGTTCACGCCGTGCTGGCCCAGGGCGGGGCCGACGGGGGGAGCGGGCGTCGCCTTGCCCGCGGGGATCTGCAGTTTTACATAACCAGTGATCTTCTGTGCCATGGAGCGGCACCTCCTACGATTTAAAATGTGGTTCGGCGGGACCGTCCGTGTCCCTCCCACCTGCGCGCCGCGAGGGCGCGGCTCAACTCAGGACTTCGACCTGATCCAGCTCCAGGTCCACCGGGGTCTCCCGGCCGAACATGGAGACCATGACGCTGACGCGGTCTTTCTCCGGCTCGATCTCCTCGACCACGCCGGTGAAGCTGGCCAGCGGGCCGTCCATGATCCGCACGTGGTCGCCGACGCTGTATTTGACGACGATCTCGTGCTTCTCCATGCCCATGGCCAGGACCTCTTCCTCGGTCAGGGGGATGGCCTTGTTGGCGGTGCCGACGAAGCCGGTGACGCCCCGGACGTTGCGCACCAGGTGCCAGGTCTCGTCCGTCATGATCATCTTGATGAGCACGTAGCCGGGGAAGACCTTCCGGGCCACTTCCTTGGAAGCGCCGCTCTCGGTGATCTCCGTCACGTTCTCCATGGGGATCTCGATCCGCAAGATCATATCCTCCATGTTCCGTCCGGTGACGAATTTCTCGATGCTGGTCTTGACGGCGTTCTCATAGCCGGAGTAGGTATGGATGACATACCATTTCGCGCTGTCTGCCATCTTCCGCTCCCTCAGGCGCCAAAGACGCTCAGGATCATCTGGACCAGGGAGACCGACACGAAGTCGAACACCCAGATGAACGCGCCGATGATGGCGGAACACAGCAGCACCGTGCCGGTGTTCTTGACCACCGTCTGCTTATTGGGCCAAACGACCTTCTTCAGCTCGCTTTTCATCTCGCGGAACCAAAGGCCGCGGTCCTTCTTCTTCGCTTCTGCCATTCTTCCGATACGCCCTTTCCTTGATTATTTGGTCTCGCTGTGGAGCGTGTGCTTCCGGCAGAAACGGCAATACTTGTTCAGCTCCAGCTTGTCCGGTGTGTTCTTCTTGTTCTTCATGGTATTGTAGTTCCTCTGCTTGCACTCGTTGCACCTCAGGGTCACTTTGACTCGCATCGTTCGGCACCTCCTTATATTGACCTCCCTCGGGGGGAGGCCGACTGCCTCCCTGCCGGGACCTGTCTGCTGCGGCTCGAAAAGCGAAAAAGCGCACGACAAAAAAGCCCCGCTCACAGGTGACATCAAGTATAGCACAGGTCTCCGGAGGGGTCAACCCTTTTTTTGTGAAAAGATCCGATATTTTGCGGACATGCCCCAGGCCCGGCCGGCGGCGCCCCGGAGGGGGGCGTGATGCGGCGGGGGATCCCCGGCCCCCCCGCTTTGGGGGCGGCTCCGTCCGCGGCGCAGGCGGCCCCGGGGATCTGGGGGCATGTTTGAGGAGGCACGTACATAAAATGCAGGAGGAACGGAAGGAGGGGACGGACATGACCTCACGGCAGACGGGGCGGCGGATCGCCTCCATGGCCCGGCGGCGGAGCGCCGGCCGGAGCGTCCGGGCCGGGGCCCGGCGGCAGAAGGACGGGCCCTTGGCGGGGAAGGAGCTGCGGCGGCTCGTGCAGCTGGTGGCCTGCGGCGGCATCTTCGTGGCGCTGGTGGCGGCGAAGCTGCTGCTCCCGGCGAGGATGACGGCCTTCAACGAGAAACTGGCCGCCGTCATGGAGCAGAACATGGACGTCCAGGCGGTCTTCAGCGCCGTCGGCCGGGCCTTCTCCGGAGAGGAGGGCGGCGGGGTGGAGGAGGTCTATCAGGCGGTCTTCCATCCGCAGGAGGGGGCCCCTGCGGCGGGGCCTGCGCTGACCGCGATGGGGGCCCCCATCCGGGCGCCGGGGATCCCGGGCGGCGGGGCGCTGGACAGCCTGCGGAGGTGGCGGATGGGGCCGGAGGATCCCGCCGGGGGGGACGCCCCGCCGACGGAGGAGGCCGACGCTCCCCCGTCGGCCTCGGACTTGGCGTATGTCCTGTATTCCCAGGAGAACCTCCCGGAGGGCGTCAGCATGGAGCAGGCCATCCTGGGCTTCGATTACTGCGCGCCGGTGGAAGGGGTCCTCAGCTCCGACTTCGGCTACCGGGAGCACCCGACGGAGGGGGAGGAGCGGTTCCACTACGGTGTGGACCTGGCGGCGGAGGTCGGGGCGGAGGTGGCGTGCTTCGCCGACGGCACCGTCACCGCCGTGGGGGACAGCAGCAGCTATGGCCGTTACTGCGTGGTGGCCCACGAGGGCGGCTTCTCCACCCTCTATGCCCATTGCAGCCGGATCACGGCCAGCTCCGGGACGGCGGTGAGCCGGGGGCAGAAGATCGCCGAGGTGGGGGAGACGGGCATGGCCACCGGGCCCCACCTCCATTTCGAGCTCCAGAAGGACGGCACGTACCTGAACCCCGTCTACTATGTCGCCTCCCTGTAGGGTCCGCTTCACCGGCGGCTTCGTGCTCCTGGCCGCCTGGTTCGTCCTGGCGAACGGCTGGGAGCCCCTGCTCACCGTGCTGGGGGCCGCTGGCGTCCATGAGCTGGGGCACTGGCTGGTGCTCCGGATGCTGGGGGCGGAGGTGACGGGATTCCGCCTCAGCGCCCTGGGGGCGGTGCTGGAGACGGACAGCCGGAGGCTCTCCTACGGCGGGGAACTGGCGGCGGTGCTGGCGGGCCCCGTTGCGAACCTGCTGGCGGCGGCGGTGCTGGCGGCGCTGGGCGGCGGGCACTGGGCGGCGGCGGTGGGGGCAGACGTGGTGCTGTGCGTGTTCAACCTGCTGCCCGTCCGCCCCCTGGACGGGGGCCGGGCGGCGTACCTGCTGGCCTCCTGGCTGGGGGGCCCGGACGCGGGGGAGCGGGCGGCCCGCTGGCTGGGCACGGTGACGGCGCTGGCCCTGGCGGCGGGGATCGCCTGGGCCATGTGGGAGAGCGGGGGGAGCCTGTGGCTGCTGCCCGCGCTGTCCGCCAGCGTCTATTGGGGCGCGCTGCCCTGGACCTCCGGCCCGCGGTGAGGGGGGATCCCGGCCGCAAAAGTCGAGCCCTCCGGCTGGGCCGGAGGGCTCGATTCAGGCGATGAGGGCTTCCATCCGCCCCAGGAGATAGCTGCCGAGGTCCGGCCGGTCCGCCCCGGCGTCTGCCTGGAGGGCGGCCAGGGCGGCGTGGGCCCGCGCGATCCTCCGCACGTCCGCCTCCTCCCGCAGGGACTCGATCCAGGCGTCCAGGTGCTCCATGAGCTTGTCCCAGGCTTCCTGCTCCTCCTGGTCCTCCTTGGCCTCCCGCATCCGCTCCAGCAGGGCGGAGCGGAACTCCGACAGGCCAGAGAGCAGACGGTCCTTCAAAAAGAGCCGGTGGTCCGGGGCGGCGGCGCCGGGAGCTCCGGAGGCATAGGGGCGGTACAGGGCCAGCAGCTCCGCCGCTTGGGCCCGGCAGACGCCGCCAAAGTGGGAGTCGTGCCGATGCCGGTCGATCATGCTGAGATAATCTCGCTTTTCCGTGATGTCTCCGGCCTCCAGCCCGGTGGGGAGGACCCGGCCGTCCGGACCGCCCCGGGATGCGCCGGCCTCCTCCAGATGGCCGAAGAGGGCGGCCAGCTCCGCGTAAGAGGCGCTGGAGGGGTCGATATCCTTGATATGGCAGGTGAAGTCGAAGGGCCCGCTGTCCGAGGTCCCGGTGACCCGGACGATGGGGTCGCCGGGAGTGGAGCCCGCCGTATATTCCGCGTAGAGTTCCTGCATGGTGCCGTCCCGGCCGCGGTGGGAGCCGGAGAAGACCGTGTCCTCATTGGGCATGCGGAGATGGATGGTGGGCCCCTGGACGGCGGCGGTGGTCTGGACCATCCGCTCCCGGAAGGAGGGACCGGAGGGGGCCGGGGAGACGGCGGGACGGCGGTCCTCCGCCTGGGCCTTCCGGGTGTTCGACAGGGATGTGACGCTCATAGCTTGCGATCCTTCCTTTCTGTTCTGCTGAAAAAGATAGGAAGCGGCGGTGAGACGATCACGGCCGCTTCCTGTTCCCTGCGTCTTTGTCCCCGCAGTCCATCGCGGGGATCGGGACCTGTATCCACGACCATGTGACGCCGTTTGAGCAGGCCGTTTGCCCCACGCTTCCAGCTGTCCTCCCCGGGCGGCAGCCCGCGGAGGACAGCTGCCTCGATCGGAGGCGATATCCCCCGCTCAGCCGGCATCCCCCGGACATGGATATGGGTCTTCATTTCGCGTACTCGACGACCTTGGTCTCCCGGAGGACATGGACCTTGATCTGACCGGGGTACTCCATCTCCTCCTCGATTTTCTTGGCCAGATCCCGGGCCAGGAGGACCATCTGGTCCTCGCTGACCTGCTCGGGCCGGACCATGACCCGGACCTCCCGGCCCGCCTGGATGGCGTAAGCCTTGTCCACGCCGGGATAGCCGCCGGTGATGCTCTCCAGCTGCTCCAGGCGCTTGATGTAGTTCTCCAGGTTCTCGCGCCGGGCGCCGGGCCGGGCGGCGGAGATGGCGTCCGCGGCCTGTACCAGGCAGGCGACGATGGTCCTGGGCTCCACATCGTTGTGGTGGGCCTCGATGGCGTGGACGATGTCCTCCCGCTCCTTGTACTTCCGGGCGAACTCCACGCCCAGGGCCACATGGGTGCCCTCCATCTCATGGTCGACGGACTTGCCCAGGTCGTGGAGCAGTCCGGCGCGCTTGGCGGCCTGCACGTCCACGCCCAGCTCCGCGGCCATCATGCCGGCGATGTGGCTGACTTCCACGGAGTGCTGGAGGACGTTCTGCCCGTAGCTGGTGCGGTAGTGGAGGCGGCCCAGCATCTTCACCAGCTCGGGGTGGAGGCTGCGGATGCCGCACTCGAAGGTGACCCGCTCGCCCTCGGCCTTGATGGTGGCGTCCACCTCCCGGCGGGCCTTCTCCACCATCTCCTCGATGTGGGTGGGGTGGATGCGCCCGTCGGAGATGAGCTTCTCCAGGGCGAGGCGGGCGATCTCCCGGCGCACCGGCTCGAAGCAGGAGACGGTGATGGCCTCCGGCGTGTCGTCGATGATGAGGTCCACGCCGGTCAGGGTCTCGATGGTGCGGATGTTCCGGCCTTCCCGGCCGATGATGCGGCCTTTCATCTCGTCATTGGGCAGGGGGACCACACTGACGGTCATGTCGGCCACCTGGTCGGCGGCGCAGCGCTGGATGGCCTGGGCCACGATCTCCCGGGCCCGGGCGTCGCACTCCTCCTTCATCCGGGACTCGACCTCTTTGATCTTGAGGGCGGTCTCATGGGTGACCTCGGACTCCACCTGGTCGATGAGGTACTGCTTGGCCTCCTCGGTGGTGAAGCCGGAGATGCGCTCGAGCATCTCGGTCTGGCCGCGCTTGACGAGCCGGATCTCTTCGGCCTCCTTGTCGATGGCGGCGTGCTTTTGTGTCAGGGACTCTTCTTTCTTTTCCACGGCCTCGATCTTCCGGTCGAGGTTCTCCTCCTTCTGCTGCAGGCGGTTCTCCTGCCGCTGAAGGTCGGCCCGGCGTTCTTTGACTTCCTTTTCGTACTCGCTGCGGTTCTTCAAGATCTCTTCCTTGGCCTCCAACAAAGCCTCGCGCTTCTTGGATTCGGCGCTTTTGATGGCTTCGTTGACGATGCGCTTCCCCTCTTCCTCAGCGCTGGAGATCTCTTTCTCAGAGACGTTCTTCCGGTAGCGGATACCGAGCGGGAAGAAGATCGCGCCGCCGACCGCCACGCCGATCACTACGGCGATGATGAGCTGGATCACGGCTGCTGATCCCTCCATTTCGATTTTTTGGTATCGTCCGGAGCCTGTTCCAAAGACCGTCGACACACCCGTGCGGCGGAGGGGGATCGTCCCGCCTCCCAGGGCATGGGACGCCCGCGGGCGGTATGGCCGCCGCGGCGACCGGGGCCCCTCTCGTCCTGCCCGCGCCCCGGATGAGGGGCGCCCGTCCGCGCTGGGGCGGGGAGCTCTCTCCGCTGGGCGTATCGTCAGTCCCCAAAACAGGCCCGGTCGAACAGGGTCGGTCTTAGAAAACGACCGGAGGGCGCCCCTTTGCCCCCCGATGGCGATCTTCCTCTAGTTTAAACGTTTGCCGGACGGCTGTCAAGGAAAATCCTCAGATCTGAGGCAGATCCCTGCGAAAAATTTGCGGGGAGGGGGAAGCGGGGGCCGGCGCGGGCCCTCACCCGGGCGGTCAGGTGTCGATGAAGGCGGCGGCGGCGTAGCCCACCAGGTCCCCGTAATGGACGACGTACCAGCCCTGCCACTCGCCGTAGATGGTCACGGGGGCCCCGTTGGGCATGTTGGCGATGATGGTGCCGGTGGGGGCGGGGTAGCTCCGCAGGTTCAGCGTCCCCCAGCGGACGGACACCCGGCCCTCCACGGGATCTGTGGGATAGATGAAGGGCAGGCCGAAAAACTCGGTCAGCGCCCGGGCCAGCTGCTGGGCGATGGCGTCCATGTGGCCCTCCACCCAGACGGCGTCGGAATAATTGTCGTGGTAGCCGATCTCCGCCAGCACGGCGGGGGCGTTGGACTGGGCGACCTCCCCCAGCGTGGTGGTGGAGCGGGTGGTGACCTTGTTGGGCAGGGGATAGATCTTGCGCAGCTCCTGGGCGATGAGCTCCGCCGCCCGCCGGCCCTGGCGGCTGGTGGGGTAGTAAAAGACGATGATGCCCCGCTCCTCGCCGTAGCGGCCCTCCGGCGCGCCGTTGGAGTGGAGGGCGAGGTAGAGGTCGTAGGTCCCCCGGTTGGCCTCCCGGATGGAGGACCCGGCGGTCATCTCGGGGCGGTTTCGCTGGAATTGGATGCCGTTGGACCGCAGGTAGGGGACCAGGGTGTCCGCCAGCAGGTTCATGTTGTATTCCTCCGAGCCGCTGCCGGTGACGTAGGCGTTCCACTCCTGAGTCGACGGGCTCAAATAGATCGTAGGCATGGCGATCCCTCCTTCTTATTTGGATACTATGGAGATCCGGGCGGATGTGTGCTATACTGGACGGGAAAAAAGCTGACAGGAGGGCCTCATCCCATGAAAGCAGGACGTCCATACCCCAGCGCCGCCGTCACGCCCAAGGCCGAAGCCGCCATCCTCCGGGGGCACCCCTGGGTCTATGACGCAGAGATCCTTTCCATCACCGGGACGCCGGAGGACGGCGGCCTGGTGGACGTGCAGGGCCGGAAGGGCGCGTACCTTGGCACCGGCTTCTTGTCCGCGGCGTCCAAGATCCGCATCCGCCTGCTCTCCCGGAACGCCAACGACCGCTTCGACGCCGCCTTCTGGGAGCGGAAGCTCCGCTGGGCCTGGGAGTACCGGAAGACCGTCATGGACCCGGAGGACCTGGACGCCTGCCGGGTCGTCTTCGGCGAGGCCGACATGTTCCCCGGACTGACGGTGGACAAGTTCCACGACCTCCTCAGCGTCCAGGTGCTCTCGGCGGGCATGGAGAAGGTCAAGGGGCTGGTGCTGCCCCTGCTGGTCCGCATCCTCCGGGAGGACGGGCAGGCCGTCCGGGGCGTCTACGAGCGGAACGACTCGGCCCTCCGGGAGAAGGAGGGCCTGCCGCAGTATAAAGCCTGGTACGCCCTGCCGGGGGAGGCGGTCCCGGAGTCCCCGGTGACGCAGATCGTGGAGAATGGGATCCGGTACCTGGTGGATGTAGAGAACGGCCAGAAGACCGGCTTCTTCTTGGATCAGAAGTATGACCGCCGGGCGGTGGCCCGTCTGGCGAAGGGGAAGAGGGTGCTGGACTGCTTCACCCATACCGGCTCCTTCGCCCTGAACGCCGCCCGGGGCGGGGCGGAGCACGTCACCGCCGTGGACGTGTCGGAGACCGCCGTGGAGATGGCGCGGGCCAACGCGGAGCGGAACGGCCTGAGCGGCGTGGTGGAGTGCGTGGCCGCCAACGTCTTCGAGCTGCTCCCGGCCCTGGAGAGGGAGCCGCCGAGGTACGACTTCATCATCCTGGACCCGCCGGCCTTCACCAAGTCCCGGAAGACGGCGGCCAGCGCCATGACCGGGTATAAAGAGATCAACTACCGGGCCATGAAGCTGCTCCCCCGGGGCGGGTATCTGGCGACGTGTTCCTGCTCCCACTTCGTGCCGGAGGAGGCGTTCACCGCCATGCTCCGCTCCGCCGCGCGGGACGCCGGGGTCCGCCTCCGGCAGATCGAGGCCCGGCAGCAGAGCTGCGACCACCCGATCTTATGGGGCGTGGAGGAGACGAGCTATCTGAAATTCTACCTGTTCCAGGTGGTGTGAAGGAGGCGCTTTTGCGTGAGGAGGATCGGTATCGTGTGCGCCAGCGATACGGAGCTGGCGCCCTTCCTGGAGAGGATGGACGTCGCCCGGACCACGGAGCGGGCGATGCTGAGGTTCTACGAGGGGACGGCGGGGCCGCTCCCCGTCACGGCGGTGTACGGCGGCGTATGTAAGGTGAACGCCGCCGTGGCGGCGGAGCTGCTGATCGGGACCTTCGGCGTGGACGCGGTCGTCGACGCCGGGACCGCCGGGGGGCTGGATCCCGGCGTCGGGCGGTTCGATACGGTGGTCGCGGAGCGTTCCTTTTATCACGACGTGTCGGAGGACATCCTGACGGAGTTCCACCCGTGGATGCCGTCGGTCTATTTCCCGTCGGACGGGGGCCTGCTGGCCGCCGCGCGGGCCTATGCGGCGGAGGCCGGGCGCCCCCTGCGCTTCGGGACGATCGCCACGGGGGAGGCGTTCATCGAGGACGGGGACCGGGAGCGCATCTACCGCGCCCGCGCCCCGCTGGCGGTGGATATGGAGACCGCCGCGGTCGCCCATGTCTGCTATGTGGAGCGCGTCCCCTTCCTGTCGGTGAGGACCGTCACCGATACCGCCGGCGGCAGCGGGGCGGAGGCGTTCGAGCGGAACTGCGTGCGGGCTTCCAAGATCGCGGCGGAGGTCACGATGGGCATCCTGCGGGGATGGGCCGGCGTTTAGAAGAGGCCCGCCCTCCGCATCCCCTCCAGGTCCCCCGTGACCCGGAGGAACCGCAAAGAGCAGACCACGTCGGCGGTGGACACCAGCAGGCAGGCGTAGGTCACCGGCGCCGGGACGGCCTGCGCCAGCGCCTGGGCCCACGGCTGGACGAACCGGACCGCCGCCCACACCAGCACCCCCCAGGCCAGGCTGAAGGGGAGGCAGACCCGCCCCCGGAGGTTCCCCGGGACCTGGCGGTAGTCCCAGAAGCGGACGCCCAAAGCCCGCTCCCCGGCCCAGTGGTAGAGATACTCCGCCGCCGTCGCGGCCAGCCCGCCGAAGACCATCAGCTCCGCCCAGCCCATGGGCGGCAGGGCCAGCACCGCCAGCATCCCCAGCCCGTAGACGGGGCAAAGGGGCAGGAGGAGCAGGCAGCGCCGCCGCCCTCCCCCGGACGAAGCGGCGGCGAAGGCCAGCTCCACCAGCCAGCCCAGGAAGCTGTAGATCCAGAAATACCAGAGCCAGGGGGCCATGTCCGATCACCTCACGGCTCAGTCTCCCCCAGGGGGCGGACGTGTATCCGGCCCTTGCGCCGGTAGTTTTTTCATGGTATGATGGTCCGGCAGGGGACAACGAAAGGATAGGAGTGGAACGATATGGATACATGGGAGAGCTTGCGGGCGGAGTGCCTTGGATGTGAGGGCTGTTCCCTCGCGGAGGGCCGCCACAGCGTGGTCTTCGGCGACGGCGCGGAGGACGCGGAGATCCTGCTGATCGGCGAGGGCCCCGGCCAGCATGAGGACGAGCAGGGCAGGCCCTTCGTGGGCCGGGCGGGGAAGCTGCTGGATGAGATGCTGGAGATGGTGGGCCTGGACCGGAGCAAGGTCTACATCGCCAACATCGTCAAGTGCCGCCCGCCCCAGAACCGGGACCCCCTGGGCGTGGAGCGGGACGCGTGCATCGGCTGGCTCCGCCGCCAGACGGCGCTGCTGCGCCCCAAGATCATCGTCTGCCTGGGCCGCATCGCCGCCAAGTCCATCATCAAGGAGGACTTCCGCATCACCCAGGAGCACGGCCAGTGGTCCCAGCGCAACGGCGTGTGGATGACCGCCATCTACCATCCGGCGGCGCTGCTGCGGGACGTCCATAAGCGTCCGGATACCTTCGAGGACCTGAAGGACATCCAGGCCAAGGCCCGGGAGCTGTGCGAACACACGGAGCTTTGAGCGGCATGGACCATCGGGAGGGGGAGGGGCCGGGCCCCTCCCCCTCGTCTCCTGCAAAGTTGTAAACTGATTTTAAAAAAGTGGTTGACAAATAGGGGAGGATGCGGTATCCTAGGTCCCGAGGAAACAGAAGGAGGAACGTCTATGCCTGATCGGACCCTATCGAAGATGAAGGCCCGGGACCTGACGCTGGTCGCGCTGTTCACGGCGCTGACGGCGGTCTGCGCCTGGATCTCCGTCCCCGTCCCCGCGCCCTTCGTGCAGTTCACGATGCAGACCTTCGCCATCTTCGCGGCGCTGCTGGCCCTGGGAGGGGAGCGGGGGACCCTGGCCGTCACCGCCTATCTGCTCCTGGGCGCGGTGGGCGCGCCGGTGTTCAGCAATTTCCGCGGCGGCCTGGGGGTGCTGCTGGGGACCACGGGAGGCTATATCCTGGGGTTCTTTTTCACGGCCCTGCTGTACTGGTGGATGACCGCCCGGCTGGGGGAGGCCCTGGGGGTGAAGCTCACCGCCTGCGTGCTGGGGATGGTCACCTATTACGCCTTCGGCACGGCCTGGTATCTGGCGCTGTATGCTATGACGGATAGCCCTGTGGGCCTGATGACCGCCCTGGGCTACTGCGTGTTCCCCTTCATCGTCCCGGATCTCGTGAAGCTGGGGCTGGCGGTGCTGCTGGCCCGGCGGCTGAGGGAGCGCCTCCGGTGAGGGAGCGCGGGAGGGCCGGCGCCGTGAGGCACCGGCCCTCCTTCGTCAAAACCGCAGCCGCATATCGTACCAGACGGCCCCGCCGTGGACGGATCCGGAGACGCCCTCGCTCCGATAGCCAAGGCTCTCGTAATAGCGGCGGAGCTCCGCCCTGCAGGTCAGGACGCAGCCCGCCCGGCCCTGCGCCCTGGCGTCGGCGATGACCCGCTCCATCAAAAGAGCGGCCCGGCCCTGCGTCCGGTATCGGGGCAGGGTGCCGACGCCGAAGATCATCTGCCATGCGCCGCCCTCGTCGTGGAGGGCGGCGTCGGCGTACATCTCGTCCCGGAGCAAGGGCTCGTCGGAGACGGGGCCGTCGATGTAGCTGACCAGGGCGCCGTCCTCCTCCATCAGCCAGAAGTGGTCCGGATAGACGGCCAGCCGCCGGGCGAGGGCCTCCGCAGAGGCGGCTTCCGCCGGGGGGAAGCAGGCGGCCTCCGCCGCCGCCAGGGCGGGCAGGTCTGCGGGCACGGCGTTCCGGATCGTCATGGCGTCTCCTCTCAGGGCTCGTCCATATAGGACGGATGTGGGGACCTCCGGCAGGGCCGGATGCAGGGCAGGGGCCCGCGGGCGTACGGACGTACGCCGCCGGCGCGGCAGGGGGACAGGCCGGGGAGGCGTGCGTCCCGCCGGCTGCGGACAGGCCCTAGGGGCGTCCCCGCAGGTATTGGTATTCCAGCAGCATCCGTCCGGTGCCGCTAGAGATGTTCTCGATGTGATAGGGCTGGTCCGCCTTGAACCGGATGGCGTCCCGCTCCAGGAGCTGGAAGGTCCGGCCCTCCGCCGTGAGGCTCACCGTGCCGGAGAGCACTGTGGCATGGCAGACGCAGCCTGGGAGGGAGGTGCCGGGGGTGTATCTCGCGCCGATGTACAGGTCCAGGAAGCAGCTCATCATGTTGCTGATGTCGTCGTAGGGGAGGCTGGGCCGCAGGATGGTCCTGCCGCCGTCCAGATGCTTGGGCCGGGAGGCCTGGACCCGGGACAGGATCGGAGAGCCGCCCTCCATGATCTCGGGCCCCAGCTTTTCCGTCCTCTCCTTGTCCGGCCGGTGGGGCATGACCCCCTCCCCCGGCAGGGGCGCGAACAGATCCTCTTCCATGTGCGGTCCTCTCCTCCGTGTCCTCCCTCGTCGGGATAGCTTGCACCATACTACCTTTTTTGCCGGCGTTTGTCAAGGCGCTTTGCCTCCCCCGGGGGCCCTGGGCGGCGCGGGAGACTGAAAAATGTAAGAGATCTGTAAGGTCTTTGTCGAGCCGTTCGTAAGATATGTCCGATATGCTCTTCCCAAAGACCGGCTTTTGCCGGGGACGAGGAGGATATCGTGATGAACTATAAACAGCTGAAGATCTTCGCCATGTGCTGCATGGTCTTCGACCATGTGGTCCGCATCTTCCCGCTGGAGCGGATGCTGGCCCCGCTGGCCGACGCCCTGTGGATGGCGGGCCGCGGCGGCCTCGCGGACTGGCTGCTGGACGGCTTCCCTTTATATTTAATGTATATCGGCCGTCTGGCGGCCCCCATCTTCATCTACTGCCTCGTGCAGGGCTTCGCGCATACCTCCGACGTCCGCCGCTATCTGGGGCGCATCCTTTTGGCGGCGGCCGTCGCCCAGGCTCCCTATATCGCCTTCGACCTGGCGGAGAGCCGCCTCTTCGGCATCGAGGGGGACTGGCGGGACGTCAGCCTGAACATCCTGTCCACACTGGCGCTGGCCCTGTGCGTCCTGGCGGTCCACGAGGAGCTGGGACGCCGGGGACTGGCCTTCCTGAGCCCCCTGGCGGTGGCCGCGGCCACCTGGCTGGCCATGGAGCTGGATATGGAGGGCGGACAGGGCTATATCATCCTGGCCTGGGCCTATCACATCGCCCGGGACCGTCCCCGGCTGCAAAAGGCCCTGCTCTATATCCCCGCCGTCCTGCTGGCCCGCCGGGGACTGGTCCTGTGGGCGGTCCGGAGCCTGGGCACGCCGGAGCAGGTCATGGTCCTGCGCAACTGCCTGCTGAACGTGCTGGGCAATTACTTTGGGATGCTGATCGCCCTCCTGGACGACGGGGAGAAGGGGGAGGCGGGGAAGGGCTTCCAGTATGCCTGCTACGCCTTTTACCCCGCCCACTTCGCGGTCCTGGCGGCGGCCGGCTTTTTGAGGCCGCCGTTCCTGTGAACCGGCCGGTCCGTGCGGCCGTCCGCCGGAGGGGCGCCACCCCCGGAGACGCGGCGTCCCGGGCGCCCTATGAGCGGCCGCGCGGGGCAGCGCGCCCGCCGGCGCCCGCTCATGCGGTACGAGATCCCCTCCCGCCGGGGGAGGGGAGGGGGATCTATGGAAAAACAGGAAGATCGCGATCTTTTTTGCCAAAACTGCTTGACGGCTGGCCCAGGTCATGGTATAATCCCTACTTGCGCGGACTGGAGTCCGTAGATTTTGCTGCGCGTTCCTCAGCGGGAACGGCTTCCCGCCGCGCAGCGAGGGGGCAGGGGGTCTTTCCTATGGAGGCTGGGAAGCGGGTCGTGGGCGTGAAGCAGTCCCGCAAGGCCATCCGGGAGGGACGGGCCCGCCGGGCCTATCTGGCCGACGACGCCGATCCCGCCATCATCGAGGCCCTCGCCGCCGAGTGCGCCGCCGCCGGCGTCCCCGTGGAGGGCGGGCGGACCATGGTCCAGCTGGGCCGGGAGAGCGGCATCGCCGTGGGTGCCGCCGTGGCCGTGGACCTCGTCCCGTGAGCGCCGTCCAAGATATTTTTGGTTTTTTCGGAATAGCCCACCGGCTTTCTGTAAAAAATAAAATGTAAAAATATGAAAGAAAGGAGAAATCCGATGCCTACTTTCAACCAGCTGGTCCGTAAAGGAAGGGAACAGGCTTCTTACAAGTCCACTTCTCCCGCGCTGCAGTTCGGTCTGAACACCCTGAAGACCAAGACCACCAATCAGCCCTCTCCCCAGAAGAGAGGCGTCTGCACCGCCGTGAGGACCGCGACCCCCAAGAAGCCCAACTCCGCTCTGCGTAAGATCGCCCGTGTGCGCCTGACCAACGGCTACGAGGTCACCGCCTATATCCCCGGCGTGGGCCACTCCCTGCAGGAGCACTCCGTGGTCATGATCCGCGGCGGCCGTGTCAAGGACCTCCCCGGCGTCCGCTACCACATCATCCGCGGCACTCTGGATACCCAGGGCGTGTCCGGCCGGATGCAGAGCCGTTCCAAGTACGGCGCCAAGCGGCCCAAGTCCAAGTGAGCGGGACGCTCTGAACGAATCACTTTGCCGAACAGGTTTCATATAGATCGAACGCGTCCGTCCCCCCTCCGGGCGGCGGCGCGCGGGCGTTGCCCTTCGGCAGAGGCATCCACGGAAGGCTGGAAGACGCCTTTCGAGTACCTATGAGATCATAGAATCATTATGAAGGAGGGAAGCATAGTGCCCAGAAGAGGTAATGTTCCCAAAAGAGAGATCCTGCCCGATCCCATGTACGGCTCCGTGCTGGTGACCCGTCTGGTCAACAACGTGATGCTGGACGGCAAGAAGGGCGTGGCGCAGAAGGTGGTCTACAGTGCCTTCGACCAGATCAAGGAGAAGACCGGGAAAGACCCCGTCGAGGTGTTCACCCAGGCCATGGACAACATCATGCCCAGCCTGGAGGTCAAGGCCCGCCGCGTGGGCGGCGCCAACTATCAGGTCCCCATGGAGGTCCGTCCCGCCCGGCGCACCACGCTGGGGCTGCGGTGGCTGACCGCGTATTCCCGCGCCCGGAGCGAGCGCACCATGGCGGAGCGCCTTGCCGGCGAGATCATGGACGCGGCGGACAACACCGGCGCGGCCGTGAAGAAGCGCGAGGACATGCACAAGCAGGCCGAGGCCAACAAGGCGTTCGCGCATTTCCGCTGGTAAGTTAGGAGAAAACAGGTATGCCGAGAAAAACATCGCTTGAAAACACCAGGAACATCGGCATTATGGCTCACATCGACGCGGGCAAGACGACCACCACCGAGCGGATCTTGTTCTACACCGGCGTGAACTATAAGATCGGCGAGACCCACGACGGTACCGCCACCATGGACTGGATGGCCCAGGAGCAGGAGCGCGGCATCACCATCACCTCCGCCGCCACCACCTGCTACTGGACGGGCACCAAGAACCAGTTCCCCCAGACCCGGATCAACATCATCGACACCCCGGGCCACGTGGACTTCACCGTGGAGGTGGAGCGCTCCCTGCGCGTGCTGGACGGCAGCGTGACCGTCATGTGCGCCAAGGGCGGCGTGGAGCCCCAGTCCGAGACCGTCTGGCGTCAGGCCGACCACTACAAGGTCCCCCGGATGATCTACGTCAACAAGATGGACATCATGGGCGCCGACTTCTACAACGTCCTCCACATGGTGGAAGACCGCCTGAAGTGCAACGCCGTGCCCATCCAGCTCCCCATCGGCAGCGAGGATACCTTCAAGGGCATCGTCGATCTGATCGAGATGGACGCGGACGTCTACTATGACGATCTGGGCAAGGACATGCGCGTGGAGGAGATCCCCGCCGACATGCTGGACCTGGCCAACGAGTACCGCGAGAAGCTGATGGACGCCGTCTCCATGTACGACGAGGAGATCATGGAGATGTATCTGGACGGCCAGGAGGTCCCCCAGGAGAAGATCCGGGCCGCCATCCGCAAGGCCACCATCGCCAACGAGATGGTCCCCGTCACCTGCGGCACGTCCTATAAGAACAAGGGCGTGCAGAAGATGCTGGACGCCATCGTGGACTTCATGCCCGCCCCGACGGACGTCCCCGCCATCAAGGGCGTGAACCCCAAGACCGACGAGGAGGACGAGCGCCCCTCCGACGACGACGCGCCCTTCTCCGCCCTGGCCTTCAAGATCATGACCGACCCCTATGTGGGCCGCCTGAGCTTCTTCCGGGTCTACTCCGGCCACCTCACCACCGGGTCCACCGTGCTGAACAGCACGAAGAACGTCAAGGAGCGGATCGGCCGCATCCTGCAGATGCACGCCAACCACCGCGAGGACATCGAGGAGGTCTACTCCGGCGATATCGAGGCCGCCGTGGGACTGAAGCACACCACCACCGGCGATACCCTCTGCGACGAGAAGGCCCCCATCATCCTGGAGTCCATGGAGTTCCCCGAGCCCGTCATCCGCGTGGCCATCGAGCCCAAGACCAAGGCGGGCCAGGAGAAGATGACCATCGGCCTCATCAAGCTGGCCGAGGAGGACCCCACCTTCAAGACCTATACCGACGAGGAGACGGGCCAGACCATCATCGCCGGCATGGGCGAGCTCCATCTGGAGATCATCGTCGACCGCCTGCTCCGGGAGTTCAAGGTGGAGGCCAACGTGGGCGCTCCCCAGGTCGCCTATAAGGAGACCATCAAGAAGACGGTGGAGCAGGACACCAAGTACGCCCGCCAGTCCGGCGGCAAGGGCCAGTACGGCCACGTCAAGATCCGCGTGGAGCCCAACGAGTCCGGCAAGGGCTATGAGTTCGTCAACGCGATCGTGGGCGGCGCGGTGCCCAAGGAGTATATCCCCGCCGTCGACGCGGGCATCCAGGGCGCCATGAACGCCGGCGTCGTGGCCGGCTTCCCCGTGGTGGACGTGAAGGTCACCCTGTACGACGGCTCCTATCACGAGGTCGACTCTTCGGAGATGGCCTTCAAGATCGCCGGTTCCATGGCGTTCAAGGACGCCTGCCGCAAGGCGGACGCCACGCTGCTGGAGCCCATCATGAAGGTCTCCGTCATCGTCCCCGACGAATATATGGGCGATGTCATCGGCGATCTGAACAGCCGCCGTGGCCAGATCATCCAGCTGGAGGCCCGTCCCGGCGCCCAGCAGATCGACGCCCATGTGCCTCTGGCCGAGATGTTCGGCTACGCCACGGACCTGCGCTCCCGCACCCAGGGCCGCGGCCAGTACACCATGGAGCCCAGCCACTATATCGAGATCCCGAAGAACATCCGGGAGAAGATCGTGGAGACCCGGGTCAAGAGCGGCGGCTGAGCCGCTGCTGCGGTCCGGCGCCGGGCCGCGGGGCCTGGCGGATCCTGCCGTCCCTCCCTTTGGAGAAAAGTGGCGGGAAAGGGATTGATTTTCCAGACGATATACGGTAGAATAGGCGGTACAGGATACGTTCGTACCGCCGCAGTTGGATCTTAAAATGAATTAGGAGGACATTACAAATGGCCAAGCAGAAATTCGAGCGCACGAAACCCCATGTGAACATCGGCACCATCGGCCACGTCGACCACGGCAAGACCACCCTGACCGCCGCCATCACCAAGTGGCTGTCCTACCAGGGCAAGGCTGAGTTCGAGGCCTATGACAGCATCGACAAGGCCCCCGAGGAGAAGGCCCGCGGCATCACGATCAACACCGCCCACGTCGAGTATGAGACCGAGAAGCGGCACTATGCCCACGTCGACTGCCCGGGCCACGCCGACTATATCAAGAACATGATCACCGGCGCTGCGCAGATGGACGGCGCCATCCTGGTCATCGCCGCCACCGACGGCCCCATGGCCCAGACCCGTGAGCACATCCTGCTGGCCCGCCAGGTGGGCGTGCCCGCCATCGTCGTGTTCCTGAACAAGTGCGACCAGGTGGACGACGAGGAGCTGCTGGAGCTGGTGGAGATGGAAGTCCGTGAGCTGCTGAGCACCTACGAGTTCCCCGGCGACGACCTGCCCATCATCAAGGGCTCCGCCCTGAACGCCCTGGTCTCCGACTCCACCGATCCCAACGCCCCCGAGTACGCCTGCATCAAGGAGCTGATGGACGCGGTGGACGACTATATCCCCACGCCTCCCCGCGACGACTCCCTGCCCTTCCTCATGCCCGTCGAGGACGTGTTCACCATCTCCGGCCGCGGCACCGTCGCTACCGGCCGTGTGGAGCGCGGCCAGCTGAAGCTGAGCGAGGAAGTCGAGATCGTCGGCCTGGCGGAGGAGACCAAGAAGACCGTCGTCACCGGCATCGAGATGTTCCACAAGCTGCTGGACTTCGCTGAGGCCGGCGACAACATCGGCGTCCTGCTCCGCGGCATCGACCGCAACGGCATCGAGCGCGGCCAGGTCCTGGCGAAGCCCAAGTCCATCAACCCCCATACCAAGTTCAAGGGCCAGGTCTACGTCCTGTCCAAGGACGAGGGCGGCCGCCACACCCCCTTCTTCAACAACTATCGTCCTCAGTTCTACTTCCGCACCACCGACGTCACCGGCGTCATCTCCCTGCCCGAGGGCACCGAGATGTGCATGCCCGGCGATAACGTCGAGATGAGCGTGGAGCTGATCACCCCCATCGCCATCGAGAAGGGCCTCCGCTTCGCTATCCGCGAGGGCGGCCGCACCGTTGGCTCCGGCGCTGTCACCGACATCGCTGAGTGATCCATCCTGCGCGAAAAGGACTGCCGCTCCTGCGGCAGTCCTTTTTTGCTCAGCCCTCCGCCTGGACCAGCGGGAGCTGGAAGCCGTTGGCCCCGGAGGAGCAGACGTCCCCGGCGGCCGGAGCCTCCTCACAGATGTAAAGGTTGGCCTGGACGCCCTCGGCCTGGCCCGGGTAGTTGGAGACGGCGTAGGTGTACCGGGCCACCTGCTTGCCGCAGCAGCGGCTCAGGTCGAAGCCCTGGCCGAGCTGGAGCTCGTTGTACGAGAGATAGGGCTCCTCCAGCTTGGCGGGCAGCAGGAACTGCAGCGTCTCGATGGGCTCCGGCTCCACCTCCCAGCCCAGGGATCGGAGATAGGCGGTCCGTTCTTCATTGGTCGTCAGCTTCGGCAGGGGCGTCTCCGGCTCCTCCGGCGCCCGGCCCACCAGGACGATCAGCACCGCCATGACCACGCCCATGAGGACGATGGCGGCGGCGGCTCTCTTTCGGGAGAATTTTGCGGTCCAAATCAACATGTCGATCCCTCCTGACAGTTCCTTATTCATTTCCCCGGTGGAATATGATAAGATGGGATGAGCGATCGTCGGTCTGGACGGAGGAAGGGGAAGGATCTATGGGGAAACAGCGGCTGGATAAGATCGTGGCCTCCACCGGGAGGTGGTCCCGGCGGGAGGTGAAGGAGCTGGCCCGCCGGGGGCAGGTGACGGTGGGGGGCGCCGTCGTCCGCTCGGTGGAGGAGAAGTTCGACCCGGAGACGGCGGAGATCGCCGTGGGCGGCGCCCCCCTGGGCTGGCGCCGGCACACCTGGATCATGATGAACAAGCCCGCCGGGGTCCTCTCCGCCACGGAGGACGGGCGGGGGGAGACCGTCCTGGACCTGCTGCCCCGGGACCTCCAAAGGCTGGGGCTGTTCCCGGTGGGCCGCCTGGACAAGGATACCGAGGGCCTGCTGCTGCTGACGGACGAGGGGCCGCTGGCCCACGCCCTGCTGTCGCCGAAGCGGCACGTGGACAAGATATACTATGCCAGGACGGCGGGCCGTTTGACGGAGGAGGACTGCCGGGCCTTCGCCGCCGGGCTGTCTTTGGAGGATGGGCTGACCTGCCTCCCCGCGGAGCTGGAGATCCTCTCGGCAGGGGAGGAGAGCGAGGCCCATGTCACCCTGCGGGAGGGGAAGTTCCATCAGGTGAAGCGGATGCTGGCCTCCCGGGGGAAGGCGGTGCTGTATCTGGAGCGGATACAGATGGGGGCATTGCCCCTGGACCGGGGGCTCCGCCGGGGCGCTTTCCGCTTTTTGACCGAGGAGGAGATCGATGGGCTCCGCGCCCTTGTATAGTTCTGAGAAAAAGCCCGAATACTTACCAAAAAGAGACAGAGTTTTTTGTTGAAAAAAGAAAAAACATCTTGCAATTTGGTGAAGTTGACGATATAATAGACTTGTTTGAAAAGTGGTATCAATACTTCCCCGGTATTTTAGGTGAGGAGGACGGCCATGTCTGGAAGGATCTATCAAAATGTGGTATTGCAGCTAAAGGAGAACACGGACCGCACGATCGGGGTCATCGATGGGGAAGGTGTGGTGATCGCGTGCAGCGAGCTCTCCCTCATCGGGCAGCGCTGGACCGAGTACGTCCCGGTAGTGAACAACGCCGCCGGCGCGCTGATCTCCTCCGACGGCAAGACGTTCAAGGCGCTCAACGGCTGGGGGAACCAATTCGATTACGCGGCCTTCGCCTTTGGGGAGAACGACGTCAGCAAGGCGGTGTGCTCCGTGGCGACGGTGGCCCTGAACGCCGCCAAAGCCTACTACGAGGAGAAGCATGACCGCGGCTCCTTCATCAAGGACATCATCTCCGACAACATCATGCTGGGCGATATCTACATGCGGGCCAAGGAGCTGCGGGTCACCGCCGACGTGGCCCGGGGCGTCTTCGTGGTCCGGGCGCTGAAGAAGGGGGAGTCCGTCCCCACCGACGTGGTCCAGGCCATGTTCCCCGACCGGCAGAACGACTTCGTCCTCAACATCGGCGACGGCGACGTGGTCCTGGTCCGGCAGATGCCCGAGGGAGCGGGCTTCCGGGAGCTGAACAAGATCGCCTCTTCCATCGAGGAGAGCCTGCGCTCCGGCACGGAGAGCACCGTGGTGGTGGGCATCGGCACGATCGCCACCCATCTGCGGGACCTGGCCAAGTCCTATAAGGAGGCCCAGATCTCCATCGACGTGGGCAAGGTCTTCGACACGGAGAAATATGTCATCAACTACGAGAACCTGGGCATCGGCCGCCTGATCTACCAGCTGCCCACGACCCTTTGCGAGATGTTCCTCCAGGAGGTGTTCAAGAAGAACCCCATCGACGCGCTGGACAAGGAGACCCTCTTCACCATCCACCGCTTCTTCGAGAACAACCTGAACGTCTCCGAGACGGCCCGGAAGCTCTTCGTCCACCGGAACACCCTGGTCTACCGGCTGGAGAAGATCAAGAAGCTCACCGGCCTGGACCTGCGGGAGTTCGACGACGCCATCACCTTCAAGGTGGCCCTGATGGTCAAGAAGTACCTGACCTCCCGGGGGATCGATTCTTAAAAACAGCGGGAGCGGCGGACGGAGTTCCGCCGCTCCGCTCGTCGACAGGCGCGGGGCCTCCCCGGCGGGGCGGGAGGGCGCGTGCAGGATGTCCCGGGGCAGGGGCGGCGGGGATCCGTCCGCCGCCCCCGGCGGGGCTTGACAGGCCGGGCCGGGCCATGGTAGACTGGACGGAGAGACTACTGCGATAGTTTCATGCCTTTGGCGACGCTCCGCATTGACGGGGAGCGCGGTTCATGCTACAATAGCGCGTGGATCGTGTCGACTGCGTCACGCGGCCCCCATTTTCCGACACCAATTGGAGGTGCCTCTATGGTAGGATCAGAAAGCGCCCTCATCGAATTGAAGGACGTGGAGATGGAATACGACAACGGGACCCGGGCGATCCAGGGGATCTCCCTGCGGATCGACCCCGGCGAGTTCGTCTTCCTGGTGGGCCCCTCCGGCTCCGGCAAGTCCACCATCATCAAGCTGCTCACCGGCGAGGTGGAGCCCAGCGCGGGCCGTGTCCGGGTCAACGGCTTCTCCACCCGGAACATCTCCGAGCGGCAGATCCCCCTGATGCGCCGGACCCTGGGGGTCATCTTCCAGGACTTCCGCCTGATCGAGAAGAAGACGGTCTACGACAACCTGGCCTTCGTCATGCGGGCGGTGGGGGCCTCCGTCAAGGAGAGCCGCAAGCGCATCCCCTACGTCCTGCAGCTGGTGGGCCTGGAGAAGAAGGCCCACAGCTATCCGGACGAGCTCTCCGGCGGAGAGCAGCAGCGGGTGGCCATCGCCCGGGCCCTGGTGAACAACCCGGCCACCATCATCGCCGACGAGCCCACCGGCAACCTCGATCCGGAGCGGTCCCTGGAGCTGATGGACCTTCTGGTGAAGATCAATGAGCTGGGCACCACCATGGTGGTGGTGACCCATGAGAAGGACCTGGTGGACCGCTTCGGCAAGCGGGTGGTCACGATCGATTCCGGCCGGGTGATCAACGACAGCGTCGGCGGCTATGTGGGAGGACACATCCATGGGTAAGCACAATTTCGGATACTTCGTCCATGAGGGCTTCTCCAATATGTTCAGCCACGGCTTCATGAGCTTCGCCGCCATCGGCATCACCGTGGCCTGCCTGCTGATCATGGGGACCTTCACCCTGGTGGCGGTGAACGCGAACGGGCTCTTGGAGGACCTGGAGCAGGAGAACGAGATGCTGGCCTTCGTGGAGGAGGACCATCCGGATCCCCAGGGCCTGCAGAGCCGGCTGGAGGCCATCCCCAACGTGGAGTCTGCCGCGTTCATCAGCCGGCAGGAGGCCATGGAGAGCTTCCTGGAGGACTACCCGGACGAGGACATGTTCAAGGACCTGGACCCGCAGATCCTGCGGGACCGGTTCTCCATACGGGTCCTGGACCTGGAGCAGATCTCCAAGACCAAGGAGGCCGTGGAGGCCGTGGACGGCATCGCCCACGCCAACGCCTCCGAGGCGGTGGCGGAGGGCTTCATCACCATCCGGAACGTGGCGACGGTGGTGTGCATCGCGCTGATCGCCATCTTGTTCCTGGTGTCGGTGTTCATCATCTCCAACACGATCCGCCTCACCACCTTCGACCGGCGGGAGGAGATCGCCATCATGCGGATGGTGGGCGCGACCAACGGCTTCATCCGCTGGCCCTTCGTCTATGAGGGGTCCCTGCTGGGCTTCCTGGGGGCGGCCATCGCCTTTTTGATGCAGTGGGGCCTTTACGAGGCGGTGGCGAAGGGCGTGAGCACCAGCGACGTCCTGCAGCTCATCGACGTGATCCCCTTCCGGGAGCTGTGGGCGCCGGTGGCGGCCTCCTTCGCGGGGGCGGGGATCTTGATCGGCGTGGGGGGGAGCCTCTCCGCCATCCGGAAATACTTACAGGTCTGAGGAGGACGGCATGCGGGATAAGCGAAGGTTCGGATGGCTCTGCCGGTCCCTGCCGCTTTTGGCGCTGGCGCTGCTGCTGACGCTGGGCTCCCTGCCCACGCCCGCCGCGGCGGTGACCCAGGCGGACATCGACGCGCTGAAGAGCGACGCCAAGGACATCGCCCAGGAGAAGAAGGACATCCAGGCCCAGATCGACAAGCTGTCCACGGACATCAGCACCACCATGGAGCGCAAGCGCCTCCTGGACAGCCAGATCGGCCTGACGGAGGGCGAGATCGCCAACAAGGAAGAGGAGATCGCCGTCTACGCGGATCTGATCGTCCAGACGGAGGCGGAGCTGGCGGACGCCGAGGCCCGGGAAGCGGCGCAGTACGAGCTTTTTTGCAAGCGCGTCCGGGCCATGGAGGAGCAGGGGAAGGTGGAGTACTGGTCCGTGCTGTTCCGGGCGGACAGCTTCTCGGACCTCCTGGGCCGGCTGGACATCATCAATGAGATCATGGAGTATGACCAGCGGGTCATCAGCAATCTGAAGGAGCTCCAGGCCCTCACCGCCGGGAAGAAGGCGGAGCTGGAGGGGCAGAAGGCCGCGTCGGAGGCGGCGAAGGCGGAGCTGGAGGGGAAGAAGCGGGACCTCGCCGCCCAGCGGGACGCCGCCAACGCCCTGGTCGCGAAGCTGCGCCAGCAGCAGCAGGCGCAGGAGGATGCCCTGGATGACCTGTCCGACGAGGAGGAGGCGGTCCAGTCCCGCATCAAGGAACTGACCCGGAAGATGGCGGAGGAGGAAGCGGCCCGCCGGGCCGCGGCGGGACAGTCTGCCCCCGCCTCCAATCCCGGCGGGTACATCTGGCCGGTGAGCAGCCATTACATCACCTCCACCGTGGGCGGCCGGGCCTCTCCCGGCGGCATCGGGTCCACCAACCACAAGGGCACCGACATCGGCCGGGTGGGCTACGACAGCACCATCTACGCCGCCAAAGCGGGGACGGTCCTGATCTCCGAGTATTCCAAGTCCTACGGGAATTACGTGGTCCTCTACCACGGCAGCGGCAACACCACGCTCTACGCCCATATGAGCAGCCGGAAGGTCAGCGTGGGCCAGTCGGTGCGGCAGGGCGACGTCCTGGGGATCACCGGCTCCACCGGCAACTCCACGGGGCCCCACCTCCATTTCGAGATCAAGGAGAACGACGCGATCGTCGATCCCCTGGCCAAGGGGTATCTGACCGGATATACGCTGTCCGGGTCGGCATGATCCAGCCTCCCGCCCCATATCATGGGGCGGGAGGTAGTGTTTTTATGGTTGGTTACTTGGCATGGGCGGAGCCCGGACGCGGACAGCGGAGCGTCCGTTTGGAGGAGCGGATCGTCCTCCGGATGCGGTTTTTACAGGCGGGGATCGTGAAGGGCCTCCATCAGGCGGTGACCCGCCGCCGGGTGCTGGCGGCGGGGAAGAAGCTGCGCAAGCGCGGCGTGGCGCAGGTGGTCCTGCCGGAGGAGTTCCCTTACAAGGAGCAGCTGGCACGGTGCGGCCTGCGGCCGGTCAGCACCCTGGCCCTCCGGCGGGCCCTGGCGGCGGATTGGGTCTGGTCGGGGCTGGGGGCGGAGGGCCGGACGGCGGCCGGGGCCCGGGTGGCCGTGACGGCGGCGGCGCTGACGGGGGAGGTGGTCCGCACGGTGACGGAGCTGGCCCTCCGGCACCGCTATGTGCTGCTGGACCTGCCCTACGGCGGGGAGGAGCTGTGCCGCCAGCTGCGGCGGGAGTACGGGGTGTCGCTGCTGCTGGGGCCGGACCGGGAGCAGCTGGAGGGGGCGGAGGCGCTGGTCCTCTTCGATCGGCGGCCGGACCTCTCTTTGGCGAACCCCGTGGCCCTGCGGCTCTACGACGAGGAGCAGGCCCTGCCGCCCCTGGCCCTGCCGCCGGGCATGGAGGAGGCGGTCCCTCCGGGCGTGGACCGGGGCCAGCTGCTGGCGGTCCTCCGGGAGGCGGGGGCCCTCAAGCGGGAGCAGATCGCCCTGGGCGGATAAAATGACCCGGCCGGGAGGCTTGACATTCGGAGGGTCCTTCTATATAATATCGATTTGTGAAATCACGCCGCAGGGGGGACCCTCCGGCGTGAAGCATATCGAAGGAAGGGACTACCGAACATGGCAAAAGGGTATAAGATGAGTCAGGCTCGCTATGACGAGCTGCAGGAGGAACTGAATTACCTCAAGACCACCCGTTCCGACGAGGTGGCGGAGCAGATCAAGGTCGCCCGGGGCTTCGGCGATCTGAGCGAGAACAGCGAATACGACGAGGCCAAGAACGAGCAGGGCAAGCTGTATTCCCACATCGCCGAGGTGGAGGAGATCTTGCAGCATGCGGTCATCGTGGACGAGAGCAGCAGCACGGACGTGGTGGCGATCGGCTGCAAGGTGACGGTGGCCGGGGCGGACGGGAAGGCCCTGCCGGTCTACACCATCGTGGGCTCTCAGGAGTCCGACCCCATGCACGGCATCATCTCGGAGGAATCCCCCTTCGGCAAGGCCCTGATCGGCGCGAAGGAAGGGGATGCCGTCACCGTGGAGGCGCCCAGGGGGAACATCCGCTACACCGTTTTGAAGATCGAGCGCTGAGCCGCTCCCCCTCCGGGGGAGCGGCCGGGAGAGCGCCCGGGCCCTCGGCCGGAGCGGCGGCGGAATGCTTACGATAAGGAGAGAGAGCATGGCTGAACGAATGAAGGACCAGCAGCCCGAGCAGGATCTGAGCCAGCAGACGAAGGTCCGCCGGGAGAAGCTGGCGGAGCTCCAGGCGGCGGGGGAGGACCCCTTCCAGCGGACCCGGTTCGATTGGGACGCCACGTCCCGTCAGATCAAGGACGACTTCGACGCCATGGAGGGCAGGCCCGTCAAGGTGGCGGGCCGCCTCATGAGCAAGCGGGGCATGGGCAAGGTGAGCTTCTGCGACCTCCAGGACCGGGACGGCCGCATCCAGCTCTACGCCCGGCAGGACGAGATGGACGAGGCGGTCTATAAGAAGTTCAAGAAGTTCGACATCGGCGACATCGTCGGCGTGGACGGCGAGGTCTTCCGCACCCAGCGGGGGGAGATGAGCGTCCGGGCGAAAAACATCACCCTGCTGAGCAAGTCCCTGCTGCCCCTGCCGGAGAAGTTCCACGGCCTCCGGGACAAGGAGCTCCGTTACCGCCAGCGGTATGTGGATCTGATGATGGACCCGGACGTGAAGCGGAACTTCCAGATCCGCTCCCGGTTCATCCAGTCCATGCGCCGCTACCTGGACGAGCGGGGCTATATCGAGGTGGAGACCCCCGTGCTGAACACCCTGGCGGGCGGCGCGGCGGCCCGGCCCTTCGTCACCCACCACAACACGCTGGACATCGATATGTACATGCGCATCGCCACGGAGCTGCCGCTGAAGCGGCTGATCGTGGGCGGCATGGACCGGGTGTACGAGATCGGCCGCATCTTCCGCAACGAGGGCATGGATCCCAAGCATAACCCGGAGTTCACCACCGTGGAGCTGTATCAGGCGTACACGGACTTCCACGGCATGATGGACGTGGCGGAGGGCATCCTCTCCGGCGCGGCCAAGGAGATCCTGGGGACTTATCAGGTGGAGTGGCTGGGCCAGCAGATCGACCTGTCCCCCGGCTGGCGGCGGCTGACCATGATCGACGCCGTGCGGGAGTACGCGGGGGTGGACTTCGGCGCCGTCTCCGACGACGCTGGGGCCGTGGCCGCCGCCAAGGCCATCGGCGTGGAGCTGGCGGACACGGCGGACAAGACCTGGGGCAATGCCCTGTATGCCTGTTTCGACCAGAAGGTGGAGGGGAAGCTGATCCAGCCCACCTTCATCACCATGTATCCGGTGGAGGTCTCCCCGCTGACCAAGCGGAGCCCCAAGGACCCCCGCCTGACGGAGCGCTTCGAGCTGTTCATCTGCTGCAGTGAGCTGGCCAACGCCTATTCGGAGCTGAACGATCCCATCGACCAGCGCCGCCGCTTCGAGAAGCAGGCGGAGCTCCGGGACCGGGGCGACGACGAGACGGAGATGCTGGACGAGGATTTCCTCACCGCCCTGGAGTACGGCATGCCCCCTACCGGCGGCATGGGCATGGGCATCGACCGCTGCGTCATGCTGCTGACCGGAGCGGACAGCATCCGGGACGTGATCTTGTTCCCCACGATGAAGCCGCTGGACTGACCCTGGAGATAGGGGAGGGCCCCGCCGCATGCAGCGGCGGGGCCTGCTGTCCCCCGGGCCGGGAGATCTTCCCCATGGCGGCGCGGCTCCCCGGGGAGCGGGGGATGTTTTCCGGCGGTCCGTATTGACGATCCCGTCCGCATCTGCTAGAATACTCATTACAGTGATGAAAAGGACCAGTACCCGTCACGATCCCCCCTCAAGAGAGCTCCCGGCTGGTGGAAGGGAGCGGGAGGCGGACGGCGAATACCCCTTGGAGCTGGCGCCCGAACGGGAGGGAGATCCCCAGTAGGCGCGCACCGGGTGCGCCCGTTACCGCGCCGCCGTGTGCCGGCACGGCATGAGGCGTCCGCCCGTGAGGACGGCGTGAACCAGAGGTGGTACCGCGGAAATGCTTTTCGCCCTCTGTCCCCATCGGGACGGGGGCGTTTTTCGTTCCGAAAAACACATCAAAAGGAGAATGAGACATGCAGATCTACGAAGAACTGAAGGCCCGGGGCCTGATCGCCCAAGTCACGGACGAGGAGGAGATCCGGGAGCTGGTGGACGGCGGCAAGGCCGTGTTCTACATCGGCTTCGACCCCACGGCGGACAGCCTCCATGTGGGCCACTTCATGGCCCTGTGCCTGATGAAGCGGCTGCAGATGGCGGGGAACCGGCCCATCGCCCTGATCGGCGGCGGCACCGGCATGGTGGGCGACCCCTCCGGCCGGACGGACATGCGGCAGATGATGACCCCCGAGACCATCCAGCACAACTGCGACTGCTTCAAAAAGCAGATGGAGCGCTTCATCGAGTTCGGTCCGGACAAGGCCATCATGGTGAACAACGCCGAGTGGCTGATGGAGCTGAACTATATCGAGCTGCTGCGGGAAGTGGGCGCGTGCTTCTCCGTGAACAACATGCTCCGGGCGGAGTGTTACAAGCAGCGGATGGAGAAGGGCCTGAGCTTCCTGGAGTTCAACTATATGATCATGCAGTCCTATGACTTCTACCATATGTTCCAGACCCTGGGCTGCAACATGCAGTTCGGCGGGGACGACCAGTGGAGCAACATGCTGGGCGGCACGGAGCTGATCCGCCGGAAGCTGGGCAAGGACGCCTACGCCATGACCATCACCCTGCTGATGAACTCCGAGGGCAAGAAGATGGGCAAGACCGCCAAGGGCGCGGTCTGGCTGGACCCCAACAAGACCAGCCCCTTCGAGTTCTACCAGTATTGGCGGAACGTGGGCGACGCGGACGTGCTGAAGTGCATCCGGATGCTGACCTTCCTGCCCCTGGAGCAGATCGACGAGATGGACCGCTGGGAGGGCAGCCAGCTGAACCGGGCCAAGGAGATCCTGGCTTACGAGCTGACCAAGCTGGTCCACGGCGGGGAGGAGGCGGAGAAGGCCCAGGAGACCGCCCGGGGCCTCTTCGCGGGGAGCGGCTCCACGGAGCACATGCCCTCTACGGAGCTGCCCGCCGCGAAGTTCGAGGACGGGAAGATCGGGGCCGTCGCGCTGCTGGTGGCCTGCGGTCTGTGCCCCTCCAACGGGGAGGCCCGGCGGCTGATCCAGCAGGGGGGCATGATGGTGGGCGACCGGAAGGTCACGGACATCGCCGCCGCCTTCGATCAGGCGGACTTCCAGGGGGAGGGCGTCATCATCAAAAAAGGCAAGAAGGTGTTCCACCGGGCCTATGTCCGGTGACCGGGGAAGGAGGGCGGGAGCCCTCCTTCCTTTTGACCGCTGAGGGAAGCGCCTGTCGTTCGACAGGCGCTTCCCTCACATCTCCCGCTGATACCGCACCACCAGATAGACCTCCAGCGCGCTTTTCGCGACAAAGGTCACGATCGCCGCCAGGGTCACCCAAAGAGGCGCGTCGAAGCCCAGAGACACCCACGCCGCTGCGATGACGGCCCATTGCAGCACGTCTCCGGACAGGGCCTTGGCCCGGCGGCGGATGGCCACGTTCCGCTCGTCGGTCTCCTCGATCTCCTTCTTCCGGGCCTGGGCCGGGTCCTTCTGGTCCAGGTGCAGCATCAGCAGCTGTGTCAGCCCGATGGCGGCCATGCCGCTGCCGGAGCCCATCAGCGTGCTGCCCGCGCTGTCGGGGACCGTCCCCCTCAAAAGCAGCGACGCAGCGGCCAGGAACAGACCCACGACGATGAAGCCAACGTACAGCGTCTTTTTCTTCTTCATGACGGCTCCTCCTCGTAAAGAAAGATCTCTTCGATCGCCACCCCGAAGTACCGGGACAGCTTGAACGCCAGCAGGATGGACGGGTTGTACCGCCCGTTCTCCAAGGACCCGATGGTCTGCCGGGAGACCGCCAGCGCGTCCGCCAGCTCCTCCTGCCGGAGCCCTCGGGCCTTCCGCAGCTCCTCCAGCCGGTTTTTCATGGACGACCTCCTCTCAAGGGCGATGGAAAGCCTGCTTTCCATCACGAGGATACCACGTCCCGGGCAAGATGTCAAGCGCGCTTTCCATAAAAATTTTTGGACAGACGGTCATAGAGTGGGACGGGCCCTCATAGAGTGGAGTAACGAAAGGAAGGGGGGACCTCCCTTGCAAAAAGACGAACGGGTCAGCCGCTATGACCAGGCCGCCGCCATCCTGCCCAGCCGCCTGCGGAAGGCGGCGTCGGTCCTCTCCGACGGGGAGAAGGCCGCGGCGGAGGAGATCCGTCTCCGGGCGGGGCGGCCCTTGTCCGTCCTGCTCCCCGCGGGGGAGCTGCCGCTGGAGGCGCTGGTAGAGCCGGAGGATCTGGAGACCCTGTGCGACATCGCCACGGAGTTCTCCCGCTACGCCGCCGCGGAGACCATCCGGGAGGGCTTCCTGCCCGTCCGGGGCGGCTTCCGGGTGGGGCTGTGCGGCACGGCGGTGATGAAGGACGGCGTGAACACGAACCTGAAGGACCTGTCCTCCGCCGCGATCCGCATCGCGCGGGAGCGGAAGGGGATCGCCCGGGACATCGCCCCGAAGCTGTTCCAAAACGGCGGCTTCGTCAGCACCCTGCTCCTGTCGCCGCCGGGAGGCGGCAAGACGACGCTCCTGCGGGACCTGGTCCGCTGCCTCTCGGAGGGCGGGCCGGGGCATCCGCCTCAGCGGATCTCCCTCATCGACGAGCGGGGGGAGGTGGCGGTGGTCCACCGGGGGGAGCCCCAGATGGACGTGGGGCCCCACACCGACGTACTGGACGCCTGCCCGAAGGCGCTGGGGATCCCCATCGTGCTCCGGGCCATGGATCCCCAGATCGTCGCCGTGGACGAGATCACCGTCCGGGAGGATCTGACGGCCATGAGCCTGGCGGCGGGCTGCGGGGTGGGATTGCTGGCGACGATCCACGCCGCCGACGTGCTGGAGCTCCTGCGCAAGCCCCTGTACCGGGAGCTCCTGGAGGGGCAGGTCTTCCGCCTGGCGGTGCGCATATCGCGGGACGAGGGCGGACGGTGCTATGAGCTGGAGGGACTGCCATGCTGAAGCTGCTGGGGAGCCTGTGCATCGCGGCGGGCGGCGCTCTGGCCTGGTACCTCCAGGCGGCGGAGCGCCGCCGGGAGAGGGACACGCTGTCCGACTTCCAGACGGCCTTCCGCCGGATGGGGGAGGAGATCCGCATGGCCCGGACGCCCATGCCGGCGCTGCTGCGCGCGCTGGCGGCGGGCCGGGGGACGGAGGCCGGGGCCTTCTTCGCCGCCGTCTCCGAGGCCGCGGCGCGGGGGGAGGACCTCCCGCGGGCCTGGCGGGAGCGGGCGGAGGCGTTGTCTTTGAACGAAGGGGACAAGTCCGCCGTCTCGGCCCTCGGCCAGGACCTGCAGGGCGACGAGGAGAAGGTCTGTAAAGCGATATCCCATGTCGCCTATACGCTGGCGAAGAGCGCCGAGCAGGCGGAGCGGGAGCGTCCCGAGAGGGAGAAACGGGCGGCGGCGCTGTGGTTCTCCGCCTCGGCGCTGCTGACGATCTTATTGATTTGAGGGACGAGAGCATGGATGTGGATCTGATTTTCAAGATCGCTGCCATCGGCATCCTGGTGGCGGTGCTGAACCAGCTGCTGGTCCGCTCCGGCCGGGAGGAGCAGGCCATGATGACGACGCTGGCGGGGCTGGTGGTGGTGCTCATGATGATGGTGCAGGAGATCAGCGACCTCTTCGAGCTCATCAAGGTCCTCTTCGACTTTTAGCCGTGGAGCTGTCGATCCAGGCGGCGGTGCTGTGCGTCGTCGCCGCGCTGCTGGCCGTGGTGGTCCGGCGGGGGAGCCCGGAGTCCGCCCTGCTGCTGACCCTGGGGGCCGCGGCGGTGGTCCTGCTGTCCCTGGCGGGGAGCCTGGAGGCCCTGATGGAGTTCCTGGGCCGGCTGGTGGAAGAGAGCGGGCTGTCCCGGGAGCTGTTCGTCCCCCTGTACAAGACCGTCGGCATCGCCCTGGTGGTGAAGCTGGGGGGCAGCCTCTGCCGGGACGCCGGGGAGTCGGCCCTGTCCTCGGTGGTGGAGACGGCGGGGGCGGTGTGCGCCCTGATCGCCGCGCTGCCGCTGCTCCAGGCGGTGCTGTCGCTGTTGATGGAGCTGATGCGATGAGACGATGGATGATATCGGTCCTGCTGTTCCTGCTGCTGCTGACGGGGGAGGCCCGGGCGGCGGAGCTGCCGGAGGACCTGACGGACGCCCTGCCGGAGGCGGCGGAGCGCGTCCTGGAGGCCGGCGACCTTTCCGGCCCGGCGGGCTTCTCCCAGGGGCTGGCGGGCATCCTGGAGCGCCTGACGGCGGAGGTCCAGGGGGTCCTGCGGCAGCGCCTGCGGGGCGCGGCGTCGATCCTGCTGGTGGCGGTGGCCTGCGGCGCGGTGGACGGCTTCGCCCGGGGGACCGGGGAGGGAGCGTCCTTCCTGCCCATGGCCGGGGCGCTGGCGGTCACCCTGCTGACGGCGGGGAGCCTGGAGGACCTCATCGGCCTGGGCGCGGAGACCATCCGGGAGCTGAACGTCTTCTCCAAGGCCCTGCTCCCGACCCTGGCGGCGGCCACGGCGGCCTCCGGCGCGGTGAGCACCGCCACGTTCCAGCAGGTGACCACCGTCTTCCTGGCGGACCTTTTGATGGAGCTCATCGACGGCCTCCTGATCCCGATGGTCTATCTGTACATCGGGGCCCTGACCGCCGCCGGCTGTCTGCCGGGGGACCGGCTGGGGGCCGTGGCCGAGGCGCTGAAGAAGGTCATCACGTGGATCTTGACCTCCTCGCTGCTGCTCTTCACGGTCTACCTCTCCACGGTGCGGGTCGTGGCCGGCGCGGCGGACGGCGCGGCGGTGAAGGTGGCGAAGGCCGCCGTCTCCGGCGCGGTGCCGGTGGTGGGGGGCATCATCGCCGAGGCCACGGAGACGGTCCTGGCCGGGGCGGGGATGCTGAAGAACACGATCGGCGTCTTCGGGATGCTGGCGATCCTGGCGGCCTGCGCGTACCCCTTTTTGCAGCTGGGGGTGCAGTACCTGCTGTACAAGCTGTCCGCCTTCCTGGCGGCGGCGGTGGGCGCGCCGGAGCTTTGTAAGCTCATCGACGGCCTGGGCGGGGCCTTCGGGCTGGTGCTGGGCATGACGGGGAGCTGCGCGCTGCTGCTGCTGGTGTCCGTGCTGTCCTCCGTGGCGGCGGTGACGCCATGATCGCGGCGGTGCGGGGCTGGGTCACCTCCATCGCGGCGGTGGCCCTGATCTTGACCGTGGTCCAGTCCCTGGTCCCGGAGGGGACCCTCCGGAAGATCGCCGGCTTCACCGGAGGGCTGGTGCTGCTGGCGGCGCTGCTCCAGCCGGCGCTCCGGACGGACCTGGGACGGCTGCGGCTGGACCCCTCCGGCTACGGCGAGGCCATCGGGGCGCGGGCGGAGGACCTGGCCGAGGCCGGGAAAGAAGAGCTGGCGGAGATCATAGCGGAGCGGACCGCGGCATATATATCGGACAAAGCGGACGCGCTGGGCCTCACGGTGACGGTCCGGGTGGAGACGGAGCTGGAAGCGGGGACGCCCATCCCGGCCTCGGCGGAGCTGAGGGGCCCCTATTCCCAGGGCCTGGCGGACTGGATCGCGGAGGAGCTGGGGATCCCGGCGGAGAGGCAGGTTTGGCATGACGGAAAAAACTAAAGGAGCGCGAAAGATATGGGACAGGTACAAATACGCGGCGCTGGTGGCGCTGATCGGCGCGGGGCTGCTGCTGTGGCCGGGGATCGGCGGACAGGAGGCCCCCTCCCCCAAACGCGGGGAGGAGGACCGGAGCGGCGGGGACGTGCGGCAGATCCAGCAGGAGATGGAGGAGATCCTGGGCGCCATGAGCGGCGTGGGGCAGGTGAAGGTGATGCTGACGGTGGACTCCGACGGGGAGCGGCAGCTGGCCCAGGACACGCAGCTGAGCTACAGCGGGGACACCGCCGCGCCGGAGGACTACTCCCGGCGCTCGGAGACCGTGTTGGTGGATGGCTCCGGCGGGGACGAGACGGTGGTGGTGCGCAGGACGTATCCCACCTACCGGGGGGCCCTGGTGGTGTGCCAGGGCGGCGGCGGCGCGGAGGTGCGGCTGGCGGTGACGGAGGCGGTGGCCGCCCTCACCGGGCTGCCTTCCGACCGCATCACGGTGGCAAGATGGCAGTGATCATTTGGAGGAGGAACGGATCTATGAGCGCGAGATGGAAGAGGAACATGGTCGTGGCAGTGATGGCGGTGCTGGTGTGCTCGGCGGTGGCGCTGAACTGGATGTACACCGGGCAGGAGGTCCAGGACGCCTCGGGGAAGCTGCTGGGAGAGGCCCAGCTGGTCTCCGGCAGCGGGGCGGACGGCCGGGCGGAGGACGGAGGGGCCCAGGAGGGCGCGGATCCCGCCGCGGCGGGGGACGCCGGGGCCCTGACGGACGAGGGGGCGGTATACGCCGGCTCGGACTACTTCGCCTCCGCCCGGCTGACCCGCCAGCAGGCCCGGGACAACGCCCTCTCCCTCCTCCAGGAGGCGGCGGGGCAGGAGGACGCCGACGCCGCCGTGGCCAACGAGGCGTCGGAGGGCATCCAGGCCCTGGCGTCCTGCACGCTGAAGGAGGCCCAGATCGAGAACCTGGTCACCGCCAAGGGGTACGCGGACTGCGTGGCCTTCATGGGGGACGAGAGCGTCAGCGTGGTGGTGTCCACCAAGAGCGGCGAGCTCACCGCCGAGGACGTGGCCAAGATCACCGACATCACCATGACGGAGACCGGCCTGCCGGCGGATGGGATCCGGATCATGGCGGCAAATTAGTAGTTGTATTTTCCGGCGGGATATGTTAGAATGGCGAGGTATGATCGGAACGATACCCGCCGTGGGATGGATGCCCATTTCACGAAGGAAGGACGAAGGAGAGTACAGCATGGCCGAGAGCAAGGAATACATGACCCTGCCGGAGGAGAACGGCAGCATCAACATCTCGGAGGAGGTCATCGCCGCCATCGCCGTGGGCGCGGTCCGGGAGGTGGAGGGCGTCTCCGGGATGATGACGAACATGGGCGGCAGCGTCACCGACCTGGTGAACAACCGGAAGAACGCCCAGAAGAGCGTCAAGGGCGTGAAGATCGACATGACCGGCGCGGCGCTGGTCCTGGACCTGTATCTGACCGTGCGGTACGGACACCCCATCCCCGAGGTGGCGGGCAGCGCCCAGAAGGCCGTGGCCTCCGCCGTGGAGGCCATGACCGGTTGCGCCGTGGAGGCGGTGAACATCCACGTGGGCGGCGTGACCCTGAATTGATGGACGAATGATGGAGGACGGGAAGGCTTATGGTACGGAACACCGCCCGGGAGATCGCCATCCATCTCTCTTATGAATCCAGCTTCACGGACAAGGGCGTGGAGGAGCTGCTGGACCAGCGGCTGACGGCGGCGTCCTTCGCCTCCCTGGCGGAGGAGGACGACCTCTACCGGGAGGCCCCCAACGCCAAGCAGGCGGAGTATATCCGCCGCCTGGTCCGGGGCGTGTGGGAGCACGGCGCAGAGCTGGACGGGTACATCGGGAAGTACGCCAAGGGATGGAAGTTCTCCCGGATCCCGCTGGTGGCCTCCGCCATCATGCGTGTGGCGATGTACGAGGTGATGTACATGCCGGACGTGCCCAACGCCGCCGCGATCAACGAGGCGGTGGAGATCGCCAAGAAGTATGAGACGCCGGAGACGGTGAAGTTCATCAACGGCATCCTGGGCAGCTTCTCCCGGCAGGAGCTTTCGGAATGAAAACAGCAGAGCGGGCATGGGGAGAGGACCATGTCCGGCTCTGCTTTTTCCCGTGGGGGCCGCCGGGCGGCGGAGGGGGGCCCGCGTCAGCCCTGCGGGCCGGCGGTCCCCGTCCCGGGGGAGCCGGAGGGCCCGCCGTGGTCCCTCGGCGTCCGGGGCGTCAGGCCCTCGCTGGTGCGGAAGCCCAGGAGGAACGCCTGGATCGCCGTGAACTCCAGGGCGTGTTTCAGGTTGATGCGGGCGGCGGGCGACAGGTCCTTTTCCACGAGGTGGAAATGAGGCTCGTATCCGTCTTTTTCCACGGCGTCGATCTGGGGGCGGATGTAGTTGGCGTAGAGCCAGAGCATGAAGTCCGACATAGTGAGCACTCTCCTTTGATCGAATCGATGGGGCACGAGATCGATTTCGCAAGCAAAGGATAACATGAAATCCGTTTCGTGTCAAGGAGTTGTCATGGATTTTTCAGAAAGATTGCGGGCCCTGCGGGCCGAGCGCAAAGAAACGCAGGTGCAGGCGGCGGCGGCGGTCGGGATGACCTCCCGCCAATACCAGGGGCTCGAGGGCGGGACCAGCGTACCGAACTTCCATAATCTCTGCGCCCTGGCGGACCACTTCGGCGTGAGCCTGGACTACCTGGCCGGGCGCACCGACGAGAGGTGAGCCATGGAGCAGCCTATTTTCGGCGTGTCCGAGGTGAACCAGCTGGTCAAGCAGCTGCTGGACGGGGAGCCCATGCTCCAGGGCATCTGCGTCCGGGGCGAGGTGTCCAACTATAAGATGTATCCCTCCGGGCACCACTACTTCACCTTGAAGGACCCGGGAGGGGCCCTCCGCTGCGTCATGTTCCGGGGGCAGGCGTCGAGGCTCCGCTTCCGCCCGGAGAACGGCATGGAGGTCATCGCCCAGGGGCGGATCGCCGTCTTCCCCCGGGACGGGGCCTATCAGCTGTACTGCGACGCCCTGACCCCGGTGGGGGCGGGGGACCTGGCGGCGGCCTTCGAGCAGCTCAAGGCCAAGCTCTATGCCGAGGGCCTCTTCGACCCCGCCCACAAGAAGCCCCTGCCGCCTTATCCGGAGAGGATCGCCATCGTGACCTCCGCCGCCGGGGCGGCGGTCCACGACATGATCCGCATCCTGCGGCGGCGCTGGCCGCTGACGAAGGTCGTCCTCCTGCCCGTCCGGGTCCAGGGGGCCGAGGCCCCGCCGGAGATCGCGGGGGCCATCCGCTACGCCGACCGGTGGAAGGTCGGGGACGTGATCGTCACGGGCCGGGGCGGCGGGTCCATGGAGGACCTGTGGGCCTTCAACGACGAGCGGGTGGCCCGGGCGATCTATGACGCCGGACTGCCCGTGATCTCCGCCGTGGGCCATGAGCCGGACGTGACCATCGCCGACTTCGTGGCGGACGCCCGGGCGTCGACCCCCTCCAACGCGGCGGAGATCGCCGTGCCGGACCAGGAGGCGATGCGGCAGTGGCTCCGGGGCGCGTCGGCGCGGCTGGAGCAGAGCGAGTCCGCCCGGCTGGCGGCCCTGCGGCAGAGGCTGGAGGCGCTGGCGGGGAAGCGGGCCCTGCGGGACCAGCTGGCCTATGTGCAGGACAAGCGCATGGACCTCGTCCACGTCCAGCAGCGGCTGGGGGACCTGTCGGCGGGGCTGGTGGCCCGGAAGGGCCGGCAGCTCTCCGTCCTGGGGGCGTCGCTGGACGCCATGAGCCCGCTGAAGGTCCTGGGCCGGGGCTACGCCGTGGCCCGGGGGGCCTCGGGGGAGATCCTGCGCTCCTGGCGGGACGTGGAGCCCGGCGGACGGGCCGCCGTGACCCTGGGAGAGGGCGGGTTCCTTTGCACGGTGGATGAGCCTTATGAAAAGGAGGAGCCGGTATGGCCGCGAAAAAGATGACGTTCGAGCAGCAGATCGCCCGGCTGGAGGAGATCGTCTCCGCCCTGGAGCAGGGGGACGTCCCATTGGCGGGCTCCCTGGCCCTCTTCGAGGAGGGGACGAAGCTGATCGCCGCCTGTTCCAAACAGCTGGACCAGGCGGAGCAGCAGGTCGTGAAACTGATGAAGGGCCCCGACGGCGCGCCGGTGGAGTTGCCCTTCGAGACGGCGGAGGAGGTCTGAGGGATGGAGTTTCAGCGGGAACTGGAGACGGCCCGGCAGATGGTGGAGGCCCGGCTGGCGGGGGCCTTCCCCGGCGGAGGGCTGGAGGAGGCCATGCGCTACAGCCTCCTGGCCGGGGGGAAGCGCATCCGGCCGGTGCTGACGATGAAGTTCTGCGAGGCCGCAGGGGGGACCATGGAGGAAGCCCTGGACTTCGGCTGCGCCGTGGAGATGCTGCACACCTATTCCCTGATCCATGACGACCTGCCCTGCATGGACGACGACGACCTGCGCCGGGGCAGGCCCACGAACCACAAGGTCTACGGCGAGTGCGTGGCGACCCTGGCGGGCGACGCGCTCCAGGCGGCGGCGTTCCGGACGATCTTGTCCGGCGCGGGTCCCGTCCGCGGCGGCGGGGAAGGGACCGGGGAGCAGGCGGCCGAGATCATGGCGGAGGCGCTGGCGGCGAAGATCCTGGCCAACGCCTCCGGGGAGCTGGGCATGTGCGGCGGGCAGTATCGGGACACCCTCGGGGACGGGGGGCCCCGCACCGCCGAGGACCTGACCGAGATCAACGATAAGAAGACCGGGGCCCTGCTCCGGGCGGCGTGCATGATGGGCGTGGCCGCCTCTATGGGCCGCCGGGAGGTGGACGGGGCCTGCATGGACGCCGCCCGGGAGTACGCGACGGCCCTGGGCCTCGCGTTCCAGATCCGGGACGACGTCTTGGACGCCGTCTCCACGAGGGAGGAGCTGGGCAAGCCCATCGGCTCCGACGAGGCGAACCGGAAGGCCACCTATGTGACGCTGCTGGGTGTGGAGGCCTGCGAGGAGCGGGTCCTGGGATACACCGCCCTGGCGAAAAAGGCGCTGGGCCGCTGCGCCTGGGCGGGGGACATCGCGTTCTTGCTGGAGCTGGCGGATCGGCTGGCGGTCCGGAAGAACTGACCGGGGGCCCGGAGGGGGAGAGACCATGGCAAAGGATATCCTGTGTTCCCTGGAGCGGGGGATGGACGGCTTCTCCAAGGGGCAGAAGCGCATCGCCGCTTACATCCTGGAGAACTACGACAAAGCGGCCTTCATGACCGCCAGCCGCCTGGGGAAGCTGGCGGGCGTCAGCGAGTCCACCGTAGTGCGCTTCGCCTCCGAGCTGGGCTATGACGGCTATCCCAGCATGCAGCGGGCCCTGCAGGACATGATCCGCAGCCGCCTGACCTCCACCCAGCGCATCCAGGCGGCGGGGGACCTGTTCTCCGGCCAGGACGTGCTGCCGGCGGTGATCCAGTCCGACATCGACAAGCTGCGCCAGATGATCAGCCACCCCAACCAGAGCGAGTTCGACCGGGTGGTGGACAAGATCGTGGCCGGCCGGCACATCTACATCCTGGGCGTGCGCTCGTCCTCCTTCGTGGCGGGCTACCTGCATTTCTACATGCACCTGCTGACGGAGAACGTGACGCTGATCCAGTCCAACGCGGCGGGGGAGATGTTCGAGCAGATGCTCCGCATGGGGCCGGGGGACGTGATGATCGCCATCAGCTTCCCCCGGTATTCCAGGGTCACGATCAACACGGTGAAGTTCGCCCGGGACCGGGGGGCCGGCATCATCGCCATCACGGACAACGAGCTCTCCCCGGTGTACCGGCTCTCCGACGCGGCGCTGCTGGCGCCCTGCGAGATGATCTCCTTCGTCGATTCCATGGTGGCGCCGCTGTCGCTGATCAACGCCCTGCTGGTGGCCCTGTCCAACCGGGCGGGGGCCGACGTCTCCTCCACCTTCGCGGAGCTGGAGGACATATGGAACGCCTACGGCGTGTTCGGGAGGGCGGACGATGAGTAGGGCGGTCGTGACGATCGGCGGCGGGGCCGCCGGGATGATGGCCGCGCTGTCGGCGGCGGAGCGGGGGGCCTCCGTGACGCTGCTGGAGCCCAACGAGCGCCTGGGCAAGAAGCTGAACATCACCGGCAAGGGCCGGTGCAACGTGACCAACGCCGCGGAGCTGGAGGAGCTGATGGCGAACGTCCCCCGCAATGGGAGATTCCTTTACAGCGCCTTCTCCCGCTTCGATGCCCGGGACGCCATGGCCTTTTTCGAGGACCTGGGCGTGCCATTGAAGACGGAGCGGGGGGGCCGGGTGTTCCCGGTGAGCGACCGGGCCTTCGACGTCAGCGCCGCGCTGGAGCGGAGGCTGCGGGCGCTGGGCGTGCGGATCGTCCGGGACCGGGCGCTGGCCCTGGAGGCGGAGGAGGGCGTCCTCCGCGGCGTCCGGGGGGAGCGGGGGGCCTACCCGGCGGACGCGGCGGTCCTGGCCACCGGCGGGGTGTCCTATCCCGCGACCGGCTCCACCGGGGAGGGCCACCGCATGGCCGCGGAGGCGGGGCACACGGTGACGCCCCTGCGGGGATCGTTGGTCCCCCTGCGGGACTTTGGCGTCGGGAAGGGCCTGCAGGGCCTCAGCCTGCGGAACGTGGGGCTGACGGTGTACGAGGACAGCCGGAAGATCTACGAGGACTTCGGGGAGCTGGTCTTCACCCACTTCGGCCTCAGCGGGCCGGTGATCTTGTCGGCCTCCGCCCATATGCGGCGCTTCGGGGAGCGGGCCTATCACCTGGAGATCGACCTGAAGCCCGCCCTGGACGAGCGGGCCCTGGACCGCCGGCTGCTGGGGGACTTCGAGAGGTACTGCAACCAGGACTTCTGCAACGCCCTGGACGACCTGCTGCCCAAGAAGATGATCCCGGAGATCGTCCGGGCCTCCGGCATCGACCCCCGGCAGAAGGTCCACGATATCACGAGGGAGCAGCGCCGGGGCCTGCTCCGGGTCTTGAAGCGGTTCCCCGTCGTCATCGCCGGCCCCTGCCCGGTGACGGACGCGATCGTGACCTCCGGGGGCGTGGCGGTCAAGGAGATCGACCCGGCCACGATGGAGTCGAAGCTGGTGCAGGGGCTGTGCTTCGCCGGGGAGATCATCGATGTGGACGCCTACACCGGCGGCTTCAACCTGCAGATCGCCTGGTCCACCGGGCGCGCTGCCGGGATCTTCGCGGCAGGAGAAGGATGATAAGATCGGAGGTCTCTCATGAGTACGGTTCGTGTTGCCATCGACGGCCCCTCCGGCGCAGGGAAGAGCACCCTGGCCCGCGCCGCCGCCGCCCGGCTGGGATTTTTATATGTAGACACCGGCGCGATCTACCGGACGATCGGGCTCTACGCCCGGGACCGCGCCCTCAGCCTCGACGGCGGGGACGCAATCGGAGCGGCGCTGCCCGGGCTCCGGGTGGAGCTGCGCTATGACGAGGCCGGGCAGCAGCGGATGTTCCTGAACGGCCGGGACGTCAGCGGCGAGATCCGCCGGCCGGAGATCTCCCGCTACGCCTCCGCCGTCTCCGCCCTGCCCGTCGTCCGGGCCTATCTGCTGGAGAAGCAGCGGGAGCTGGCCCGGGAGGACAGCGTCGTCATGGACGGCCGGGACATCGGCACGGTGGTCCTGCCGGACGCGGAGGTCAAGATCTTCCTCACCGCCTCGGCGGAGGTCCGGGCGGAGCGCCGCTGCCGGGAGCTGGAGCAGCGGGGGACGCCCCAGCCCTTCGAGGAGGTCCTCCGGGACATCGAGGCCCGGGACCATCAGGATACCCACCGCGCCGCCGCGCCCCTGCGGCAGGCGGCGGACGCGGTGCTGCTGGACACCTCGGCGCTGGACTTCCGGGAAAGCCTGGAGGCCCTGCTGGACATCATAAAGGGAAGGATGGCCGTATGAGACCCTTCAACCGTCTGTTCATCTTCATCTACTATGTGGTCGGCTTCGTCACGTCCATCCTGCACCCCACGTCCGTGGAAGGCATGGAGGGCCTGCCGGAGAGCGGCGTGCTGCTCTGCCCCAACCACGCCAGCAACTGGGATCCCATCCTGGTGGCGCTGCGGCTGCCCATCAACTACCGCCTCCACATCATGGCGAAGGAGGAGCTGTTCGAGAACCCGCTCCTGGGCTGGCTCCTGAGGAAGGTGGGGGCCTTCCCCGTCAGTCGGGGGAACAACGACATCAATGCCGTCAAGCAGTCCATCCAGGCCCTGAAAGACGGCGACAACCTGCTGATCTTCTCCGAGGGCACCACGATCCATGACGGCATCGGCTATGCCGACGGCCTGCCGGCCCATGCCAAGGCGGGGGTCGCCATGATCGGCGTCCGCACCGGGGCCACGCTGGTGCCGGTGTTCGTGGACGGGGAGAAGAGGCCCTTCCGCCGGACCCGCATCATCTTCGGCAAGCCCTACGAGCCCCGGTACACCGGCCGGCGGGGCACGGCCGAGGAGATGCAGAAGATCGCCGACGATCTGCTGGAGCGGGCCTATGCCTTAGGCGGCCAGGCCGTGGGGGGGAAGCCGCTGTGCAGGTGATCTTAGCGGAGAGCGCCGGGTTCTGCTACGGCGTGCGCCGGGCGGTGGAGCTGGCGGAGGAGACCGCCAGGGAGACGGGCGGCTGCTGGATGCTGGGGGACCTCATCCACAACCGCTATGCGGTCGAGGGGCTGAGGAGGCTTGGCGTCCAAAAGACGGCAAGCCCGGACGCTTTACATCCCGGGGACACGGTCATCCTCCGTTCCCATGGGGAATCGAAGCAGGTCCTGGACGGACTGGAGGCCAAAGGCGTCCGCTGTGTGGACGCGACCTGCCCGAACGTCCGCCGCATCCAGACCCTGGCGGCCCAGGCCGAGGCGGAGGGCCGGACCCCCGTCATCATCGGCGACGCGTCCCATCCGGAGGTGGCGGGGATCGCCAGCCGGTGCCGCCGCCCGCGGATCTTCAGCGGGCCGGGCGAGGTGGAGGCGTGGCTGCGGGACGAGCCGGAGGCGCGGGAGGGGCCCCTGACGATGATGGCCCAGACCACGTGCATTCGTGAACTTTTTGAAACTTCTTGGAAAATCGTAAAAAAAGAGTGTACAAACGCAAAAAAATTTGATACAATATGTACCGCTACGCATAAGCGTCAGTCTGAAGCGGCCATCCTCGCCGCGAAAGCGGACGTCATGGTCGTGGTAGGGGACCGTAAAAGCGCCAACACCAAACATTTGACGGAAATTTGTAAGGAGAGATGCCCCCGTGTGCTCCAGATCGAGGATGCGGACGAGCTCCCGCCGGATTTTTTCAGTGGTTGTTCTGTTGCGGGCCTTACGGCCGGTGCTTCCACGCCAGCGGGCATTATTAAGGAGGTATATGCAGCCATGAGTGAAGAGATCAGAGCGGTGGAGAACAACGAGGAGTCCTTTGAGGAACTGCTGAACCAGTCCTTCAAAACTTTAAATACAGGAGAGAAGGTGACCGGCATCGTCACCGCCATCACCCCGACAGAGGTGCAGGTGGACGTGGGCGCCAAGCAGGCGGCCTACATCAAGTTCAGCGAGCTTTCCGACGACCCCGGCGCCAAGCCGGAGGACGTGGTGAAGGTGGGCGACGAAATCGAGACCTACATCGTCCGCGTCAACGACGTGGAGGGCTATGCCGAGCTCTCCAAGAAGCGGCTGGACGCCGTGAAGGTCTGGGAGAACATCGAGCAGGCCGTCGAGGAGAAGACCGTGATGGAAGGCACCGTCACGGAGGAGAACAAGGGCGGCATCGTGGTGTCCGTCAAGGGCGTGCGGGTCTTCGTCCCCGCCTCCCAGAGCGGCCAGCCCCGGGGCGCGGACCTGTCCGCCATGAAGGGGCAGAAGGTCCAGCTCCGCATCACGGAGGTCAACCGTGCCCGCCGCCGCGTGGTGGGTTCCATCCGCTCCGTGTCCGATGAGGCCCGCCGGGCCGCCCAGGAGGAGATCTGGGCCAACATCGAGGCGGGCAAGCGCTATACCGGGACCGTGAAGTCCATGACCAGCTACGGCGTGTTCGTCGACATCGGCGGCGTGGACGGCATGGTACATATCTCGGAGCTGAGCTGGAGCCGCATCAAGACCCCCTCCGAGGTGTGCAAGGTCGGCGACACCATGGAGGTCTACGTGATCTCCTACGATCCCGAGAAGCGGAAGATCTCCCTGGGCGTCAAGGACCACAGCGTGGATCCCTGGCAGGTCTTCATGGACAAGTACGCGGTCGGCGACGTGGCCTCTGTCCGCGTGGTCAAGCTGATGACCTTCGGCGCCTTCGCCGAGGTCGTCCCCGGCGTGGACGGCCTGATCCACATCTCCCAGATCGCGGACCGCCGCATCGAGAAGCCGGAGGACGTGCTGTCCGAGGGCCAGATCGTGGACGCCAAGATCACCGCCGTGGACGAGGAGCGGAAGAAGATCTCCCTGTCCATCCGCGCCCTGTTGGCCCCCTCCGTGGAGGAGCCCGGCGAGGACGGCGGCATGGAGGAGTGAGCCTCCCCCAGGCGAGCGGCATGAGCGAAGGAGCGGGCCCCCACGGGCGCGCTCCTTTTTTTCAAAAAATATGTTATTTTTTTCACGTTTGGCATTGCAATATTTTCCAAGAGATGTTATACTATCGAACGTAGATGTCATACGACAGGAAGCGGCCCGTCGTTTCACGGGGAAACAGAAAATCATCAGATGTGGAGGAATCGACTATGAGCTATCAGGAGGAATACCGGCAGAAGCTGACTACCGCGGAGGAGGCGGTCAAGGCCGTCAAGTCCGGCGACTGGCTGGACTACGGCTGGACGGTCTGCTCTCCCAACGCCCTGGACAAGGCCCTCGCCGCCCGGATGGGGGAACTGAAGGACGTGAACATCCGGGGCGGCATCCTGACCCGCCGTCCCGCCATCTTCGACGTGCCGGACGCCGCCAGCCATTTCGCCTGGAACTCCTGGCACATGAGCGGCATCGAGCGCAAGGCCATCAAGGAGGGCTTCGCTTACTACATCCCCCTGCGCTATTCCGAGCTGCCGGGGCTCTACCGGGACTGCATCAAGACCCTGGACGTGGCCATGTTCCAGGTGGCCCCCATGGACGCGCACGGATGGTTCAACTTCGGCCCCGGCGGCTCCCACCTGAAGGCCGTCTGCGACTGCGCCAAGACCATCATCGTCGAGGTCAACCGGAACATGCCCGTCTGCCTGGGCGGGTTCGAGAACTGCGTACATATCAGCGAGGTGTCCATGGTCGTGGAGGGGGAGGATCCCCCGATGGAGACCCTGGGCGGGGCGGGGGCCGCTTCCGAGGTGGACCTGGCCGTCGCGAACCTGGTGGTGCCCGAGATCGAGGACGGCGCCTGCCTCCAGCTGGGCATCGGCTCCATGCCCAGCGCCATCGGCAAGATGATCGCGGAGTCCGACCTGAAGGACCTGGGCGTCCATACCGAGATGTACGTCGACGCCTTCGTGGACATGTCCAAGGCGGGCCGCATCACCGGCGCCTGCAAGCCCTTCGACCGGGGCCGGCAGACCTATGCCTTCGCCGCCGGCACGCAGAAGCTCTATGACTTCCTGGACAACAACCCCGAGTGCATGGCCGCGCCGGTCAGCTATGTCAACGACATCGCCCGGGTGTCCCAGATCGACAAGTTCACCTCGATCAACGGCGCGGTGGACATCGACCTTTACGGCCAGGTGTCCTCCGAGTCCTCCGGCATCAGCCACATCTCCGGCGCGGGCGGCCAGCAGGACTTCGTCATGGGCGCTTACCTGGCCAAGGGCGGCAAGAGCTTCATCTGCTGCTCGTCCTCCTTCCTGGACAAGAAGACCGGGGTGCTGAAGTCCCGCATCCGGCCCACCCTGGTGGAGGGCTCCGTGGTCACCGCCACCCGGACGAACCTCCATTGGATCGTGACGGAATACGGCAAGTTCAACGTCAAGGGCAAGTCCACTTGGGAGCGGGCCGAGGGCCTGATCTCCATCGCCCATCCCCAGTTCCGGGAGGAGCTCATCGCCGAGGCGGAGAAGATGCACATCTGGCGGCGGTCGAACAAGCGCTGAGCCACCGTTCTTTGCGGGGCCTCTGCTGTGTGGTGTTTGTCTCATCGGAACTTCGTTGGACAGCAGTCCCTTCCCAGGGCAGTCTTAGCACGGAATCGAGGAAAGAGCACGGAATCTGTAACTGGCATGGAACCGAGCGGATCGAGAGGCAGACGACACAGCGGCAGGGGCCGCGACAGAGAAAGGGGTGTCCATGTTCCAAATCGGGGACCTGATCGTGCATCCCATGCACGGTGCGGGTATCATCGATGATGTGGTCAAGGAGAAGGTGGCAGGCACGACGAAGGAATACTATGTGTTCAAAATGCCGGTAGGCGGTCTGGTGCTGAAGATCCCCACCGCCAACTGTCAGGCCATCGGCATCCGGTCCATCATCTCTCCAAAGGAGGCGGAGGCGTTCTTCGCCGGTATCCCCGCCTTGGAGGTAGAAGCGAACGCCAACTGGAACAAACGTTATCAGGAGAACCTCCTCCGGCTGAAGAGCGGGGACCTCAACGAGGTGGCCCGCGTGGTGAAGGGCCTGATGCGGCGGGACTCCCGCCGCGGGCTGTCCACGGGGGAGCGGAAGATGCTCCACAGCGCGAAGCAGATCATCATCTCGGAGATCGCGCTGGTGGAGGGCTGCGCGTATCAGGACGCGGAGGACCGGCTGGACCGGGCGGTGATGCAGAAGCCGCCGGTCCCGCAGTGACGCCGCCGGGGAGGAGAGGGAGGCCGTGATGCTGCCGTTTTTGAAAAAAGTACGGGAGGCCCGCCGGCCCCGCTGCACCGCCCTGGTGGCCGCGGCAGGCAGCTCCAGCCGGATGGGCGGCGTGGATAAGCTGCTCCAGCCGCTGGACGGCGTGCCGGTGCTGGCGCGGACGCTGACGGCGCTGCAGCTGGCCGCCGGGGTGGACGAGATCGTCATCGCCGCCCGGGAAGAGGACATCCTGGAGTTCTCCCAGCTCTGCCGGACCTATGGAATCTCGAAGTGCTCCAAGGTCGTCCGGGGCGGGGAGAGCCGGGCCCATTCCGTGCTGCTGGCGGCGCTGGAGGCCTCGCCGGAGGCGGAGCTCCTGGCGGTGCAGGACGGCGCCCGCCCGCTGGTGACGCCGGAGCTCATCGACCGTGTGATCGCCGCCGCCGCCCGCTGCTCCGCCGCCGTGCCCGCCGTGCCGGTGAAGGACACCGTCAAGCTCTCCCGGCAGGACGGCGCGGTGGAGGAGACCCTGGAGCGGGGGCGGCTCCGGGCCGCGCAGACGCCCCAGGTCTTCGAGGCCAGCCTGCTGAAGGCGGCCCTCCAGTCCGCCCTGGAGCAGGGGGCCCCCGTCACCGACGACGCCTCCGCCGTGGAGCGCCTGGGGAAGACGGTCTTCCTGGTGGACGGAGGAGAGGAGAACCTGAAGATCACCACGCCGCTGGATCTGGCGGTGGCGGAGGCCATCCTGCAGGGACGGGAGGGAGCGCGATGACGGCGCTGCGCATCGGACACGGTTACGACGTCCACCGCCTGGAGGCGGGCCGGAAGCTGATCCTGGGCGGGGTGGACATCCCCTGGGAGAAGGGGCTGCTGGGCCACTCCGACGCCGACGTGCTGGTCCACGCGGTGATGGACGCCCTGGCCGGGGCGGCCCGGCTGGGGGACATCGGGAAGCTGTTCCCGGACACGGACCCGGCCTATGAGGGCATCTCCAGCCTGGAGCTGCTGAGAGAGGTCGGGCGCCTCCTGAGGGAGCGGGGCTTCGCCGTGGCGGACATCGACGCCACGCTGCTGGCCCAGGCGCCGAAGGTCGCCCCCTATAAAGCCCGGATGGCGGAGAACATCGCCGGGGCCCTCGGCATCGAGGCGGAGCGCGTCAACGTCAAGGCCACCACCGAGGAGGGCCTGGGCTTCACCGGGGACGGCTCCGGCATGGCGGCCCACGCCGTGGCGCTGGTGGAGAAGGAGGGGCCGATCCTATGAGACGGCAAAAAGTTTCTTTTTTAACTTTATCGCTTATGACGCTGGTTTTGCTGGCCACGCCGGTTTTGGCCCTGGACTTCGCCTCCCGGCGGGGGAGTCCTACGACAGATGTTTCCATTGAAAACCTAGCCATAGAGGATGACCATTTCTCCATGACGGCAAGCCAGGAGAGAAAAAGTGCCACGACATTCCGCCGGGCCAACTGGGAAATAGAGGATGACACGTTGTATATCACCCTGTTCAGCGGGCTGGTCCGGGGTGGCTACTGCCAGGATGAACTGAATGTCGACATTGAGAACGATGCCCTGCGGGAGGTCCGGCAGGTCTGTCTGCGGGACCGTTCCTTTTCCAGGCTCATATACTCCAGATAGCGTTTTGCGCCCCGCCCTCCGGCGGGGCTTTCCCGTGCCCGCACCTTTCTCCGCGATCCCCATAGGATAGGAGGAAAGGAGGAGTGTTTGTGGAGCACTATATCATCCTTGCCCGCTCCGTCACCTACGCCCAGCGGATGCAGAAGTCCCTGGGGCGGGCGGGCATCCGCTGCCTGATCTTCCGGCCTCCCAGAGACCTGACGGACCTGGGCTGCGCCTACGCCGTGCGCGTCTCGATCCCCGACCTGCCGGGAGCGCTGGCCGCCCTGCGCCGGGACGGCCTGGGCCCCGTTCAAATATTCATCTACCAGCAGGGCCGATATGAGGAGGTGGAGCCATGATCTATCTCGACAGCGCGGCCACCAGCTTCCAAAAGCCGCCCGCCGTCGCCGCCGCCATGTGGGAGGCCCTGGCCTCCATGAGCTCGCCGGGGCGGGGGGGCTATCCCGCCGCCGCCAAGGCCGCGGATACGGCCTTCCAGTGCCGCTCGGAGCTGGCGGAGCTCTTCGGACTGCGGGACCCGGAGCAGGTGGTCTTCACCCTGAACGCCACCCACGCGCTGAACATCGCCATCAAGAGCCTGGTCCCGCCGGGCGGGGAGGCGGTGATCTCCGGCTATGAGCACAACGCCGTCACCCGGCCCCTGGCCGCCTTGGGGGCGAAGATCTCCGTGGCCGCGGCCCCGCTCTTCGAGCCGGAGGCCGTGACACGGGCGTTCGCGGAGCGGATCGGCAAAGATACCGCCGCCGTGGTGTGCAGCCATGTGTCCAACGTCTTCGGATTCATCCAGCCGGTGGAGGAGATCGCGGAGCTGTGCCGGAGCCGGGGCGTGCCCTTCATCATCGACGCGTCCCAGTCCGCGGGGGTGCTGCCCCTGGACATGACGGCCCTGGGCGCGGCGTTCATCGCCATGCCGGGGCACAAGGGGCTCTACGGCCCCCAGGGCACCGGCGTCCTGCTCTGCGGCGAGGGGGCCCCCACCGGGCCGCTGCTGGAGGGCGGCACCGGCAGCCAGTCCATCCAGCAGCAGATGCCGGAGTTCCTGCCGGACCGGCTGGAGGCCGGGACCCACAACATGCCGGGGATCGCGGGCCTGCTGGCAGGGGTCCGGTACGTCCGGGGCCGGGGGCTGGATAAGATCTTGGACCATGAGAAGTGCCTGACCTGCCTGGCGGTCCGGGGCCTGGAGACCGTGCCCGGCCTGCGGCTCTATGCCTCGCCGGGGCTGCGGGATCAGGCGGGCGTGCTGTCCCTGACCGCGGAGGGGATGGACGCGGAGACCCTGGGCGGGGCCCTGGCGGAGCGGGGGATCGCCGTCCGGACGGGCATCCACTGCGCCCCCTTCGCCCACCGCACGGCCGGGACCCTGGACACCGGCACGGTCCGCCTCAGCTTCTCCGACTTCAACACGGCGGAGGAGGTGGAGCGGCTGATCCCCGCCTTCCGGAGGGCCCTGTACGGATCTTTCTGAACAGTCCGTGAATTTTCCGGTAATTTTCCCTTGGATTACCTTGCTTTTTGGACGTAGGTCCTATATAATCTATAGTATTCGTGACCTGACGCCGGGCAGGGCTCCCGGCAGGACCGGGACGGCCGCTGCGGGAGCGGCCGGGGGAAAGGGATGACGAGGGCAAAATGAACGTGACGCTGAGCGAGCTGTTCACCACCATCGGCCGGTATCTGCTGACCATCGAGGCGGCGGATGTCCTGGATATCGCCATCATGGTGTTCGCTCTTTACAAGGTACTGACCCTGGTGCAGACCACCAAGGCCGCCAGCCTGCTGAAGGGGCTGTTCGTCTTTTTGGCGATGCTGCTGCTGAGCTACCTGTTCCACCTCAACGGCATCTACTACCTGCTGAGCCGGATGGTGGAGATGGGCGTGCTGGCCCTGATCGTCCTGTTCCAGCCGGAGATCCGGCGGATCTTGGAGGAGATGGGCAGCCGCCGCATCCTGGCCCTGTTCACCCGGACGGAGAACGCCAGCGTCCTGGAGCAGGCCGTGGAGCAGACCGTGCTGGCCTGTTCCGAGATGTCCCAGTCCCGCACCGGCGCGCTGATCGTGTTCGAGCGGGAGATCCTGCTGGACGATCTGGTCCGCAGCGGCACGATGCTGGACGCGGCGGTCTCCAGTGAGCTGCTGAAGAACATCTTCTTCGTCAAAGCGCCCATGCACGACGGCGCGGCGATCGTCCGCCATGGGCGGGTGCTGGGGGCGGGCTGCATGCTCCCCCTGAGCAAGAACGTGAACCTCTCCCGGGACCTGGGGATGCGGCACCGTGCCGGCATCGGCATGAGCGAGAACTCCGACGCGGTGGTGGTCATCGTGTCGGAGGAGACCGGCTCCATCTCCGTGGCCACCGGCGGGATGCTGAAACGGCACTTGAAGCCGGAGACCCTGGATAACCTCCTGCGGAACGAGCTGCTTCCGCAGGAGGAGACCGAGACGGACAAGCAGAAGTTCCGTCTCCCGGGCCTGCTGCGCTCCAGGAAGGACGGAGGTGCGTGACCATGGAGAACGGGAAGGCGGGGCGGCGCAGGCTCTTGTACCTGCTGCTGTCCATCCTGGTGGCCTGCGGCATCTGGCTCTATGTGGACCTGAGCAGCGGCCGGACGGTGACCCAGGAGTTCCAGGCGATCCCCATCGAGTTTTTGTATGAGAGCACCCTGACGGACCGGGGGCTGATGCTGGTGGAAGACGGCACGGACATGACCATCGACCTGAAGCTGTCGGGCACCCGCTGGCTCATCTCCGCCCTGGACCGCTCCGATATCCGGGTGACGGTCAGCCTCTTCGACGTGACCAGCGCCGGGGAGCAGCGGATCAACTGGAACGTGAGCTACGCGGACTCGAAGTTCAACCCCCCGGCCATCCAGACGGAGAGCGCCAGCATCCGCATGGCCACCGTGAACATCAGCGAGCTCTACAGCCGGACCATCGACGTCAGCTGCGAGCTGGTGGGCAACGTGGAGGAGCCCTATTCCGCCGGACAGGTCCAGCTCTCCCACACGGCGGTGGAGGTCCGGGGCCTCCAGGAGGACATCGACCCCATCCGCTACGCCAAGGTCACCCTGGACATCGGCGAGAGCGCGGTGGAGACGGTCTCCAGGGATCTGGAGCTCCAGTATTACGACCAGAGCGGCCAGCTTTTGGACAAGTCCGACATCCATCCCAACGTAGAGCTCATCCGGGCGACCCTGCCGGTGTTCGTGACGAAGGAGCTGCGGCTGGCGGTCGAGTTCGTCGACATGCCCGGCGCGCGTCTGCGGAACACGGACTATAAGATCGACCCCGAGACCATCACCGTCTCCGGCGACGCGGCCCAGCTGAAGGATGTGGAGACGCTGTTCCTGGACCGCTACGAGCTGGCGGAGCTGGGCACCACCGCCTCCGAGAGCTACACGACGACCAACTATCCCATCATCGTGCCCGACGGCTGCCAGAACATCAGCGGCGTCACCCGCGCCGCCCTGCGCATCCGCTTCAAGGACATGACCAGTGCGGTCATCGATACGGAGGACATCTCCTGGCTGGACCTCCCCGAGGGGAAGCGGGTGGAGATGATGACCTCCAGCCTGCCGGTGAAGGTCTTCGGCACCGAGGCGGACGTGGCCGCCCTGACGGGGGAGGACATCGCCGTGACCGTGGACCTGGGCGACTACTCCGCCGCCTCCGGCACCTACACGGTCCCGGCGCAGGTGAGCGTCCGCAAGGGCGACATCGGCGTCAGCGGGACGTATCAGATCCAGGTGACCATCCGGGAGGGCGGCGAGGAGCCGCCGCAGGAGGACGGGACGCCCGAGGAGGACGGCCCGGAGGCAGAGGGGTGACGGCCCGGCGGAGGGCTGAGTTTGGAGGGAATCATGACACAGATCGCGACCGTCGAACGGATCTTGGACCCCGGCCACGCGGAGATCTCCGTCCCCCGGAAGTCCGCCTGCGGGCATGACTGCGAGGAGTGCGCCGGATGCGGTGTCTCCGGCGCGGCGGTCCACGCCAGGGCGGCGAACCCCATCGGCGCGTCCCCCGGACAGAAGGTGGTGGTGGAGAGCAGCACGGAGAAGATGCTCCGCATCGTCGCCCTGGTGTATCTCATCCCGGTGGCCCTGTTCTTCCTGGGCTACTTCGCCGCCATGGCGGTGACGGCCAGCGTGGCGGCGCAGTACACCGCGGCGGTCGTGGGCTTCCTGCTGGGGATCCTGGCGGCGATCGGGTATGACCGCCGCCTCCGGGCCAGGGGGGGGCTGTCCTTCACCATCGTCCGGCTGTTCTGATGTTCGGCTACGTCAGGCCGGTCCGGGACCTGCCGGAGGAGGAGCGCAGGCGCTTCGGCCGGGCCTACTGCGGCCTCTGCCACGCGCTGGGGGAGCGGTACGGGACGGCGGCTCGCTTCATCTTGAACTACGACTTCACCTTCCTGGCCATCCTGCTCTCGGGACGGGAGGAGGGCCCCATCCGCCACGGCCGCTGCATCGCCCATCCCGTCCACGGGCGGGACCGGCTGGAGACCAGCGAGGCCCTGGCCCTGGCGGCGGACGAGAGCGTGATCTTGGCCTATTGGCAGGCGCGGGACGGCGTGGAGGACCACGACTGGCTCCACGGCCTGCGGTACCGGGGCGCCTCGGCCGTCCTGGAGCCCGCCTACCGCAAGGCGGCGGAGGCCCGGCCCGGTTTCGACGCGTCCACGCGGCGGCAGCTCGGTCTGCTATCGGAGCTGGAGCGGGGACGGTGCCCGTCCATGGACCGGGCGGCGGACACCTTCGCCACGCTGCTCCAGGGGGCCGCCCAGGCGGTGGACGAGCCCGTGCGGCGGCGGGTGCTGGAGCAGATGCTCTATCACCTGGGCCGCTGGGTCTATCTGGTCGACGCGGCGGACGACTTGGAGCAGGACGCCGCCGCCGGGCGCTATAACCCTGTGGCCCTGCGCTATGGGCTGGCGGAGGGCGTTTGGACGGAGGAGGGCCGCGTGAGCTTCGCCGCCACGCTGGACCACTCCATCCACATGATGGCCACCGCCTTCGAGCTGTGGGATTTCGGCGTCTGGACGCCGGTTTTGGAAACGACCCTCTATACCGGCCTTTTCCGCGTGGGGAAGGCGGTGCTGGACGGCACCTTCCACGGCAGGGGGGACAAGAGAGGAACAGATCAGACATGAACGATCCCTATCAGGTGCTTGGCGTCTCAGAGAGCGCCACGGACGAAGAAGTCAAGCGGGCGTACCGGGACTTGGCGAGGAGATACCACCCGGACAACTACCACGACAATCCCCTGGCCGATCTGGCCCAGGAGAAGATGAAAGAGATCAACGCCGCCTATGAGGAGATCAACCGGCGGCGCAGCGGCGGGGGCAGGACCGGCGGCGCGTCCGCCGGCTCCGGCTATGCCGGAGGCTGGCAGCGGCAGTACGGCCCGGGGGGCTCCTCGGTCCTCCAGCAGGTCCGCGCCGCCATCCAGATGGGCGACCTCGCCCGGGCGGAGGCTTTGCTGGACAACGTCCCGGACCGCGGCGCGGAATGGAACTTCCTCAAGGGCGCGGTGTGCTACCGGCGGGGCTGGATGGACGAGGCTTTGCGGCACTACCAGACCGCCTGCCAGATGGATCCCAACGATCCGGAGTACCGGCGGGCGCTGGACATGATGCGCAGCGGGTCGCCCTACCGCGCGGGGGGAGAGCCCTTCGGGACGCTGTGCGCCGGGAACCCCTGCCTGACCCTGTGCTGTGCCTATACGCTTTGCAACGGCGGCTATTGCTGCTTCATCTGACCGTGAGGGGGAGATCTGTTTTGATCAAGAGCATGACCGGCTATGGCCGGGCGAGAGAGACGCGGAACAGTCGGGATATCACCGTGGAGGTCCGGGCGGTCAACAACCGCTACCTGGACTGCACGGTGAAGATGCCCCGACTGTATATCTTTGCCGAGGACGCGCTGAAGCGGCGGGTCCAGCGGGCGGTCTCCCGGGGGAAGGTGGACGTGTTCGTCACCGTGGACGCCTCCGCCGCCGGGGCGACCAAGGTGGCCGTGGACCGGGAGCTGGCGGGGCAGTACGCCGCCGCCCTGGACGAGCTGGCGGGGATCTGCGGATCCACGGCCTACAAGGTCACGCCCGAGGTCCTGGCCCGGTTCCCGGACGTGCTGACCGTCACCAAGGCGGACGAGGACCTGGAGGCCGTCAGCGCGGACCTGTGCGCCGTGCTGGACACGGCCCTGGCCGCCTTCAACGAGATGCGGGGCGTGGAGGGGGCCCGCCTGGCGGCGGACATCGAAGAGCGCCTGCGCGCCATCGAGGCTCACACCGGCACGGTGGAGGCCCGCTCCCCGGAGACCGTGGCGGAGTACCGGGCCAAGCTCACTGCCCGGATGCAGGAGGTGCTGCAAAGCGCCACCATCGACCCCCAGCGGATCTTGACCGAGGCCGCGGTCTACGCCGACAAGGTGGCGGTGGACGAGGAGACCGTCCGCCTGCGGAGCCATACGGCCCAGCTGCGGGCCATGCTGGGGTCCACGGAGCCCATGGGACGGAAGATGGACTTCCTGATCCAGGAGGTCAACCGGGAGGCCAACACCATCGGCTCGAAGTGCAGCGACGTGTCCATCGCCCAGGTGGTGGTGGAGCTGAAGGCCGAGGTGGAGAAGATGCGGGAACAGGTGCAGAACATCGAGTGACTATGGAGTTCATCGATATCGGGTTCGGGAGCCTGGTCTCCCGGGAGCGGGTGGTGGCCATCGTCGGCCCGGACTCCGCCCCCATCCGCCGCATGACCCAGGAGAGCCGGGAGCGGGGGATGCTCATCGACGCCACCTATGGCAGGAAGACCGCGTCGATCTTCGTCATGGACAGCGACCATGTGATCTTATCGGCCCTGCCGCCGGAGGCCTTCGGCGCGGGGGAAAAGGAGGAAGCATGAAAAAGGGGAAGACGTTCATCGTATCCGGGCCCTCCGGCGTGGGGAAGGGCAGTGTGCTGAAGGTGCTGCTGGAGAAGAGGGAGGACGTGTACGTCTCCGTCTCCGCCACCACCCGCCAGCCCAGGCCCGGAGAGGAAAACGGTGTTCATTACCATTTCCTGGACGTGGACACCTTCCACGAGTGGATGGCCCAGGACGCGTTCCTGGAATACGCCGAGTACGTGGGCAATTTCTACGGCACGCCCAAGCGCTTCGTGGACGAGGCCATGGAGGAAGGGCGGGATGTGATCTTGGAGATCGACGTGCAGGGCGCGCTGCAGATCGCGCAGAAACGGCCGGAGGCCGTCCTCATCTTCATCGCCCCTCCCAGCTGGGAGGAGCTGGAGCGCCGGCTGAACCTCCGCGGCACCGACAGCCCGGAGAAGATCCAAAAGCGGCTGCTGCGGGCCAAGGTGGAGTGCCGGACCGCCGGCGCGTATCACTATTTCGTCATCAATGACACGATCGAGGCCGCGGCCATGGAACTGGACGCCATCATGACGGCGGAGCACTGCCGTTCCATGGACCGCATGGAGATCATCAGCGGCAAGTGACCGCCATATATCTTATCATCCAGAAAGGGAGCTGATCCATCATGATGCTGTATCCTGCTATGAGCAAGCTCAATTCCTATATCCCCAACCGCTATATGCTGGTGAACGTGGTGGCCCGCCGGGCCCGCCAGATCGCCGAGGAGGCCGAGGCCTCCGGCGCCCATCTGGACGAGAAGCCGGTGACCCTGGCCATCCACGAGGTGGCCGACGGCAAGCTCAGCGCCGGCGGCGTGGAGCTGGCCGCCGAGGAGGCGTGACGCTCACGGCATGGAGACCGCGGCCATCGTGAAAGTGGCGGTCAGCGCCGCGCCCTATCACATCGATAAACCCTATGACTATCTGGTCCCCGGGGAGATGGAGGGGCTGGCGGTCCCCGGCGTCCGGGTGACGGTGCCCTTCGGCCGGGGGAACAAGCTGTCGGAGGGGGTCGTCCTCGCCAGGGGCGAGGGGCCGAAGGTCCGGGGGCTGAAGGCCCTCTCCGCCGTGCTGGACCGAGAGCCGGTGCTGGGCGGCGAGGAGCTGGCGCTGGCCCTTTGGATGCGCCAGCGGTATTTCTGCACCATGTTCGAGGCGGTGAGGGCCATCCTGCCGGCGGGGCTGTGGTACCGGATCCGGGAGATCTGGCATCTCCGGGCGGAGCTGGACCCGGAGACGGCCAAGGCCGCCGCGGGGGGCGTCCGCCGCGGGGCCGAGATCTTGGAGGAGCTGTCGCGCGCCGGCGGCTCCGCCGGGCTGGAGGCCCTGCGGGACGCCTGCGGCGGGGAGGTCCTCCCGGCCCTCCGGGCGCTGGAGGAGGCGGGGGCCGTCTGGCATGAGACCGCGGCGAAGCAGAAGGTCTCCGACAAGACCCGCCGCATGGCGGAGCTGGCCCTCAGCGTCGAGGAGGCCCTGGCCCTGACGGAGAGGAAGCGCCGCTCCTCGCCCGCCCGGTATGAGGTCGTCAAGCTCCTGGCCGCGAACGGGAAGACCTCCTGCGCGGAGATCGCCTATTTCACCGGCGCGTCCATGAGGACGCTGAAGGGGATGGAGAGAGCGGGGCTGGTGGCCTTCTCCGAGGCGGAGGAGCTGCGGATCCCGCCGCCTGCCGGTGTGGAGCCGGGACCGCCCATCGTGCTGAACGGGGAACAGCAGGCCGCGTTCGAGCAGCTCCGCGGACTGGCGGAGGCGGGGCAGGCCGCCGGCGCGCTCCTGCGGGGCGTCACCGGCAGCGGGAAGACCCAGGTCTATTTGCGGCTGGTCCAGGAGATACTGTCCAAAGGGAAGACCGCCATCGTCCTGGTGCCGGAGATCGTGCTGACGCCGCAGATGATGGAGAAGTTCTCCTCCTACTTTGGGGAGGGAGCGGCCATGCTCCACAGCGGCCTGCGCATGACGGAGCGCTGCGATCAGTGGAAGCGCATCCGGCGGGGAGAGGTCCGGGTGGTGCTGGGCACCCGCTCCGCCATCTTCGCCCCCCTGCGCGATCTGGGGATCGTCATCCTGGACGAGGAGCAGGAGGGCAGCTACCGCTCGGAAGATCCGCCCCGGTATCACACCCGGGACGTCGCCAAATATCTCTGTGCCCGGGACAAAGCGCTGCTGGTCCTGGGCTCCGCCACGCCGTCCGTCGAGACGGCCTGGGCGGCGCAGGAGGGGCAGTACCACCAGGCGCTGCTCCGCCGCCGCTACAATGAGCAGAGCCTGCCCCAGGTGATCGTCGCCGACCTCCGCCGGGAGATCAAGGCCGGGAACCCCGGTCTGATCGGGGCGGACCTCCGGCGGGAGCTGGAGCGGAACCTCCGGGACGGGGAGCAGAGCATCCTGTTCCTGAACCGCCGGGGCAGCAGCCGGATGCTGCTTTGCGGGGAGTGCGGCCATGTGCCGGAGTGCCCCCGATGCAGCGCCCCGCTGACTTACCACTCGGCCAATGGGCGGCTGATGTGCCACCACTGCGGCCACTCCCAGCGGAGCTTCGACGCCTGCCCGGCCTGCGGCGGCATCATGAAGCATGTCGGGACGGGCACCCAGAAGGTGGAGGAGGAGCTGGCGGGCCTGTTCCCCGGCGTGGGGATCTTGCGGATGGACGCGGACACCGCGTCGGAGGGCCATGAGAAGCTGCTCCGCCGGTTCCAGCGGGAGCGGATCCCGATCCTCCTGGGCACCCAGATGGTGGCCAAGGGCCTGGATCTCGAGGGGGTGACCCTGGTGGGGGTCCTGGCCGCCGACCTCTCGCTGTATCTGGAGGACTACCGGGCGGCGGAGCGGACCTTCAGCCTGCTGACCCAGGTGGTGGGCCGGGCGGGCCGGGGCAGCAAGACCGGCCGGGCCGTCATCCAGACCTATACGCCGGGGAACGACGTGATTCAGTGCGCCGCCCGGCAGGATTACGACCGCTTCTATGACAGCGAGATCCGCCTGCGGCGGCTGCGCCGTCTCCCGCCCTTCGCGGACCTGTTCACCCTCACCATCTCCGGCCCGGAGGAGGGGGCGGTGCTGCGGGCGGCGATCGGCGTGCGGGACGCGCTGCGCCGGCGCTTCGGGGACGGCGAGGTGCTGGGCCCGGCCCCCGCCCCGGTGCTGAAGGTCAACAACCGCTACCGCTACCGCGTCCTGCTGGTGGGCAGGAACGACAAGGAGACACGGGAGGAGATCGCCGGGCTGCTGCGGGCCTTCGCCGGGGACCGCGCCAACCGTGGGTCCAATATTTTCGCGGAGTGCAACGCCGCGGAGTAGGAGGTTCAAAGATGGCATTGCGTAAGATCGTGGTGCAGGGGGAGGACTGCCTGAACAAGACATGCCGCCCGGTGACGGATTTCAACCGCCGTCTGCATATACTGATGGACGATCTGGTGGAGACGCTGGCGGAGGCCGGCGGCGCGGGACTGGCGGCGCCCCAGGTGGGCATCCTCCGGCGGGCCTGCGTGGTCATGGACGAGGAGACCGAGGGATATATCGAGCTGGTGAACCCGGAGATCGTCGCCCGGAGCGGGGAGCAGACCGGCCCGGAGGGCTGTCTCAGCGTCCCCGGCAAGTGGGGGCTGGTCACCCGGCCCAGCTATGTCCGGGTCAAGGCCCAGGACCGGGACGGCCGCTGGTTCGAGATCGAGGGCGAGGGCCTGATGGCCCGCTGCTTCTGCCACGAGCTGGAGCACCTGGACGGCCATCTCTACACCGAGCACATCGAACGCTTCCTGACCGATGAGGAAGTGGAGGGATACTTCAAACAGGAGGAGGGCGGCTGATGCGGATCGTCTTTATGGGCACGCCGGAGTTCGCCGTGGCCTCCCTCCGGCGGCTGGTGGAGGACGGGCATGAGATCTGCGGCGTCCTGACCCAGCCGGACAAGCCGAAGAACCGCGGGCATAAGCTGATGCCAACGCCTGTGAAGGAATATGCCCTTACGAAGGGGCTGACGGTCTCCCAGCCTGCGTCCCTGCGGGACGGGGAGGCCCTGGCGCTGGTCCGCTCCCTGAGGCCGGAGCTGATCGTGGTGGCGGCCTATGGCAAGCTGCTGCCGAAGGACATCTTGGACGTGCCGCCGCTGGGGGCCGTCAACGTCCACTCCTCGCTCCTGCCCAAGTACCGGGGGGCGGCCCCCATCAACTGGGCGGTGCTGGACGGGGAGGCCGAGACCGGCGTCTCCATCATGTATATGGAGGAGGGGCTGGACACCGGGGACGTGATCTTGCAAAGATCCACGCCCATCGGGGAGACGGAAGACGCCCAGGCCCTCACCGCCCGGCTGGCGGAGCTGGGGGCGGAGGCGCTGTCGGAGGCCGTGGAGGCCCTGGCCCGCGGCACGGCCTCCCGGACGCCGCAGGACCACGGACAGCACACCTATGCCCCCATGCTGAGCAAGGAGCTGTCCCCGGTGGACTGGGGCCGTCCCGCCCATGAGATCGGCTGTCAGGTCCGGGGGCTGATCCCCTGGCCCTGCGCCACCACCGATATCGTGAGCGGCGAGGAGATGAAGCTCTATGCCGTTTCGGAGACCGGGGAGGGGACGGAGGCCCCCCCGGGGACCATCGTGTCCGCGGGGAAGCAGGGGATCGGCGTGGCCTGCGGCGACGGGAAGGTCCTCCGGGTGACGGAGCTCCAGGCCAAGGGCGGCAAACGGATGTCTGCCGCGGCATATTTATTGGGACATCCCATCCAACGATGAGATTCGAGGGTGCTTATGCCTTATTATAGATTCGGCTACGGTGATTTCCTGGCGGACAACGTATACTGCCTCCTGCTGATCCCGGTGCTGCTCCTGTCCCTCTGGGCCCAGGCCCAGGTCAGCGGCAATTTCAAGAAGTACAGCCGGGTGCCCAGCCGGCGCCGGCTCACCGGGGCCCAGGCGGCGGAGGCCGTCCTGCGGGCCAACGGGGTCTATGACGTGCGGATCACGTCCACCTGGGGCGAACTGACGGACCATTACGATCCCAGGGACAATACCATCTACCTCTCCCAGGCCGTCTACAGCGCCGCCACCGTCGCGGCGGCGGGCGTGGCGGCCCACGAGGCGGGCCATGCCGTCCAGTACGCCGTGGGCTACGCGCCCATCCGCCTGCGCAGCGCCATCGTGCCCCTGACGAACATCGGGTCCCGCTGTTCCTTCCTCTTCCTGTTCATCGGGCTGATGCTGTACAGCCAGGGCCTGTTCCTGGCGGGCATCCTGCTGTTCTCCCTGACCACGTTCTTCCAGCTGGTGACCCTGCCGGTGGAGTTCAACGCCTCCCGCCGGGCCCTGGAGACCATCGAGGGCCAGGGGCTGCTGGACGGTGAGGAGCTGGACGGCGCCCGGAAGGTCCTCCGGGCGGCGGCGCTGACCTATGTGGCGGCGCTGCTGATGTCCGCCCTGCAGCTGCTGCGCTATGTGCTGATCTTCCTCGGGCGGAGCGATCGGGGCGGCCGCCGGGGCGGAGGCCGCGGATGAGCGCCCGCAGGGAGGCGCTGTCCGTCCTGACGGCCTGCCGCGTGCGGGGGGCCTGGGCGGATGCGGCGCTGGGCCCCCGCCTGGCGGGGCTCTCTCCCGCCGACGCGGGGCTGTGCAGCCGGATCGTCTACGGGGTCATCCAGAACGAGGCCCTGCTGGACTTCTACCTCTCCCGGTACTGCACCCAGAAGCTGGAGCGCCTCCAGCCGCCGCTGGCGGACATCCTGCGGATCGGGGCCTATCAGATCTTGTTCCTGGACCGGGTGCCGGACAGCGCCGCCGTCCATACGTCGGTGGAGCTGGCGAAGGATGCGGGCAGGGGACCGGCGGCGGGCCTGGTCAACGCCGTCCTCCGGCGGCTGAGCCGGGAGAAGGGGGCGCTGCCCGCCATCCCGGACCGGGACGAGGCGGGCTACCTCTCCATCCGCTACAGCCATCCCAAGTGGCTGGTGAAGCGGCTGCTGGCCCTGCTGGGCCGGGAGGAGGCGGAGGCGTTCTTGGCCGCCGGCAACAGCCAGCCCCCTATGGCCGCTCAGGTGAACACCTGCCGTTCCTCCGCCGGCGCGGCCCGCAGGGCCCTGGAGGACGAGGGCGTCCGGGTGGAGGAGCATCCCTGGCTGCCGGACTGCCTGCTGCTCTCCGGCACGGGGGACCTGGAGCGGCTGGCGGCCTTCCGGGACGGGGCCGTCTATATACAGGACCCTGCGGCCCGCCTCGCGGTGCTGGCGGCGGACCTGCGGCCCGAGAGCCGGGTGCTGGATGTCTGCGCCGCCCCGGGCGGCAAATCCTTCGCCGCCGCCATCGCCATGGGGGGGCAGGGGGAGATCCTCGCCTGCGACCTCCACGAGAACAAGCTCCGGCGCATCCAGGAGGGCGCGGCCCGGCTGGGCCTGGGGTGCATCCGCACCGCGGCCGCCGACGGGCGGGCCTTCCGGGAGGAGTGGCGGGACGCCTTCGACCTGGTCCTGGTGGACGCGCCCTGTTCCGGGCTGGGCATCCTCCGCAAGAAGCCGGACATCCGGCGGAAGGGGGCGGACAGCCTCTTCGCCCTGCCGGTGATCCAGAGCGCCATCCTGGAGAACGCCGCGCGGTATGTCCGCCCCGGCGGGACGCTGGTCTACGCCACCTGCACCATCCTGCCGGAGGAGGACGAAGAGGTGACGGACGCCTTCCTGGGGCTCCACCCGGGCTTTTCCCGGGAAAGCTTCGCTCTGCCGGGGCCCATCGGGGGGACGGAGGGCCAGGTGACGCTCTGGCCCCACCTCCACGGCACCGACGGTTTTTACATCTGCCGCATGACGCGGCGCGGTTGATTCGAGGCATGTATGTTCGATCTGAGATCTATGTCCCTCCCGGAGCTGCGGGAGGCCCTCCAAGGGATGGGGGAGCCCGCCTTCCGGGGCCGGCAGGTCTTCTCCTGGCTCAGCCGGGGCGCGGGCTCCTTCGACGAGATGTCGGACCTCCCCATCCCCCTGCGGGAGCGTCTGCGGGAGACCTGTACGCTGGGCGTCCCCAAGGCGGTCCGCCGGCAGGTGTCTGCGAAGGACGGCACCATCAAATATCTCTGGGAGCTGGCGGACGGCAACTGCATCGAGTCCGTCCTGATGCGCTACCGCCACGGGAACACCGTTTGCATCTCCTCCCAGGTGGGCTGCCGGATGGGCTGCGCCTTCTGCGCGTCCACCATCGCCGGGAAGGTCCGGGACCTGACGCCAGGCGAGCTGCTGGAGCAGGTGATCTTCGTCCAAAAGGACTCCGGCGCCCCCATCTCCAACATCGTGCTGATGGGCATCGGTGAACCGATGGACAACCTGGACGCCGTGCTGAAGTTCCTGGAGATCGTGAACCACCCCGACGGGCTGAACATCGGGATGCGGCACATCTCCCTCTCCACCTGCGGCGTGATCCCCGGCATCCGCCGCCTGGCGGAGCTGGAGCTGCAGCTGACGCTGTCCGTCTCCCTCCACGCGCCGGACGGCGAGACCCGCTCCAAGCTCATGCCCGTGGACCGGGCCTATAGCGTGGAGGAGCTGTTCGCCGCCTGCCACGACTATTTCCGCAGGACCGGGCGGCGGATCTCCTTCGAGTACGCCATGATCGACGGCGTGAACGACCGGGACTGGCAGGCGGACCTCATCGCGGAGCGTCTGCGGGGGATGCCGGGCCACGTGAACCTGATCCCGCTGAACGACGTGGCGGAGAGCCCCTTCCGGCCCTCCCGCCGGACGGCGGCGTTCCAAAAGCGCCTGGAGTCCCACGGCGTCACCGCCACGGTGCGGCGGAGCCTGGGCGGAGATATAGACGCCGCATGCGGACAGCTCCGCAGGAAGGCAGAGAAAGGGGAGTATCCTCAATGATGAACATATGGACCATGACCGATACCGGCCTCGTCCGCAAAGAGAACCAGGACGCCTACGCGGTGCAGACCGTGTTCGGCCATACGATCTGCGTGGTCTGCGACGGGATGGGCGGCGCCGCCGGCGGCCGGCTGGCCAGCCGCATCGCCGTGGAGACCTTTTCCGCGGAGATGGAGAAGCGCCTCTCCGCCGGCGCGAAGCCGGACCGCCTGCGGGAGGTCTCCGTGGTGGCGGTGGCCCTGGCCAACCGCGCCGTGCGGGAGGCCGCCCGGAGCTCGGAGGAATACCGCAGCATGGGGACCACCCTGGTCTCCGCCGTCTCCTTCGACGGCGGCGTGGTCATCGCCAACGTGGGAGACAGCCGGGCCTATCACATCAGCCGGGACCGCATCGTCCAGGTGACCCGCGACCACTCCCTGGTGGAGCACATGCTGGAGCGGGGGGACATCACCGCGGAGGAGGCCCGCCGCCACCCCAACCGGAACCTGATCACCCGGGCCCTGGGGCCGGACATCGACCCGGAGTGCGACTGCTACACCTGCCAGCTCTCTCCGGGGGACTTCCTCCTTTTGTGCACCGACGGACTGGTCAACACCGTGACGGACCAGGAGATCATGGCGGAGGTCCTCCGGGGCGACACGGAGACCTGCATGGACCGTCTGCTGGCCATCTCCAAGGGCCGGGGCGCGCCGGACAACGTCACCGTCGTTTTGGCGAGGGAACCGTAAGGGAGGAGGAGCTGTATGGATCAATACATCGGGAAGATGCTGGACAACCGCTATGAGATCCTGGAGCGCATCGGCACCGGGGGCATGGCCGTGGTCTATAAGGCGAAATGCCACCGGCTCAACCGCCTCGTCGCGCTGAAGATCTTGAAGAGCGATCTGGCCCAGGACGAGGATTTCCGCCGCCGCTTCAACGCGGAGTCCCAGGCCGTCGCCCAGCTGTCCCACCCCAACATCGTGTCGGTCTACGACGTGAGCCGGGGCGGCGACACGGAATATATCGTCATGGAGCTGATCGACGGCATCACGCTCAAGCAGTATATGCAGAAGCGGGGCCAGCTGAACTGGCGGGAGTCCCTGCACTTCATCACCCAGATCATGCGGGGCCTCAGCCACGCCCACAGCCGGGGCATCGTCCACCGGGACATCAAGCCCCAAAACGTCATGGTCCTCCGGGACGGCAGCGTGAAGGTGGCCGATTTCGGCATCGCCTGCCTGGAGAACTCCGCCCAGACCCTGACCCAGGAGGCCCTGGGCTCCGTCCATTATATCTCGCCGGAGCAGGCCAGGGGGGAGCGGACCGATTCCCGCAGCGATATCTACTCCGCCGGCGTGGTGATGTACGAGATGCTCACCGGGCGGCTGCCCTTCGAGGGGGACTCCGCCGTGTCCGTGGCCATCCAGCACCTCAGCTCCGTGCCCCTGGCCCCCCGGGAGCTGAACAAGGAGATCCCGGTCCAGCTGGAGCTGATCTGCATGAAGGCCATGACGCCGGCCCTGGAGCGGCGCTACGCCTCCGCCGACGCCATGATCGCCGACCTGGAGGATTTCCGGAAGGACCCCAACATCGATCTGGACTTCACCATGATGGACCTCCGCCCGGAGGAGCCGGTGGAGCCCACCCAGCCCATCCGCACCTATGACCGGACGCTCCACCCGACGCCGAAGGGCCGGGAGCCGGAGCGGCCCCGTGAGCGCCGCCGGGAGTATGAGGACGACTACGACTACGATCCGCCCCGGCGGGGCGGAGGCGCCGGGGTGAAGATCCTGGTCGGCGTGGCCGTCATGCTGGCGCTGGCGCTGGCCGTCGTGCTGGTCAAGACCATGTCGGATTCCATCGCCCAGCCCCAGGCGCCGGTGACCTACCCCGTGCCCTCCCTGCTGGGCTACACCCTGGAGCAGGCCGGCGATCTGACCGGCGTGAAGGACATCTTCACCCTGGTGGAGAAGGGCAGCGAGTTCAGCGAGGAATATCCTGCGGGGACCATCGCCCGGCAGGATCCCGCGGAGGGCCGGCACCAGAAGGGCGACAACCTGACCATCAGCGTCTGGATCAGCGCCGGGGAGGACACCGGCGAGATGGTGGATGTGGTGAACGACACCGTGCCCCAGGCGAAGGCGCGGCTGAAGAGCCTGGAGGAGAAATACGGGCTGGAGATCGTCAGCGATGAAGCGGATATGGAGTTCAGCGACGAGTACACCGAGGGCTATATCATCCGCAGCGAGCCCGCCGAGGGGGAGCCGCTGAAAAACGGCGACACCGTCCGCCTCATCGTCAGCAAGGGGCCGGAGAAGAAGCCCGTGGCGGTGCCCCGTTTCGTGGGGATGCAGATCGACGAGGCCCTGCGGTCCCTGGTGGACACCTGGCACCTGACCTGTACGGAGGCCGACATCGAATATGTGGAGAGCGCGGAGGAGCCCAACAGCATCATCTGGCAGAGCATCGATCCCGCCACGACCGTGACCGAATGGGACACCATCAAGTTCCAGGTCAGCGGGGGCATCACCGTCAAAGAGGTCGGGATCACCATCACTCTGCCGCAGGATGACCGCACCACCGTCCAGGTGGATGTCTACGTGGGCGACGAGGCGGATCCCCAGTATTCGGAGCGGGTCAGCTGCGCCGACGGGACCGTTTTCACGAACCCGCCGCTCAAGGGCTCCGGCACTCAGACGGTCAAGATCTATTTCGACGGCGTGCTGGATCAGAGCCAGATCCAAGACGTGCAGTTCAGCTGATATGACGGGACGCATCCAAAAAGCCCTCAGCGGCTTCTATTATGTGGACGTCGGGGAGGGGACCGTCCTGACCTGCCGGGCCAGGGGGAGGTTCCGGAAAGAGGGGATCTCCCCCCTGGTGGGGGACCGGGTGGAGGTCCGGGAGCTGGGCGGCGGGGAGGGCCTCGTGGAAGCGGTCCTCCCCAGGCGGAACGCCTTCGCCCGGCCCGCCGTGGCCAACATCGACCGGTTGGTGGTCATCGCCTCCAACGCGGTCCCCAAGACGGACCCCTTCCTCATCGACCGGGTGGCCGCCATCGCCGCCTTGAAGGGCTGTCAGGTCATCGTGCTGCTGAACAAGTGCGACCTGGACCCGGCGGAGGAGCTCTATGGCATCTACCGCGCCTCCGGCTTCCAGACCCTGCGGGTCAGCGCGGAGACCGGGGAGGGCCTGGAGGAGCTGAAGGGGGCGATCTCTGGGAAGCTGTCTGCCTTCACAGGGAACTCCGGCGTAGGGAAATCCAGCATCTTGAACGCGCTGGACCCCGGTCTCCGCCTGCCGGCGGGAGAGGTCAGCACCGCCCTGGGCCGGGGCCGCCATACCACCCGCCATGTGGAGCTGCACCGCCTGTCCTGCGGGGCGGAGGTGGTGGACACGCCCGGGTTCTCCTCCTTCGACACGGAGGAGCTGGACCTGGAGCTGAAGCGCCGCCTGCCGGAGACCTTCTTGGAGTTCGCCCCTTACTTGGGCGCGTGCCGCTTCGTGGGCTGCTCCCATACCCGGGAGCAGGGCTGCGCCGTGCTGGAGGCCCTGCGCCGGGGCGATATCCAGAAGAGCCGCCATGACAGCTACCTCCGCCTCTATGAAGAGCTGAAGCCCCTGCGGGAGTGGCAGGGGAAAAAGTGAGACGCCGCCTCCGGGGACCGGGGCGGCGTCCTCTTTTCACCAGGGACGGGCCCGCCGTATATACTGAGGAAGAAGGGAAGGAGGCGTGACGCAATGGGTCGCGGAAATTGGGGCTGTGGAGGCCAGGGCGGCGGCAGCCGCCTGCTGGGCATATGCGCCGTCGCCCTGGGCGCGGGGATCTTGATCGCCGCGGTGTTCCCGGTGGGCGTGCTGATGTTCCTGGTCGCGTTCCTGCTGATCGGCTGCGGCTGCGCCTGCTGCCGGCGATGAGGACAGGGAGGAGGCGTCTTATGAACATCGTCGTTTGGAAGTCCCCCAAAATGCTCCGGGGCATCCTGAAGAAGATCTTCAAGGTATGAGACATATCCTTTCCCGGCGGTTCATACACTAGGACATGGATCTTATGGATCGCCGGGAAAGGAAGGAGCCCTTCATGGAACTGGAATTGAAAAAAGTGTCCTTGGACACCTATGAAACGGGCGGGGAGCTGACCCTGACCCAAGAGGAGACGGCGGAGACCATCGTGCCGGACTACTGTCCCGATATCGCCCGCATCATCGAGACCGACGGGAAGGTATACCTCCACAGCCGGGAACTGCGGGACGGGAAGGCGGAGATCTCCGGCACGGTCCGGGTCACCGTGCTCTACACCCCGGACGGTGAGAGCGGCGTCCGGACGCTGGAGTTCGCCATCCCCTTCACCGCCGAGAGCGACAGCCGGGCGCTGCCGGGCTGCCAGCACCTGACCGCCGAGACGGAGACGGAGTTTTTGGAAGCCCGGATGCTGAACCCCCGGAAGATCTTCACCCACTGCAAGCTGGTGACGCGTCTGACCGGCTATCAGCGCAAGCCCCTGGAGTTCTGCACGGACACGGAGGCGGAGCCGGGGCTCCAGGTGGAGAAGCGGCAGGAGGGACAGCACGCGATCCTCCTGACCCACATCGCCGAGAAGGATTTCACCTTCACCGAGGAGGTGGACCTCTCCCCGGGACGGGAAGGCGCGGCGGAACTGCTGACCAGTCAGATCTCCAGCACCGTCACGGAGACGAAGATCGTGGGCAGCAAGCTGATCTTCAAGGGCATCTTCTCCATCAGCCTGCTCTACCGGGACAACGACGGCGCCTTCGCCTCCGCCGTTTCCGAGCTGCCCTTCTCCCAGATCATGGAGGTGGAGGGCGCCGCGGAGGGCGCCGCGGCCAGGCTGCAGCTGCAGCTCACGGGGACAGACCTCCAGATCGACGGCGACGACCCGGAGGGCCGGCAGATCGCGGTGACGCTGTACCTCCACGCCACGGCCCTCCTGCGGGAGGAGCAGGAGCTGACCCTGCTCAGCGACCTCTATTCCACGGCCTATGATATGACCTATGAGGCCGCGCCGCTGAACATCACCAGCTTCTGCGAGGATCTGACCCGCCGTCAGACCCTGCGGGAGGTCCTGGAGATCGGCGTGGTGGCGGAGTCCATCCTGGCGCTGTCCGCCAAGTGCGGCGCGGTGTCCGTCAGCCGGGAGGGGAAGATGGCGGTGCTCCGGACCGGAGTGACCGTCCGGGCCATGTACCTGGACGAGGGCGGCGTGCCGCTGGTGGCGGAGCGGAGCATCGACGCCGGATGCCAGCTGGAGCTGCCGGAGGACTGCCGGATCGCCGCCAAGGCCGTCTGTGCCGAGGAGATCCAGGGGACCCTGGGGGACCGGGGGATCGAGGTCCGCTTCCCGGTGGACTTCCATGTGGAGGCGGCGACCAGGGTGAAGAAGGTCTGCGTCTCCGCCGCGAAGCTGGACGCGGAGACCGCCAAGGATCCCAGCGGCGCGCCGTCCCTGGTCCTGCGGTGCATCGGGCGGCAGGAGAGCGCCTGGGACCTGGCGAAGAAGTACAACACCACCATCGCCGCGATCCTCTCGGCCAACCAGCTGGAGGGGGAGGAGTCGATCCCCCAGGACCAGCTGCTGCTGATCCCGAGGAAACGGGCATGAAAAGCGCGCGGGAGGAGATCTCCCGCGCGCTTCCCTCTGTGAAGCATATCTGCTTTATAGGATAGGCGTCTCAATCGTTCGAATACCGGGACAGGAACTGCCGGGTGCGCTCTTCCTTGGGATGGTCGATGACCTCCCGGGGGACGCCCTGTTCCACGATGACGCCGTCGTCCATGAAGATCACCTGGTCCGCCACGTCCCGCGCGAAGGCCATCTCGTGGGTGACGATGATCATGGTGGTCCGCTGTTCCGCCAGGGAGCGGATGACCCGCAGGACCTCCCCCGTGAGCTCCGGATCCAGGGCGGAGGTCGGCTCGTCGAAGCAGAGGATGTCCGGGTGCAGGGCCAGCGCCCGGGCGATGGCGACCCGCTGCTGCTGTCCGCCGGAGAGCTGGTGGGGGTAGTGGCCCTCCCGGTCGGCCAGGCCCATCTGGGCCAGCAGCTCCCGGCCCGCCTTGACGATGTCCTCCTTGTCCTCACCGCCCCGTTCTTTCGCCAGGAGCTCCCTGGCCAGGGTGACGTTCTGCAGGGCCGTATACTGGGGGAACAGGTTGAAGTTCTGGAACACCAAGCCGAAATGGAGGCGCTTTTTGCGGATCTCGCTCTCCAGCTGGGTCTTGGGGTCGGCGGCGTCGAAGAGCGTCTCGCCCTTCACGCAGATCCTGCCGTTGTCAGGACGCTCCAGGAAGTTCAGGCAGCGGAGGAGGGTCGTCTTCCCGGAGCCGGAGGAGCCGATGATGGACAGGGCCTGGCCCTCCTCCAGAGAGAAGCTGATGTCGGAGAGGACCTGCGTGGGACCGAAGTGCTTTTCGATGTGTCGGACTTCCAGGATGGACATGTTGGGCCCCCCTTATTTGAAATAATCCAGCTTCTTTTCGAACTGGTCCAGCAGGACGGTCAGGATGCCGCTGAGGAAGAGGTAGAAGACCGCCGTATAGAACAGGGGCCAGATCAGGCCCTTTTTGATGTACGTCTCGCCCATCCAGATCAGCTCATACACGGAGATGACCCGGACCAGGGAGGTATCCTTCACCAGGGTGATCATCTCGTTGCCCATGGGGGGGACGATGTGCTTGACCACCTGGAGCAGGGTGATCTTGAAAAAGATCTGGGACTGCGTCATGCCGAGGACCTGTCCCGCCTCGTACTGCCCCTGGGGGACGGATTGGATGCCGCCCCGGTAGATCTCGGAGAAATAGCAGGCGTAGTTGACGGCGAAGGCCACCAGGGCCGCGGTGAACCTGGGGAGCAGGGGGAGGCCGAAGAGCAGGCCGGGCCCGTAGAAGATGATGAGGATCTGGATCATCAGCGGAGAGCCCCGGACGATCCAGACCACGGTCTGTACCAGCCAGCGCAGGGGGCGGAAGCGGCTCATGGAGCCGAAGCTGATGATCAGCCCCAGGGGCAGGGCGAAGAGCAGCGTGAGGAAGAAGAGCTTCAGCGTGGTGATCATGCCCTCCAGCAGGCTCAGGGTCACGGGGATAAACATGGGGACTCTCCTTTCAAAGCCGGGAAGGGCAGAGGGCGCTGCGCCCTCTGCCCAAGCTCCGCGAGCCTCTTATTTTTCGATCACGGACTCCTGCACGCCGTAGACCGAGGCGGTCTCCATCACGGTGCCGGCGTCATAAGCTCCCTTCCACCAGGTGTTGAAGGCGTCGGTCAGATCGGACCCCTTCCGGAAGCCCACGCCGTATTCCTCGTCGTTGAGCTGCACGGTGTAGGTCAGATCGGGATAGCTGGTGCCCTCGCCGATCATGGCGCCGGCCATCAGCAGGTCGATGACCGCGGCGTCCGAGGCGCCGGAGGCCACTTCCATCAAAGCGGCGGCCTGGTTCTGCATGGCGGTGTAGGGGATGCCCAGCGCGTCCAGCTGCTCGGCGCCGGCAGAGCCGTTCTCCACGGCGAACTTCAGGCTGCTGAGGCTGTCCACGGTCTGGTACTGGTCGGCCACGCTCTTGTTGACCACCACCACCTGGCCGTTGAGGCAGTAAGGCTCGGAGGTGCTCATCAGGGCCTTGACGTCATCGGTGAGGGTCATGCCGTTCCACACCACGTCGATGGCCTTGGTGTCCAGCTCCATGGACTTGGCGTCCCAGTCGGCCAGCTCCAGGAACTCGGCGGTCACGCCCAGGCTCTCGGCGAAAGCCTTGGCCATGTCGGCGTCGAAGCCGATCCACTCGTCGCTGCCGTCCGCCTTATAATCCATGGGGGCGAAGTCGGTCATCCCGACGACCAGCGTGCCCTTGCCCTGGACATAGGCCAGATCGCTGTCGGCGGAGGGATCGCTCCCCGCGCCGTCCGAGGCGCCCGCCGCATCGGCAGGGGGGGCGCTGCTCCCGGCGGAGCCGCTGTCTTCGCCGCCGCAGGCGGCCAGGCTCAGGACCATGGCAAGGGCCAGCAGGAGGGCCCAGAGTTTTTTCCATTGCTTCATGTTCTCATCCTCCAAACAGGAGCGGGCGTCCCGCTCTTTTAATACGCTAGCAGTTTACCATATTAAAGAACCTGTGTAAAGCATGATTTCGACCAAATCAGCTCTTCGCGCCGGGCCCGTTCTTGTGCGCTTCCTCTAAAACGAGACGGGCCGTCATACTTTGGCCCCCTGGGACATAGAGTGAAGCATGAATATGGAGCGGAAAAAGGACGGGATACTATGAACACGACTATCTATCAGAATATCGCCACCCGCACGTCGGGAGATATCTACATCGGCGTGGTGGGCCCGGTGCGGACCGGCAAGTCCACCTTCATCAAGCGCTTCATGGAGACCCAGGTGATCCCCAACATCGAGAACGTCTACCGCAAGGAGCGGGCCAGGGATGAGCTGCCCCAGAGCGGATCCGGCCGGACGATCATGACGGCGGAGCCCAAATTCGTCCCGGAGGAGGCGGCCCAGGTCCAGCTGCCGGACGGCGCGTCCTTCTCCGTGCGGCTGATCGACTGCGTGGGCTACATGGTGCGGGGGGCCATCGGCCAGTATGAGGACGACGCGCCCCGGATGGTGACCACGCCCTGGTACGACCACGAGATCCCCATGACGGAGGCGGCGGAGATCGGCACCCGGAAGGTCATCTCGGAGCACTCCACCATCGGCATCGTCATCACCACCGACGGCACCGTCTCCGACATCCCCCGGGAGGACTATCTGGAGGCGGAGGAGCGGGTGGTCCGGGAGCTCCAGGAGCTGGGGAAGCCCTTCATCGTCCTGCTGAACTCCGTGGATCCCAGGTCCGACCGGGCGGAGGCCATCGCCCGGGACATCGCCTCCCGCTACGAGGTGAACTGCGTCCCGGTGAACTGCCTGGACCTGGGGGAGGAGGACGTGGCGGACATCCTCCGGGCGGTGCTCTACGAGTTCCCCATGCAGGAGCTGGATCTGTTCCTGCCCCCCTGGGTGGACGCCCTGCCCACGGACCACCCCATCAAGGCCAGCCTCTACGACGCGGTCCGCCAGGGGACCTCCCAGCTCCAGCACATCCGGGAGGTGGACGGCGTCATCGCCGCCCTGGGGAGCTGCGAGAACATCAGCGAGGCGAAGATCACCTCCATCGACCTGGGCACCGGCGTGGCCGCGGCCAGCCTCAGCCTGCCCCGGGAGCTGTTCTACCACACCCTGTCGGAGCAGTCCGGCTTCGAGGTGGCGGACGACGGCGACCTGATGAGCCTGCTGACCCGCCTGGCGGCGGTGAAGGCGGAGTACGACAAGGTGGCCGGGGCCCTGCGGGACGTGAAGGAGACGGGGTACGGCATCGTGGTCCCCAGCATCGACGAGCTGACCTTGGAGGAGCCGGAGATCATGAAGCAGGGGGGACGCTACGGCGTGAAGCTGAAGGCCAGCGCCCCCAGCATCCACATGATCCGGGCGGACATCGAGACGGCGGTCTCGCCCATCGTGGGGAACGAGAAGCAGTCGGAGGACATGGTGAACTACCTCCTCCAGGAGTTCGAGGGGGACACCAGCAAGATCTGGCAGTCCAACATCTTCGGCCGGAGCTTCCACGAGCTGGTCAGCGACGACCTCCAGGGCAAGCTGAAGCGGATGCCGGACGACGCCCGGAAGAAGCTCCAGGAGACCCTGACCCGCATCATCAACGAGGGCAGCGGGGGGCTCATCTGCATCATCCTGTAAGGGCGACGGGCATGGGGAGACCCCATGCCCGTTTCGTCACGGCAGTTCCTCCGGCAGGGGCTCCCGCGCGTATGGCAGGAACTCCTCCCGGACGGCTCCGAGCCTCTTATAAGCCTCCCGGCCTTCTGCCAGGGTCATGCCGTGATTTTCGTCGCTGGGCCGGTCCTCGCCGGGGTCGAAGACGTCGTTCTCCCAAAGGCACACCGGGCAGAGATAGGCCAGGGCGTCCTCCTTGGGGACCGGGAAGGTCTTATAGCCGCAGCAGGGGCAGGGCCATCTCCCCCGAGCGGGGACAGGCTCCTGCCCCTCAGGCTCCGGTACGGCCGGTCCGGGGACCGCTCCAAAGGTCCGGTCATGGGCCGCCTTTGGATAGGGCTTCCGTGTTTCCCTCACAGCGCCGTCCCTCTTTTCGGCGCGTAGAGCCCCGACAGGTCCGCGCCCTCCAGCTCCAGCAGGGCCCGCTTCTTCTCCACGCCCCCGGCGTAGCCCGTCAGGCTGCCGTCCGCCCCCACGACCCGGTGGCAGGGGATCAGGATCGAGATGGGGTTGTGTCCCACCGCGCCGCCCACCGCCTGGGGAGAGGCGGGGATCCCGGAGGATCTCAGCTCCTCCGTCAGCGCGCCGTAGGTCGTGGTCGTCCCAAAGGGGATCTCCAGCAGCAGCCCCCATACCCTCTGCCGGAACGCGCTCCCCTGGGGGGCCAGGGGCGGCAGGGGCGGGAGCTCCCTCTCCTCGAAATAGGCGTCCAGCCATGCCGCCGCCTGGCGGAAGACCGGCAGGTCCGGGCGTTCCTCCGGCTCCGCCGCCAGTCCGGCGGCGAAATACTTCTGGCCCTCCAGCCAAAGGCCGGTGACCGCCTCCCCGTCGGAGGCCAGGGGGCCCAGGGGGGAGGCCAGCCTTGTCGAATACGTCATACACGGTGCGCTCCTCTCGTTTGATGCATCCAGTATACCAGAACGGATGTGCGATGGCAAGCCCGTTTTGCGGGGCCGTCCTGGGGAGCCCCCGCGTTTTGCCTCCTCTTGCAAGGCGGCCCGACTCGTGCTAGTATATCTGTATGAGAAAGACTGGGACGAAAGGAGCGCTCTCCATGCTGCTTGCCATCGATGTGGGCAACTCCAATACCTCGGTCGGCCTTTTCGATAAGGACAAGGCCCTCCGCTTCCTGGCCTCCCTGGACACGGACAGCCGGAAGACCGCGGATCAGATCAGCATCGACCTGATGAACCTGTTCACCCTCTACCATTTCAGCTATAAGGACGTCACCGGGGCCATCCTGTGCAGCGTGGTGCCTCCGCTGAACTTCATGATGGAGAAGGCCCTGACCCGCCTCCTGGGCAAGCCCCCCATGGTGGTGGGCCCCGGCGTGAAGACCGGGCTGAACATCCGCCTGACGGTCCAGACCCAGGTGGGTGCCGACATCGTGGCGGACGCCGTGGCGGCGCTGGAGAAGTTCACGCCCCCCATCATCACCATCGACATGGGCACCGCCACCACCATCGGCGTCATCTCCGAGGGCCGGACCTACGAGGGCGGGCTGCTGCTGCCGGGGGTCAACGTGTCCCTGGAGGCCCTGAGCCGCCGGGCGGCCCAGCTGCCGGACATCTCCCTCCAGCATCCGAAGTCCCTCATCGGGAAGAACACCGAGGACTGTATGCGCTCCGGCATCGTCTACGGCACCGCCGGGATGCTGGACGGCATCATCGACCGGGTCCGGGAGGAGTTCCCGGGCCGGGAGGTCAGCGTGGTCGCCACGGGCGGCAACGCTCCGGTCATCGTGCGCTACTGCCGAAACCCCATCCTCTACGATAAGTTCTTGCTGATGGACGGGCTCTGGACCATCTATCAGAAGAACCGCTGAGGGGGGAGGGCCCGGGCAGGAGGAGGCCGTCCGCGGATCCGCGGGCGGCCTTTTCATGGAAGATCGGGCGGACCGGGAACGCCGGCGCTTTTTTCCCGTCTATACGATCGAGGGCCCAACGAAGGCCGAGAGGAGGAGCGCGGATGGAGGACCAAGCCATCGTAGATTTGTACTGGCGGCGGGACCCGGAGGCCATCCGGGAGAGCGGGCGGAAGTACGGCGCGTACTGCAAGACGATCGCCCGGAACATCCTGCATGACGGGAGGGACGCAGAGGAGTGCGTCAACGACACCTGGCTCAGCGCCTGGAACGCCATGCCGGAGGACCGCCCGGGACGGCTGGCCCCGTTCCTGGGGAAGATCGCCCGGAACCTGGCGTTCGACCGCTGGCGGGCCAGCCATGCGGAGAAGCGGGGCGGGGGAGAGCTGCCCCTGATCCTGGAGGAACTGGCGGAGTGCGCATCGCCGCAGGACACCGTCCAGACACTGGAGGCCGCGGAACTGGGGAGGGCGGTGGACCGCTTCCTGCATACGCTGCCGGAGCGGGAGTGCAGCGTCTTTTTGCGGCGCTACTGGGCCGCAGAGCCGGCGGCGGAGATCGCGGGACGGTATGGCATGCGGGAGGCGACCGTGCGGACCAGCCTCTTCCGCAGCCGGGAGAAGCTGCGGCGCTATCTGGAAAAGGAGGAGCTTTTATGAACCAGCAGGAGCGGCTGTTCCAGGCCATCGGCGAAGCAGATCCGTATTTGATCGCCCGCAGTGAAAAACAGCGGCGGAGCCGCCGGCCGGCGTACTGCTTTGCGGCGGCGGCTTATCTGGCGCTGGTGCTGGCGGCGGGGAGCGTCCTCTCCCACCAGCGGACGGGGCCGGTCACCGCGCCGCCGCATGGAGAGGCGCCTCCGGTGGGGGATGTGGCGGAGACGCCGCCCCATGACACCGGCGGGCCGGATGAGGGGGAGCTCTCCCTGCCGGCCCACGGCGGGGATATCGGGGGCCTGCGCCTGCTGAGCTACGCCCCGCAGGACCGGGAAGCGGCGGTGGACTTCCTCATCTACGTCAACGAGGAGCAGTTCGATATCCGTGAAGAGGATGGGCTTTACAGCATCCGGAACAAAGAGCGTTTGCCGGAGGGCTTCCCGGAGCTGGGGCTCGATATCCTCCACCTGCCCGGTACGTCCTGCGGAGCGGCCTCGTCGGAGGCGGAGGAGGCCCTGGAAGGCCGCTACACGGAGTTCCGTTTTGAAGAGATGTCCGCCGCCCTGCCGGGGAGCCTTTACCTCCGGGCCTCCGCGGGCACGGATTGGGACTCGGAGCAGGCGGAGCTCTGGTTCGTGGACGACAGACAGGGCGGGACCTTCGTCCTGGCCGCGCGCTATTTCCTGGAGGCGGAGGAGGGCATGGGCCAGTGCTTCCGGGACATGGTCTCCAGCTTCCGGCCGGTCTCCCTGGACGAGACGGTGCCCGACTGGATGCGGGAGCTCCGTGAGGCGGCGGACCGGCTCTTCCCGGCGCTGTTCGCCGACGACCTTTCCGGCGTCTCCGACCTCCTTGCGGGGGACGCCGAGGCGGACGCCTATGGAGAGGACGTCTGGGCAGACATCACCGTCGCCTCCGTGGATTATATGCCGGACAGCGACCGGGAGCCCTCCCAGGCCACGGTCTCTGTGAAGCACCGCCTGCATCGCGTGGAAGGGGACAGCTTCTGCTACCTGACCATGGAGATGATCCGCCGGGACGGCCGCTGGCTGCTGACCTGGTCCGGCATCGAGAAGTGACCGGGAAAGGGACAGCCCCGCTCTTTCGAGCGGGGCTGCTTCGGCTGTGGGGGGCTTACTTCGCCAGGACCTTCTTCAGCTTGGCGAAGCGGGGCAGGGAGTCCTGCTTGGGCAGCTTGGGCTCGCCCTGGATCAGGGGCAGGGCATAGTCGATGAAATCCTTGGTCACGCCGTCGTGGGTGGCGTTGATCCACTCCAGGGGGACCTTCTTCTCGGTGTTGGCCACGTCGGTGAGGCCCAGCAGCTTGGTCTTGCAGACATAGCGGCCGTCCTCATAGCAGCGCTCGAAGCCCACCATCTTGTCGGTGATGCCGGCCACGGCGTTCTCCACGGCGGCCTTGCCGGACATGAAGGACTCCTCGATGTCGGTCTCGGAGGCCAGGTGCGCGCCGCAGCGCTGGAGCAGGCTCAGCTCGATGCCGCGGACCTTGGCGCCGGTCTTCTGCTTGCAGGCATCGGCCAGCATAGCGGCCAGGCCGCCCAGCTGGGCGTGGCCGAAGCCGTCGGTGGCGGAGGTCTTCGCCTCGGAGACGAAGGCGCCGTCGGCGTAGTGGATGCCCTCGGAGACGGCGACCATGCAGTTGCCCTTCTCCTTATAGATGCGGTCCACATCGGCCAGGAACTTGTCCATGTCGAAGTCCACCTCGGGGAGGTAGACCAGGTCGGGGCCCGCGCCGTAGGCGGAGGCCAGGGCGGCGGCGCCGGCCAGCCAGCCGGCGTGGCGGCCCATGATCTCGATGATGCAGATCATGCCGGTGTCATAGACCCGGGCGTCCTGGTAGACCTCCATGCAGCTCGTGGCGATATACTTGGCGGCGGAGGCGAAGCCGGGGCAGTGGTCGGTGCCGAAGAGGTCGTTGTCGATGGTCTTGGGCACGCCCATGACCCGGCACTCATAGCCCACCTGCTGCATATATTTGCTGATCTTGTTGCAGGTGTCCATGGAGTCGTTGCCGCCGTTGTAGAAGAAGTAGCGGACGTCGTATTTCTTGAAGATCTCCAGGATGCGCTTGTAGTCGGTGTCATCCACATCGGGGTCCTTCATCTTATAGCGGCAGGAGCCCAGAGCGGAGGAGGGGGTGTACTTGAGCAGCTCCAGCTCGGCGGGGTCCTCCTGGCCCATGTCGAACAGGCGGTCGTTCAGCACGCCCTTGATGCCGTGCTCCGCGCCCAGGACGCGGGTGATGTTCGGGTCGTTCAGCGCGGTGCTGATCACGCCGTAAGCGCTGGCGTTGATGACGGAAGTGGGGCCGCCGGACTGGCCGAAGATGCACGCGCCTTTCAATTCACTCATGAGAAAAGCCTCCTCAAAATTTTTCTTCCTTTACCGATGGGACGGGATCCATAGCATTTTTATCATACCATCCAAAAAAAGAATTGTAAATACTTGCATTTTATTTTTTTTGTGATATTATCATAAAAGAAAATCGTTTTCGTCTGCGCAAACGAGCGGAAGAGGGCCAAGGGCCTTTTCCCGCCCGGACAGCGGGGGCGGGACAAATAAATTTGTCAGGAGATGATTGTTATGGCACTGGTCACTTCTACCGAGATGTTCAAGAAGGCTTATAACGGAGGGTACGCCATCGGCGCCTTCAACGTCAACAACATGGAGATCGTTCAGGGCATCACCGAGGCCTGCCGCGAGGAGAAGGCCCCCGTCATCCTCCAGGTCTCCAAGGGCGCCCGCGCCTATGCCAACCACACCTATCTCGTGAAGCTGGTGGAGTCCGCGGTCATCGAGTGCCCCGAGATCCCCGTCGTGCTGCACCTGGACCACGGCGACAGCTTCGAGACCTGCAAGTCCTGCATCGACGGCGGCTTCACCTCCGTCATGATCGACGCCAGCTCCAAGCCCTTCGCCGAGAACATCGAGATCACCAAGAAGGTCGTCGAGTATGCCCACGACCACGGCGTGGTGGTCGAGGCCGAGCTGGGCGCCCTGGCCGGCGTGGAGGACGAGGTCAACGTCTCCGCCGAGGAGTCCCACTACACCCGTCCCGAGGAAGTCGAGGAGTTCGTCTCCAAGACCGGCTGCGACTCCCTGGCCATCGCCATCGGCACCTCCCACGGCGCGTATAAGTTCACCGCCGCCCAGTGCACCCGCAACGAGAAGGGCGAGCTGGTCCCGCCCCCGCTGCGCTTCGACATCCTGGAAGAGGTCGTGAAGCGCCTGCCCGGCTTCCCCATCGTGCTCCACGGTTCCTCCAGCGTGCCCCAGGACTATGTGAAGATGGTCAACGCCAACGGCGGCAAGATGCCCGACGCCGTCGGCATCCCGGAAGAGCAGCTCCGCAAGGCCGCCCGCAGCGCCGTCTGCAAGATCAACATCGACTCCGACCTGCGCCTGGCCATGACCGGCACCATCCGGCAGTACTTCAATGAGCATCCCGACCACTTCGACCCCCGTCAGTATCTGAAGCCCGCCCGCGCCAACATCAAGGAGCTGGTCCGCCACAAGCTGGTGGACGTCCTGGGCTGCAACGGCAAGGCCTGATCTTCCCGGCGGCTGTCATCGAAAGGCGGAGACGTTTCGCGTCTCCGCCTTTCCGTCCCCTCCCCGGCGGGACGAGGAGGATCCGCCGTGCAGAGGGGCCTTGCCAGGGCCGCTCCGCCATGGTAAGATAAGGGAGCGGCCGCCCCGGGATAGGGGACACGATCCGGCCGGAGCGCTCGGGGGCCGGGGACGGCCGTCGAAGCGAGCAAGGGCCTGCCGGCGCATGGATGTGCCGCGGCCCGCCTGCGGGGCCCGCCGCCGGGCCGTTTCGTGGCCGCGGAGGCGATACGATCCAAAGGCGCGCAAGACCCCGCCCATGGGCGGGAAGGATAAGGAGCGACTCCTATGAGCTTTGAGGGATACCTGTCCTCTTTGAAAGACAAGACCGTGGCCGTCATCGGCATCGGCGTCTCCAACCGGCCCCTGATCGAGCTGCTGCTCTCCCGGGGCATCGCGGTGACCGCCTGTGACAAAAAGGACCGGGCGGCGCTGGGCGCTTTGGCGGGAGAGCTGGAGGGGAAGGGCTGCCGGCTCCGGGCGGGGCCGGACTATTTGGAGGGCCTGACCGAGGACGTCATCTTCCGTACGCCCGGCATGCGCCCGGACCTGCCGGAGCTCACCGCCGCCGTGGGGCGGGGGAGCGTCCTCACCAGCGAGATGGAGGTCTTCTTCCAGGTCTGTCCATGCCCCATCATCGCCGTCACCGGCAGCGACGGGAAGACCACGACCACCACCATCATCGCCCAGCTGCTCCGGACGGCGGGACGGACCGTCCATCTGGGCGGCAACATCGGCCACCCCCTCCTGGCGGAGGCCGGCGGCATGGATCCGTCGGACATCGCCGTGCTGGAGCTGAGCTCTTTCCAGCTGATGACGATGACGGAGAGCCCCCATATCGCCGTCGTCACCAACCTGGCGCCCAATCATTTGGACGTCCATAAGGACTATGCCGAGTATATCCGTGCAAAGGAGAACATCTTCACACATCAGGGGGCGGAGGACATCGCCGTCTTCAACGCGGACAACGAGGTCACCCGCTCCTTCATCGGCCGGGAGCGGGGGGGCCTCCGGACCTTCAGCCGCCGGGAGGCGGTGGGACGGGGGGCCTATCTCGCCGCGGGCCCTTCCGGCGAGGGGCAGGCCATCTGGATGGCCAATGAGCAGGGCCGGCGGCCCGTCCTGCCCTTGGCGGGGATCAAGCTCCCCGGCGTCCACAACGTGGAGAACTATATGGCCGCCATCGCCGCCGTGGACGGGGAGGTCCCCGATGAGACCATCCGGGCCTTCGCCGGGAGCTTCGGCGGCGTGGAGCACCGGATCGAGCTGATCCGGGAGCTGGACGGCGTGCGCTGGTACAACGACTCCATCGCCTCCAGCCCCAGCCGCACCATCGCGGGGCTGAACGCTTTCCCGGGGAAAGTGGTGCTCATCGCCGGGGGGAAGGACAAGGGCGTCTCCTATGACAGCCTGGGCCCCGTGGTCAACGAGCACGTGAAGCTGCTGATCCTCTGCGGCGCCACGGCCGGCGCCATCCGCGCCGCTGTGGAACAGGCGGAGGGCTACGCCGGGCTGGAGATCGTGGATGTGGAGGACTACCACCAGGCCGCCGCCCTGGCCAGGAGCCGGACGTCGGCAGGGGACGTGGTGATCTTGTCGCCCGCCAGCACCTCCTTCGACCGCTTCGCCAATTTCATGGAGCGGGGGAGGGTCTTCAAGGAGATCGTCAACGGCCTGAAATAAGACCAAGCCCGCCGCGCATAGGATGCCTGAGGGGGCGATCTCATGGGCTATCTTCATTACCGGCGGCGGGCGACCCGGCGGACGCTGCTGTCCGTCTTCGCGTTCTCCGCCGTGGCGCTGACGCTGGCCGCCATGCTCTTCGCCACGACGCAGATGCGGCCGATCTTGGCCAGCCTCGCCACGACCCGGGTCTCCAACATGGTCAACCGCATCGTCTCCGAGGCCGTCGACGAGGCCATCGAGAGCGGGAACATCAGCTACAGCGACCTGATCACCTTCGAAAAGGACAACGAGGGGCGGATCACGGCCATCTACAGCAATATGGCGGCGTTCAACCGCCTGCAGTCCAAGATCTTGGACATCATCCTGGCCCGGATCGACCAGGTATCCACCCGGGAGCTGTCCATCCCCGTGGGCAGCCTCACCGGCTCCGTCCTCCTGGCGGGGCGGGGGCCCGGGATCAACGTGCGGATGGAGTCCGTGGGCTCCTCTTCCGCCAATTTCGCCAACGAGTTCGCCTCCGCGGGCATCAACCAGACCAAGCACCAGATCGTACTGGATATCGACGTGGCCGTCAGCATCCTGCTGCCGGGGTTCTCCACGGCGACCACCGTCTCCAACTCCGTCACCGTGGCGGAGACCGTCATCGTGGGCTCCGTGCCGGACACTTACACCTATTTCAGCTCTACGCCGGGAAGCTATGAGAGCGACGCGAAGGACTATATCTTGAACTGACAGGAGGACCTCATGGACTACCGTGAAGAGATCGGACAGCTGCGGGAGGCGCTGAACGAGCATGGGTACCGATACTACGTGCTGGACGCGCCCGTCATCAGCGACTATGAATACGACATGCTCAACCGCCGCCTGGAGGAGCTGGAGGCCCAGCACCCGGAAGAGGTCACGCCGGACTCGCCCACTCAGCGGATCGGCGGGAAGACGCTGGAGGGGTTCTCCGCCTATACCCATGAGGCCCCCCTGGAGAGCCTGCAGGACGTGTTCAGCGCGGGAGAGGTGGCGGAGTTCTGTGAGCGGATGGACGAAGCGCTGGGCGGCGGGACGGTCTATTCTGTGGAACCGAAGGTAGACGGCCTGTCCGTGGCGCTGGAGTACCGGGAGGGCGTGTTCGTCCGGGGCGCCACCCGCGGGGACGGCCGGACGGGGGAGGACGTGACGGAGAACCTGAAGACCATCCGCTCGATCCCCATGACGCTGCCAGACAAGCTGCCCCGCCTCATCGTCCGGGGGGAGGTCTATATGTCCCGCACGGTCTTCGAGGAGCTGAACGCCCAGCGGGAGATCCAGGGCAGGGCCCTGCTGGCGAACCCCCGGAACGCCGCCGCCGGCTCCCTCCGCCAGCTCGATCCGAGGGTCTGCGCGGCGCGGAAGCTGGACATCCAGGTCTTCAACCTCCAGCTGGCGGAGGGGAGGGAGTTCGTCTCCCACCAGGAGACACTGGATTATCTGGCATCCCAGCGTTTCCGGGTCATCCCGCACGTGACGCTCTCCGGGACGGCCGCCTGTCAGGCGGAGATCGCCCGGATCGGCGATGGACGGATGGCGTACCCCTTCGATATCGACGGAGCGGTCGTGAAGGTAGATTCCTTGACAGACCGTGCGAGATTGGGCAGTACGGCGAAGTCCCCGAAGTGGGCGGTGGCGTTCAAGTACCCGCCGGAGAAAAAGCCTGCCCGGGTGGTGGATATCGTCATCCAGGTGGGCCGCACCGGCGTGCTGACGCCCAAGGCGGTGCTGACGCCTGTCCGCCTGGCGGGGACGACCGTCACCAACGCGACGCTCCACAACCAAGACCTCATCACCGAGAAGGATATCCGGATCGGGGACACTGTCATCGTGCAGAAGGCGGGGGAGATCATCCCGGAGGTGGTGGGCGTGGATATCTCGAAACGCCCCGAGGGGACGGAGCCCTATCGCTTCCCCGAGGTCTGCCCGGTCTGCGGCGCGCCGGTCCGCCGGGACGAGGACGGCGCCGCCATCCGTTGTACCGGGGCGGAATGCCCCGCCCAGCTTTTGAGGAACCTGACCCATTTCGCCAGCCGGGACGCCATGGATATCGACGGCTGCGGCCCCGCCGTGGTGCAGCAGCTCATCGACAGCGGCATGGTCGCTAACGCGGCGGACCTCTACGGCCTGGAGGCGGAGGGAGTGGCCAAGCTGGATCGGATGGGGAAGAAGTCGGCGGAGAACCTCCTGGCCGCCATCGAGCGCTCGAAAAAGAACGACCTCAGCCGCCTGATCTATGGCCTGGGGATCCGGCAGGTGGGGGAGAAGGCTGCGAAGGTGCTGGCCGCCCATTTCCGCACGATGGACGCCCTCTCCGCCGCCGGGGCGGAGGAGCTGACCGAGATCGACGACGTGGGCAGCGTGACGGCCCAGTGCGTGGTGGACCACCTCTCCTCGCCCCAGGCGAAGGACCTGATCGCCCGGCTGAAAGCCGCCGGCGTCAATATGGAGAGCAGGGAGGAGCTGGTGGACGAGCGCTTCGCGGGGATGACCTTCGTCCTCACCGGGACGCTTTCCCGGTTCGACCGCAAGGCCGCCCAGGCGCTGATCGAGGAGCGGGGCGGGAAGGCCGCCGGGTCCGTCTCCAAGCGGACCACCTATGTGGTAGCGGGGGAGGCCGCCGGCAGCAAGCTGAAAAAGGCAGAGGAGCTGGGCATCCCCGTCCTGACAGAGGACGAGTTCGCGGCGATGCTGGAGTGAACGCAGGGAGAGCGGCGGGCATGCCCGCCGCTCTCCTCGTTCATTTGTCGAAGGAAGGGTTCATATAATAGACGTTCTTCTCGTTCATCCGATCCTTCGCCAGCCGCAGGCCCTCGCCGAACCGCTGGAAGTGGACGACTTCCCGCGCCCGGAGGAACTTGATGACGTCGTTGACATCCGGGTCGTCGGAAAGGCGGAGGATGTTGTCATAGGTGAGGCGGGCCTTCTGCTCCGCCGCCAGGTCCTCCGTCAGATCCGCGATGAGGTCGCCGGTCACCTGCATCGTGGAAGCGGACCAGGGATAGCCGGAAGCGAACTGAGGGTAGACGCCCGTGGTGTGGTCCACGAAATAGGTGTCGAACCCGGCGGTCCGGATCTGTTCCTCATCGAGATCCCGGGTCAGCTGGTGGACCAGGGTGCCTACCATCTCCAGGTGGCCCAGCTCGTTCGTCCAATCAGGTTATCAACAGAGGCCGCCCCCGCAGGCGCGGGAACGGCCTCTGTTTCACTTTTTGGCAGGGGGGACGGACGGCGGGAGCCGGGGGTACAGCACCAGCTCAAAGCCGTCGTGGGAGCCGCCGTCCCGGACACCGCGCTCCTTGGTGTAGACGACCTTTTCGAGCACCCCTTTTAGCATATCGTTCTTATCCTTCGCGCTCGGAAGGTCGTCGTAGACGGCCAGCAGGTGCTCCACCTTCGGGATAATACTGCGGCGGGATTCCTCCCGCGCAGCGTCGAGGGCGATCTCCGTCTCGATGGCCTCAAGGCTTTCCTTCGCGGTCTGGATTTTCTCGGCGAGGACACGGGAGCGCTCAAGAAATTTCTCGGTGGAGTAGACCCCCTGCTCCAACAGGTCATGTACGTTGTCGAGCTGCTTATCCAGCGTGGCAAGCTCCCCGGAGAGGCGCTTGGCCGCCCGGCGCTTCTGCTCAAGCAGGGAGGTGTCCTGCGGAGCGTCGAGACCCCATTCGAGGCGGTAGTCCTCAAGCCACTCCCGGAGGCCGTCAAGGACGCGCTGCTCGACGAGGGAGAAGTAGGCGGAGACGTTGGTGCAGGAGGTAGCAGCACACATGAGGGTGGGCGGAGTGTTGTGGCTGTACGGGCGGCGCACCATCCGGCGGCCACACTTCCCGCAGATCACCAGTCCGGCGAGAGGGCTTTTGACTGTGTAGCGCTCCCCGATGGGGCGCGGGGGATTTTTCGACATCAGCTCTTGAGCGAGGTTGAACTGCTCCTCGGATATGATTTTGGGATGCAGGCCGTCCACGATAACACACTCCTCCACAGAGGCGCGGGGCCGCTCAACGACGAGCTGGCCGTCCACCATCCTCTTGACTTGGTGCCGCCAATTCCAGCGGATTTTCCCGCAGTACACGGGATTGATTAGAATATCCCGGATGGTAGCCACCACCCAATCCCCGCCCATCTTAGTTGGCACCTTGAGGGCATTGAGACGGCGCACGATCAGGGAGACACCGAGGCGCTTGCGGGTGCCGTCCGGCAGAAGCTCCCCAGCGGTGTAGAGGTCGTATATCAGCCGGATAACATCGGCCTCCTCTGGGACAACTTCGAGGGTAAAGCCCTTGTCGTGTTCCAGCTTCACGCGGCGGTAGCCGTAGGGGGCCTTGTTGCTGACATACTTGCCCTCCTTGACGGAGGCGACGCGCCCGCGCTGCAAGCGGCGGTTGATTGTCTTATACTCGCGCCGGGACATGAACAGGCCGAACTCGAAATACTCCTCGTCGTACTCGTTGGCAGGATCGTAGGTCTTGATGGGGGTGATTATCCGGGTGTCGGAAAACTTGAACGTCTGCGCGACGATGCCCTGGTCGATGGTGTCGCCACGGGCCAGACGCTCGACCTCCATCACCAGCACACCCTCCCACGCGCCCTGCTCCACCTCGGAGAGGAGCCGCTGCATGACAGGCCGGGCGGCGATAGTCTCGCCGGAGACGACTTCCCGATAAATCTCGGTGACGTTGAGGCGCAGGCGCTTAGACAGCTCCAAAAGGGCCTTTTCGTGCCGGGCCAGCGTCTCGCCCTCGCCACGGGCCTCGGCTTCCGCGTCGGCGCGGGACTTACGCAGGTACATACAGTACGGCACGGGAATCACCTCCTATGCGCCGTTCTACGGGGCCGGAAGAAGTCAACGTAGATCACACCGCCGACGACCTTGTAGACCCCGTATCGCTCCCGCCAGCGTCTTTCTTGACGTTAAACGCGACCTCCATATCCGCCTGCATGAGCTTGTCCAGCAGGGCGGAGACCTCGTTCTTGAGCTGGCCCTGCAAGGCCATGAGGTCAGACAGAGCCACCGGGTCGGTGATGGCACCGCCGGAGGATTCGATCAGCTTGCGGATGTCGGCCCGGAGGGATTGCAGGGTATGAAGCAGCTCTTGGTAGACGCGCAGGCGCTCGGGACGGGCAAGCTGCATATCCCGGTTGAGGAGCAGGTAGAAGTCGTCGAAGCACTTGGAGACGACCGGGCGCAGCTCCGCAGGCATGGCCTTGAAGTGTCGCTCGAAGTTCACGCGGTCGTTGTAGAAGACCTGCTCGGTGTGGTTCTTCTCGTCCGAATACCCCAGCAGGTAGTCGGTGGACACGTCGAAGTAATGGGCCAGAAAGCAGACCGTCTCAAAGTCCGGCTCCTTGTCCTCAATCTCGTACCCGGAGACGGTGGAGCGCTTCTTGTGTATGAGATTCGCCAAATCGGTCTGCGTCATTCCCCGCTCCTTGCGCAGGGAAATGAGCCGGGTGGAAAACTTTTGCATTTGCAGCACCTCCATGAAGTTTTATTATACTTGTTTTGCCCCGTTTTGTGTAGCCAATGACCCGATAAGCGGCAATCGAGGGTAAAAAATAAAGGCAGCCGAAGAAAATGGTTGACAATGACCCCAAAAGGGACTATAATGAGCTTGCAGGCCCGGAAAGGGACATCATGCGGAGAGGAGGAGACACCATGAGGGTGAAGCTGAGACGTTTGCGGGAGGCCCACGGGTACACGCAGCAGACGTTTAGCGCTGTGGTCGGGGCCAGCCGCACACACTACACGCAGATCGAGACCGGGGATAAGCAGCCGTCTTTGAAACTGGCCTTGCGCATCAAGCGGGCGCTGAACTACTACGGCGACGACATCTTCGACAACACCATGCCCGTCAGGAAGTAATTTTTTTACCGCAGAATGACCCGAAACGGGGCACAATGTGCGGGCAAGCACGAGGAGAAGCCGTCTTTTGCGTCAATCCCCTTGTTTCAACCTACGCCCATTTTACCGCAGGAGGAGGCGAAAATAAATGCCGAGGCAAGCCACAAAAGCCATAGGCAACAGGTACTTCGAGGCACGAATGAGGGCCGCAAAGTACAACGAAAAGCTCTTGACGAGAGCGGGAGCGGTCGAATACCTCCCCGGCGTGACCGAGGACAGCCTCAAGAAGTACGAGCTGGACATCACCCGTCCGCCGAACGTCGTGGTCGCGCTGATGGCCGACGCTTATAACGAGCCGGAGCTGCGAGCGTGGTATTGCTCCCAAGAGTGTCCGCTTGGGAAGGACTGCCGGGAGATACCCGAAATGCCGCCGGAGCGCGTACTTATCAGGCTGCAAAACGCAAAGACGGGGGTGAACGCCGTAGCCGCCAGCCTCTCCGAGATACTGGACGACGGGATGGTGGACGAGAGCGAGGCAAAGCAGCTACCCCAGCTTCGAGACGAGCTGCTGGAAGTCCGGCGGCGAATGGACGAGGCGCTGGCCGTGCTCGAAAAGCTCCAAAGCGAGCCTACTGCCGAATAGGGACGACCCCTCTCGGAATACAGTTGCGGGGGAGGAGGTTGGTAGCATGGCCGACACAGGGCAAGGCCCGCATATCGTGAGGGATTTTACTGTAGGCAACACCAGAATCAAGATCGCGGACGACTGCTGCCGGGACAAGACCCCGGAGGACGTTCGGAAAATACTCAAGGAAATCGCGCAGGCGGCGCAGGCGGCAATTTCAGCGGCGGCGCTCGCAGCGGATTAAAAAACAAGCGGCGCAGGGAGCGCCGCACACCCGGCAGGCGGACAAGCCTGCCACCACAAAGGAGGACACCATGAGACACAGAAAGAAACGGCTGTATATGCCTGCCGTTGTGACGGCGCTGGTGGCGCTGTTGTTCACGGCAGCAGCAGCGGCGGCGGTATTTTCAGTCTTCACGGAGGCGGAACAGCAGACAGCGGAGCCGACGGTCGTAGAGGCCCAGCCCACAGCGGCTATGACGGAGCCGCAGCCCACGCAGGAGCCGGAGACTACATACACCAGCGCGATTTATAGCTACGACTGGGACGGCGAGGACGCTGAAATGCTGATGAAGATAGCCATGGCCGAGGCGGAGGGCGAGAGCGTCGAGGGAAAGGCGCTGGTTATGCTCGTCGTACTCAACCGGGTATGGAGCGATCAGTTCCCAGACAGCATCGAGGCGGTCATTTTCCAGCACTACGGAAACGTCTGGCAGTTTTCCCCTGTTGCCGAGGGCGGCAGATATTGGACGACGGAGCCGGACGAGGAGTGCGCAGAGGCGCTTGCGCTGGTGGAGAGCGGATGGGACGAGAGCCAAGGGGCCTTTTACTTCGAGAGCACTGGGAAAGACGGCTGGCACAGCCGGAACCTTGAGTTCCTGTTTGAGTATGGCGGCCACAAGTTTTACCGATAGGAGGCAGGGGCCGTGAACGAATTGAGACCGGGCGATAAGGTCACGATGAACGACAACTACCACGTCAGCGAGGCCAACAGGGGAAAGGTTTGGACGGTCAAATCTGAACCGTGGAATTGCTGCGGCACGATGGTCGTTAAACTGGAAGGAAAGTCCGGGGGCTATGCCGTGGATGGCCTTGACTTGGTGAAGGAGGGGTAGAACAGGTGGCATATTACAGGATTTGCCCGTACTGCGGCGATCACCTCGACCCCGGAGAGCGGTGCGACTGCCTTACCCGGAGGCCAGACGACGCAGAGGACAAGCCTGCGACGGGAGGTGATTCGGCGCATGGCAGAACCGATGCAGCAGCAGGCAGAGCGTTACCTCGGGGCGGCGATAGAGCCGCAGGAGTGGCGTAGGGCCTGCGAGAGCGCGGAGCGAAAGCTCCAATACATCATCGACAGAGAGGGGGATGCAAACGGCGAGAGGCGGGAGCCGTACTATCTCGCCCAGCTTATCGCGGAGGCCGTTCGTAGCGACCGCCTCCGGCGGCTCACAGCAGAACTCGCGGACAGCTATGAAATAACAGGGACAAAAAAAGACAGCCCGTGCAAAGCACAGGGCCGCCTCTCAACCACCCCTATTGTAGCATAGAAGTCCGACAAATGCAATAGGAGGATTCACAAAATGGCAACCGATTTAGCGACGCAGGGAGCCGGGAACGCCCTGATGATTACCCAGCAATATCCGGCAGAGCGGTATAACCTCCTCGTCCCGATGCAGACGGTGGCGGAAATCGCCGACATCCATAAGCCCGTGATGAACGCGGTGCAAATTTCCACCAACCTCGCGGACAAGGAAATCTACGAGCAGGAGAAGGCCAAGAGCGCGTGGAAAGACCGCCCGGCCACCCCTGCGGGCTACGCCCTCACCAAGAAGGGCCTCAACAAGCTCATGCGGGCGGCGGGCATCAAGATTTTGGGGACGCGCCCCATCATCCCATCCACCTGCCAGAAATGCGCGGAGGTCAACCGCAGCATTGGCCGCCCGGTCAACTGCGGGGCTTGCGGGAACAAGGATGTGAAATTCGAGGCCCGCATTTCCGTCCCCCAGCTTACCGGGGAGAGCATCGAGATCGTCGCACACAAGGAGATCATCGTGCAGGACGTGACCGACGGCATGAGCGACGCGCAGCGCAAGGAATTTCTAAAGTTCCGCTCGGAAATGTGCGAGACCAAGGCGATCAACCGGGCACTCCGGGCGGCCATGCACATCAAGAGCACCTACACCATCGAGGAGCTGCGCAAGCCCTTCGTGGTGGCCTACCTCGTCCCGAACCTCAACAACGAGGCCGTGAAAGCGGAGGCGATCAGGCACATGTTCACCTCGGCGCAGGAGCTTTACGGCGGCCACACGCCGGACGCTCGCAAGGCCATCTTCGTCGAGGACGACGTGGAGGAGGGTATGGAGTACGAGGCCCCCGGCAAACCCATCACGGGAAGCCACGCCTACGAGGAGGCCCCGCCGGAGCCTCCCCGCCAGCAGCAGCAGAGGCAGCAGCGGGCAGCGGAGACGGCCCCGGACTTCGACCCGACCATCTGTACCGAGTGCGGAGCCAAGTGCAGCAACGGCGTAGTGAAGTACAGTCAGGAGCAGTACGGGCGGACGCTCTGTATGAACTGCCAGAGGAAGCAGGGAGGTAATCAGTAATGGGAATCAAGGTTTTACATACGGGAGACCTGCACATCGGCAACTTCCCCGGCCCGGAGAAGGACGGCGAGAACGCCCGTTTCCTCGACATCTGCCAGTGCCTCGACGCGCTGGTGGCCGGGGCGCGAGAGCAGCAGCCGGACATTGCGGTTATCGCCGGAGACATCTTCCATCAGGCGCGGGTATGGAGCGACCGGGGCCTCAAGGAGCAGCAGACGGCGGTGAGCTTCCTCCGGGAGCTTTCTTTCATCTGCCCGGTGGTCGTCATGCGGGGCACCCCGAACCACGACAGCGCGGAGCAGTTCGCCACGCTGACAAGTACCTTCGCGTTCGACAACCGGGTACAGATCATCACCGAGCCGGGGGTACACCTCGTCAAGGGGAACAGTGGCGGATGGTTGAATGTCGCCTGCGTCCCCGGATTTGACCGGGGGTACTACCGGGCGCAGCACCCCGGCCTCTCCTCAGAGGAGGAGAACGAGGTGTTCACCAAGGCCATTGAGGACATCATCATCGGTCTCAAGGCCAAATGCGAGCCGGGGATTCCCTCGGTGCTGATGGGGCACTTCACCATCACCGGGGCCAACATGGAGAGCGGGCAGACGGCGTTCTTCTCCCAGTTTGAGCCTGTGGTCTACCCGGACACCCTCACGGCGGCGGACTTCGACCTCGTTTGCTTCGGCCACATCCACCGCCCGCAGCAGCTCGACGGCTGCAAAAACACCTTCTACTGCGGGGCCGTCTCCCAGCTAAATTTCAACGACGAGGGGCAGGAGAGGGGCTACTACATCCACGGCATCGACGACGGGGCCGTGGTCTCCAACTTCCACCAACTCCCGACACGGGAACACCTCACCATCCGTCTGAACGACGAGGACATCGGGGAGATCACCAGCACGGGCGACTGGCTCTTTACCGAGCCGCTTCTCAAGTATCAGGAGGAGGCCAAGGACAAGATCGTGCGCGTCCTCTACGACTGCACCGACGAGCATAACAAGGCGTTCAACCATGGCACCCTCGAAAGCTGGCTGCGGGATGTGGCCGGGGCTTTTTGGGTGCAGGAGATCACCCCGCAGAAAATCACCATCACGGTAGACCGCCAGAGCATGGACGCAGACGGTACCCCGGAGAGCAACCTCACGGACTACCTCACCGAGAAGGGCATGGAGCCGGAGCGCGTCGGAGAGCTGGTGGAGCTGGCCCGGCCCATTATCTCGGAGGCTACGGAGCGGGCCACGGCGGAACGGCACACGGGGTTATTCGTCCCGGTGGAGATTGAGGTCAAGAACTACCGCAACTACCGGGAGGAGAAATTCAGCTTCGACCCCATCCGCTTCTGCACCATCAACGGCAGCAACGGCGTAGGAAAGAGCAGCCTTTTCATGGACGCTATGCTTGACGCTCTTTTCGAGGAGCCGCGAGAGGGCGAGCTGACGGGCTGGATTTGCAATGACCCGGAGGCCCGGAGCGGGGCCATCAAGTTCACCTTCAAGCTGGGCGACCGCCTCTACCGGGTGACGCGCACCCGCATGAAAAGCGGCAAGGCCACCATCAATATCGCGGAGCTGGTGGACGGCGAGTGGGCCGACCGCTCCAAGGAGAAGATCAAGGACACACAGCAGGAAATCGAGAACATCATCGGCATGGACAGCCTCACCCTCAAGGCCTGCGCCCTTATCATGCAAGACCAGTACGGCCTCTTTTTGCAGGCCGACAAAGAAGCCCGCATGAACATCCTCGGCAGCATTTTGGGGCTGGGTATCTACGCGGGCATGGAGGAGCTGGCGGCGGAGCGGGCAACCGATACCAACCGGGCCGTCCGCAGCCTCATGGACAAGGCGGAGGCGATCACCGCAGGGCTGCCCGACCGGGCGGAGCTGGAAGCTCAAATCGCCTATCAGGAGCAGAGCCGACAGAACTATGAGGCGGGGGCGCAGGAAAAGGCGGCAGCCGTAGACGGCCTCAAGGTCAAGCTCAACACGCAGCTCGAAGCGGCTGGCCGGGTAATGCGGCTCAACAGCAAGATAACCACCCTCACGGGCCAGAAAGCCACCAAGGAGGCCACCAAGACCTCGCAGGTAGGGATTATCACGGCGGCAGACACCATCCTCGCGGCGGAGGCGGAAATCACCGCAGGCGTGGCGAGTTACAACGCCCTGTTGGAGCGCGAGAAGGAGCTGATTGGAGGCAAGGCGACCTACGACAGCCTTATTTCCCGGAAAGGGCAGCTTATCGACGCGATCAATCAGGCTGACTACACAGCGGCAGAGGCGAGAAGGAAGAAAGCCGCCGTCACCGCAAAGACTACATCGGTGGCGCAGGCCCTCTACCGTGAAGCGGAGCTGGCCGGGAAGCACACCGAGTACACGGTCAAGGCCCAGCGGCTCGCGGAGCAGGAGAGCCATGAGACCGAGTACAGGAAAGCGGAGCAGGAGGCGGCGCTGGCACAGGCGGAGGTGGATAAGCTCGACCGGGAACACAAAACGGTCGTTTGGCAGGCGGAGCAGCAGCTCTCCTCCCTCAAGGATAAGGCCGCCATGCTGGAAAACAGCGGGTGCCCGGACGTTGAGCGGGCTACCTGCAAATTCCTCAAGGACGCGCTCGCGGCCAGAAATTATATCCCGGAGAAGGAGGCTCAGCTCGCAAGGCTTGAGGAGGAGTACCAGAAAGGCCGTCAGGCGGCCCTCGAAGCCCTCTCTCTGGCGCAGACGGCCTTGGCCGACAGTTTATACCACCCGGAGGAAGTCGCCTCTTTGCGGGCCTCTCTGCGCTCCCTCGAAGCCGCAGAGCGGGAGTACCAGAACCTCGCCGCGCAGCGGAGCGAGCTGAAGCTCTTGGAGGAGCGGGCAGCGGAGCTGGCAAAGGCTGTATCAGACGCGGAGGACACGGCGGCGAAGAACCGGGAGGAGCTGGCGGCGGTAGAGAAGCAGATCACCAGCGCGGAGACGGCCAATGCGAGCTACACGCGCCTGCAATCCGAAATCGCCGTGGCCCGGCTTTGGCTGGACAAGGAGAAGCAACTCCCCGTGGCGCGGGAGCAAAAGTCGGCGGCGGCGCAGCGCGTCCTTGAGCTGGGCGAGGAGATCGAGGCCATCGAGAAGGAGATCACCGAGGCCCGGACAGAGCTGGCGGTGGAGCAGAGCAAGACCGTCGGCAGGGAGGAGCTGCAAGCGCAGGTTGACAGGGCGGAGGCCGAAATCAGGAGCTTGCAGGAGGCGGCGCGGAGCGCGGACATTGCGCTGGGCGGCCTCAAGGCACAGATGGAGCAGGCGGAAAAGAAGCTGGCGGAGGCGGCGGAGCTGCAAGAGCAGGTCAACGCGCAGTCGGTCAAGGCCGCCGGATACGAGGAGCTGAAAAAGGCGTTCTCGCAGGACGGCATACCCCACAACATCATCCGCAGCATCATCCCCATCTTCGAGGCCACGGCCACCAATATCCTCGGCCAGATGTCGCAGGGACACATGAGCGTCGAGTTCGTCACCGAGAAGGTGCTCAAGAGCAACGCCAAGAAAGAGGTCACGACCCTCGACATCATCATCAACGACAGCGACACCGGGCGGCTCCCGTACATGAGCCGGAGCGGCGGAGAGCGCGTCAAAGCGGCCCTCTCGGTCATTCTGGCACTCTCGGAGATCAAGAGCAGCAAGGCCGGGGTGCAGCTCGGATTCTTGTTCATCGACGAGCCGCCCTTCCTCGACTCGCCCGGTGTACAAGCCTACTGCGACGCGCTGGAAGCCATTCAGCAGCGGTACGGCAGCCTCAAGGTCATGGCGATCACCCACGACCCGGCCATGAAGTCGAGATTCCCGCAGAGCGTGGACGTGGTGAAGACCGCAGAGGGCAGCAAGGTCATTTACGAGTAATAACCGGGGCTATCCGGGGTGAAAATCCCCGGATATGCCCGGAAAAGGAGGTGTAGTCGTTGGGACGACCGCGCAAGCAGACGGTTGACTATTTCCCGCACTTTGTCAGTACGGACAGCCGGACGCGATTTATTCTTGAGCAGAACTGGGGCAACGACGGGTACGCCTTTTGGTTTAAGCTCCTTGAGCTGCTGTGCCGGAGCGAGGGGCACTACTACGACCTCTCGGAGGCCGCCAACGGGAAATACCTTGAGGCCCTGATGAAGGTGGACGCAGAGACGGCCAGCAATATACTCGACACGCTGGCAGACCTCGGGAACATCGACAGAGACCTATGGGAGGAGCGGAAAGTCGTCTGGTGCCAGAGCCTCGTGGACAACCTACAGGACGTTTACTCCAAGCGGACGGTCTCGGCCCCGGTGCGGCCCTTTACAGAGGGCCAGCCGGAGGAAGACCCGGAGCCGGAGCCGCCCGCGAGGAAGCGGGGGAGGCCCCCGAAGCCGCAGGAGGGCAGCCAGGGCAGCCAACGGGGGGTATGCGACGAGGTTGCGGCGCTCTACAACGAAATCTGTGTCTCATTCCCTCGGCTTAGAAGTCTCTCGGAGGCCCGGAGAAAGGCGATCAAAGCGCGGCTGGCGAACGGCTATACGGTCGAGAGCTTCAAAGAGCTTTTCCAAAAGGCGGAGGCCAGCAGCTTCTTGAAGGGCCAGAACGACAGGAATTGGCAGGCGACCTTCGATTGGCTGGTTAAGGACAGCAACATGGCGAAGGTCATTGACGGGAATTACTCAGACGAAAGAGGTATCAGCTATGGGACTGGAACCAATAGGGGCGGTGCTGGCGGCCAGCCAACAGCCCCCGGAGCCTTCAAACCGTCGGGAGGCTTCAAAGGACAATAACAACTTCATCACGCCGACACAGGCGCAGGAGCGCGGTATTCACTGGAAGCAGCCTCCCCCGGCGACGGGGAAGTGCGAATACTGCGGGAAGACGCTGGAACCCCGTGGGCTGGTGTTCGGCGACACGATAGCCATTTGGAACCCGGTACTCCCGCGCTGCGACTGCGAGCAGGCGACGGCATACTGGCAGGAGCAGGACAGGCAGGCGGCAGAGGAGGCCCAGCGTGAAGCGGAGATCAAACGCCGGAGGGCCATGCAGAGGAGGGTAGAACAGCTCCTCGGACAGAGCGGCATCAAGAAGCGCTTCCAGCAGCGGACATTCCCGAACTTCCGCACAGACACGCCGGGGCGCAAGAAAAACTATGGGATAGCCAAGGAGTACGCAGACAACTGGGTCTACCATCAGGCCAGAGGCGACGGCCTCTACATAGAGGGCACCAACGGCACAGGCAAGACGCACCTCGCGGCAGCCATAGCCCTACAGCTTATCCATGAGGGTGTCCCCGTGATATGCAAGACCTCAAGCGACCTCCTCCTCGACATCAAGAAGTCGTTCGACGGCGACGGAATGAGGGAGAGCGACGTGCTGGACATCTACAAGAGGGTGGATTTGCTTATCATCGACGACCTCGGGAAGGAGCAATGCAGCGATTGGAGCATGAGTACGCTCTACTCCATCCTCAACGACCGCTATGAGGATATGAAGCCCACCATCGTCACCACCAACTACAACGCCGACGCGCTCGTGGCGGCGCTCACCCCGAAAGGCTTCGACAACACCAAAATCGTGGCGATCATCAGCCGCCTCCGGGAGGTCAGCACCGTTATGACGATGGCGTGGGCGGACATCCGAGGGAAGGAGGAGACGCAGCCGTGACTACGGAGAGGAGGACGCACATGGACAAGCAGCCGGAGAGCGAGGTATTCACCATCCCGGCCCGGCGCTGTAAGCGGTGCGGCGGCCTCCTCACCAGCGCACAGGCCATCAAGGACGGCTACGGGAGCTGCTGCCTGCGGAAGGTACGGCAGGAGGCGCGAGCCAAGGAACAGCTCAAGAATCAGTGCAGCCTATTTGACGAGGAGGAGAACCAGTGAATGACATATACCGGGACATCTGCGAAAAACTCGATTGGAGCGTCACCGACACCGGGGACGGCAACATTGAGCTTGAGAAGTACAGTCCAGCCGGGGAGGACTTTATTATCACCGTCGGCGCGGAGAACTTCGTGGACAACGTAAAAGCCTATGCCGCCAGCTTCGACAAGGACGAGCATATCGAAATGTGGATTGAGGCCCGGCGCAGCGGGACGAGAGGCGTACCATCCGCCCGCGAGCTGGTGGAGGACGCGCAGGCCATTGACGATATGCTGCGGGAGCTGGCCTGTGCCCTCTTTGAGGCGGAGTTGGAGGCGGTGGGCGCATGAACAAAGACGAGTTTAGGCAATGGATTTACGACAACTACAACGTGCCGGGGAACAACTGCACTATGGCCCCGGATATGCTCGACGGCATACTCGAATGGGCGGAGAGCATGGAGCCGGAGGAGAAATACCGATTCTTCTGCGTTGTTTTCCCCGCATTGCCGGAAAGCGTTATCCGGCGCGTTGATTATTGAGGAGGCGGCCATGCAGTACATGAGACTTACCAAGGGAGAGAAAGCACGGCACCCCTCCATTCATCACACGGGCAGCGTCCGTGGCATGAAGAAAAACGGCGGCTGGGGGAAGAACGACCGCTGTGTACGCTGCGGGCAGTACATCTACAATCTTTCCATCACGGTCAAATGAACAGGAGGACGAAACAATGGCACAGGTAAAAATCAAGGCCGGGGCAATCGAATTTACGGCAAATGGCGGCGCGGAGCTTATCGCGCAGGAGCGGGAGGCTTTTATCGGCTTCCTCAAGCACAAGATGGGGGAGGACATTCTGGCCGCCCAGCGGCGGCGCAAGGCGCAGCGGCTCCATTCGGAGCCGGACGACACCATGAACGCCCGGCGCATCCTCACCTGCAACATCACCCCGGAGACGCTGAAATGGGCCATCAGGGAGGGGCGCTTGGACGGGATTATCAAGCCATTCGACGAGATCGACATCCCCCTCGACACGGGCGGCACCGTCACGGCGGTATGCGGCTACAGCGACAGTTGTGCGGCCCGGTTTGTCCTCAAGGACTGCTGGGACGAGGCCGTGATGAACGAGGAGGCCACCAATAAGGGCGGCTACTTCAAGAGCAAGGGCCGGGCGCACGTCCTCGTTGACATCCTCCCCCATATCGCGCAGGAGTGGCGGGCCATCTTCAAGCCGCGCAAAATGGCGGAGATCATCGACGGGGAGCGGGTGGAGTACGAAGACCTTATGTGGCTCCCCTCTGCCACCGACGTATTTGGCCCCTCGGAAAACGGCTGGTGGAAGGACGAGGACGACAGCTTCCGGCTCGCCATCTTCGACAGGGAGCGCGACCGCGTGAAGGAGTGTGGGGACAACGGGACGTACCCGTACTGGCTCCGCTCGGTCGGTGCGGGCTCCGCGAACTACTTCTGCCGTGTCGACACGTGCGGCGGCGCGAGCAGCTACTACGCCTACTACTCGATTGGCTTCGCGCCGGGCTTTGACATCTAATCGAAAATCGACAGAATCCCCGGCGCGAAAGCGCCGGGGAGGAGAAAGGAGCGAACCACATGGACGAAATCGGAATCTGCAAGGCGGCACTCAAACAGTGGGGGCCGGACGCGCAGACGCTCATGGTATTCGAGGAAATGAGCGAGCTGCAAAAGGAGCTGTGCAAGGCCGCGAGGGGCAAGCAGAACAAGGACGCTATCGCGGAGGAGATCGCCGACGTTTACATCATGCTCACGCAGATGATTCTCCTCCACAAGTGCGCGGAGGAGGTCGAGGAGCAGAAAGCCCGGAAGCTGGAACGCCTCGAAGCCCGGATTGCCGAGGCGCAGGAGACCACGGGCCGGGACTACGACGAGCAGGACAAGCATTGCCGGGAGTGCATCTGCCCCTCCTGCGACATTTTCAAGACGGCGGACTGCCTTTACGGGCCTGACGGCTGCAAGAAGTGTGAGCCGGATTCTCACGTCGGGCATTGCTGGTGGCACCCGGAAGAGAGGGGAGAGCAGGAATGAGGCTCGGTGACGCTATCAGGATTTTTGCGGACATCGACAGCGAGGAATACACCGACGAGCAGAAAGGGGCGGCCATACTCGCAGTTATAGGAATGGAGACGCACAACAGCATCAAAAAGACTGCTATGCTCAAGGTTATCCGCTACCTACTCAACCTTGCTTTCGAGGTGCCGGAGGGCGGGGGATGAAGGTTTTCAGCGCAGCGGCTTTCCTTGCCTCGGAGAGTGGGAAGCACCTCAAAACGATTCTCGGCGGTCACATCAGTCTCTTGGACGGCAGGCAGGTACAGGAAACCGGGGATGGATTTGGGCGGATAGATTATGAGGCAGACGGCCAGAGCTGGGAGCTGTACCCGGTTATGCCGGAGTGGTGCGCAGAGGACACGCAGGAGCGGCTATTTTGACGGGAGGCAACTATGTATAAAAATTCGGAGGGCTACCCCGACCCGACCGCAGGCGCGGCCTACAGCGCCATCCGGCAGGAGGAGCGTCAGCGGGAGGCAGACCGTCTCGCTGCAATCAGCGCCCTTATCCCGGTTATGAAGGGAGCGGCGGAGCTGGCGGGCTTCGAGGTGGTCGGCAGGATTACCCTCAAGGACAAGGCCACAGGAAAGGAGTACAGATAGGAAGGAGGCCAGCGTGAGTGAAAGCCTATGTAGCGTGGGACAATGCGGCGCTGGAAAACTACGAAACCATTGTTTTCGCAGAAAACGCGAGAGAGGCCAAGAAAATCGCCTTTACCTGCGACGTTTGCGAAAACGCGGACTATATACAAGTCCGGGTGAAGCGCCTGCCGGAGGCGGACAAGCTCTACAAGGGCCACCCGGAAATCGACTGGTGGGACGAGGAGACACGGCTGGCGCTCGTAAAAGAGCTGGGATGGGCCTGCGAGGACACCTCCTATGAGTGCGACACCTGCATCGCCAAGGGATATTGCAGCCATTGGGAGGAGGACGAGTAGCCATGGCAGAGTGGAAGGACTTCGGGGACGGTATTTACTGCTGCTCTCGTTGCGGTATGCCAAGCGGCTGGGCGCACCCGGCGATTATGAGGCAAATGCTCGGAGACTACTGTAGCTCCTGCGGGGCAAAAATGGACAACCCGGACACGGGCAACAGAACACCGAGGGAGAATTTGAGGGCCTACTGGCGGCAGGAGCGCCGTGGCAGGCATCAGTATTTTTGCTCCGTTTGCGGCGGCAAAGAATCAGCCCCGCGAGTGTGGTGCCCGCGCTGCGGGGCGCACATGGACGACGGAGCTTGGGAAAAGCGCTACGCGATAAGGAAGGAGTGGGAAAATGAACAAAACTGACATCGAATGGGCCGACATGACATGGAACCCGGTCGTAGGCTGCAAACACGGCTGCGAATACTGCTACGCCCGGAGGATTGCCAAGCGCTTCGGCGGCTACGACAAAGCAGACGGCACGATCACCACGCACAACCCCCTGCCTCGGGCGGAGCTTCACCAGCCGCTCACCATCACCCGGAGCAGCGGGAAGACCGTCAACTCGCCGTTCCCCTTCGGCTTCGAGCCGACGCTCCTCTACTATCGGCTTGAGGAGCCGCAGCACATCAAGAAACCGCATACCATTTTCGTTTGCAGCATGGCCGACCTGTTCGGGAACTGGGTGCCGACCAACTGGATAAAGCTGGTGCTGGACGCTTGCGAGGCGGCCCCGCAGCACCGCTATATGTTCCTCACCAAGAACCCGGAGAGGTACGCGCAGCTCGACAGGCTGGCGCTGCTGCCTCACAAGGACAATTTCTGTTACGGCAGCACAGTCACGGGGAAGGACGGAAGACGATTCAATGGCTCGGTGCTTCTGAACACGTTCTTGAGCATTGAGCCGCTGCACGAAAACCTCGACGCGGGCCTCGGCAGCTTCGGCGGCGACCGCCTTATCATCATTGGGGCAGAGACGGGGAACCGGGCCGGAAAGATCATCCCGGAGAAAGCGTGGGTGGACAACATCTGCGAGGCGGCAGACATCACCCATGCAGCAGTCTTTATGAAGGACAGCCTCAAGCCCATCGTCGGCAAGGGGAATATGCGGCGGGAGCTGCCGTGGGAGAGATAGGAGGAGCGGTATGGACAGCAGGAAAAAGACCGACAGGCTCATTAACGCTATTGGGACGGTAGCAGAATCCTCGCTCGTCTTTTACCGGGCGGCGATTGGAGCGGGGGCCACAGAGGGAGAGGCGACCCGCCTCTTGCAGGCCTATATCGCGGCCATGTCGTTCGGAAAGGGCCAGCAGGCGCAGGCACAGAACACGACCGCCCAGCAGCAGGGGGGCCAGCAGACATGACCATCGACTTCTGCAAGCCGTGGAGCGACGAGGAGTGCAGGCTATTCCTCGACGCGATCAGGAAAAGGAAGACGGAATACTGCGAGGAGCGCGGCCTGCCCGTCCCGGCCTTTGACAAGGTGGAGGACTTCTACATCGAGCCGGAAATGCTGCCCGGCCATCAGACCACAGAGGAGAGACTGGAAGCAGAGCAGCACCAAAAGCTCAAGGAGCTTCGTGCAAAGCTCGGAGACGTTCTCTACCATGAACCCGCAGACAGCGGCAGCGAGGCGGAGGACGATATTTGGGCGCGGGCGAACAGCCTCAAGGAAGCGCTCGACGACTTTTTCGAGGAGGAGCAGCCATGAAGGAGAAAGTTACCTCCACCGACATCAAACGCGCCCTCGCAGAGAAGCATTGGAGAGACTTTTTCCTCACGGAGGTCAAGAGCGGGCCGACACAGCTCGCCGTGCCCGGCGGCCTCAAGATTCTCGACGGTCTTGCCATCCGAAAGAGCTGGACGGCCCCTTGCTTCACTGGCTACGAGGTGAAAATCAGCCGCAGCGACTTCCTGCGGGACGCGAAATTCTACACCTACGAGGAGCTTTGCAACTGCCTTTACATCGTCTGCCCCAAAGGGATGATTGAGCGGACGGAGCTGCCGGAGAGCGTCGGCCTCATGTACTACGACCCGGAGAAAAAGACCATCACCACCCGAAAAAAGGCCATTTTCCGCAAAATCGAGTACAGCCCGGAGCTGTTGCTCTACATCATCTTCTCCCGCCTCGACAGCGACCGCTACCCGTTTTTCTCCACAAAGCAGGAGTATTTCAAGGAATACCTCGCCGGAAAGCGGGACAATCGGGAGCTTGCGCAGGCAGTCAAGACCAAACTGGTACAGGACAACGCTCGGCTCGAAAGCGAGCTTGGGAATGTCGAGGCGTTTCGCCAGAACTATGAGATATACAAGGCAGTACAGGACGTTATGCACAAACACGGCATCTGGATATTCCGGGCCAGCGACGCAGCAAAAGAGCTTGACAAAGCCCTCACCAGAAAGTGCCCGGAGGATATTTCCAGCGTCCGGCAGAGCTTGGAGGGTATCTTATATCGGCTGAAACGGATGGAGGAGGCCGGGGAGAAGACGGGGGACGGGAAGAAGCCGGAGCAAGGGGAGGGTTAGAAATGAGAGGGCCGAAATACCCGAAAATCAAAGAGGAACCGGGAACCTGCGGCGGCTGCGGGCACTTCGACAGGATTTATAACAGCGTCGGCCCTTCGGCAACTGGGGTATGCCGGGCCAAGCCGAACAGGTGGGCGCTTTCCCAGTGCGCCAAAGCCTGCAAAAAGTACAGGTGGAAGGGAGACACCCATGACAATTAAGGATTTTAAGGTCGGCCAGACCGCCTATATCCTCGGAGACAGGCGGGGAAAGGACGCGGGCCTCGCAACAGAGGCGGAGGTCGTAAAAGTTGGCCGAAAATATGTCACAGTTGCTCCGGGGGCGCGGCAAGAGATTCGATTCTTTGAACCGCACACAGAGACAACCTTCCTTTATGAGGACAAGGACTATGGCACAAAGCGCCTCCTGTTCCTGACAACAAAGGACGTGGACGAGTATAACGAGCTGAACGACCTGCGGAGCTGGGTGCAGGAGGCCACAAACTGGATGAAGGTCAAGGACTACACCCTCGCCCAGCTTCGGGCGGTCAAGAAGATTCTGAAGGGAGACAACCATGGAGGCGTGGCTCAAGAAAGCGATCAAGGCGATTGAGGCCGATGCACAGTGCGCCTACGGTATGTGCAAAGACACGGCGCTGAAAGAGCAGGTGGAGCTTGACTTTGTCCTTGAGAAGTTTTTGGCAGCGTTCAGAAAAATCGTGGAGAAGGGAGACAACCATGAGTAAGAAAAAGAATTGCAGGCGCACCCCGGCGGAGCAGGCCCTCCACCGGGAGGCCGTGCGCCTCCGCAACATGACGGACAGGCAGCTCGTCGAGCAGTTCCACCGGGCGGCGGAGCCGGAAATGGCCGTCAGCGTCCCCAGCGTGGCGCAGGATGGCGCGGAGGCCACCACCCCTATCGGGAACACCTCGGCGGTGCAGACGCTCCTCACGGCCCTCTCGGAGGGCAAATGCAAGGGCATCAAGGGGGCGACCGCCTACAAGGTCGCGCAGTTCGCGGCCGAAATGGGACTGGTATGATGGACATGGCTGATGTAATGGACGCGCAGCACTACCGGGCCATCGTAATCGGGCGGCAGAACAAGGCCGCCGGGGAGGAGTGGGAGCGCATACTCGAAGCCTCCTGCCAGCACTACCGCCTCACAGGGGAGGCAGAGATCGAGAAGACCCCGGAGCCGATCAAGCAGCTCGGCCCCAAAAACCGTCAAGGGAAGTTCACGGCCTGCTACACCAAAAAGGCGCAGCCGGACTACAAGGGGACGCTCAAGGGCGGGCGGTCAGTCGTATTCGAGGCAAAGCACACGGCCAGCGACCGCCTCCAACAGAGCGCCGTCACACCCGACCAAGAGAAGCGGCTCAACCGCCACATGGCACTCGGCGCGGAGTGCTTCGTGATGGTCTCCTTCGGTTTCCGGGAGTTCTTCAAGGTGCCCTGGGCGACCTTCCGGGCCATGAAGGAGCACTACGGCAGAAAGTATATCACGCCGGAGGACGTGCAGGAGTACAAGGTCAGGTACATAGGCGGCGTTCTCCATTTTCTTTAACAGGCAGCAGAGCCGGAAAGGAGCCAACATGGACGAAAAGCACGAAATGGACAAGCGCATTGAGGCCGCCGTCAGGTCTGCTATCGAGGCAGGAATCACCGACATCGAGGGGAAGATACGGGCGGCAATCGAGGTCGGGGTGGAGGTAGGTGCGGCGGCAGCAGCAGAGGCCGCAGCCACGGCAGCGGCAAAAGCGGCAGAGCGCGAGCGCAAGCGGCTCCAACGGCAGCAGACCGACAAGAGATACCACGACACCAAGCTCCTGATACGGAAGTACCGCCAGCTCAACGAATACTACCAGAACGCCGTATTCGACGAGGACGGGGCAGAGGAGACAGACGAGGACTTCGAGGAGATCATGCGCAGTTTCGGGGTGAGCTTCCGGGACAAGAAGATCACCGCAGACAGCATAAAGCGCAACTACCTCGTCACCCGCGTCGTCATGGCCCACGTCAACAAAATGCTGGACGTGTTTCAGACCATGTGCGAGGAGAGCAACCGGGCCTCGGACAAAAGGCGGTGGAGGATTCTATACGGCCTGCACCTCGCGGAGGTACCTGTCACGGCGGAGGAGCTGGCCCGGCAGGAGAATATCGGAAAGAGGGCTGTCTACGACATTGTGGACAGGTGCATACCAGACTTGAGCATACTTTTTTTCGGCATCAGCGGTCTTGAGTAGCTTCCAGAAGCGGGGAAAATTCACAAATGGGGCACTTGACATTCATTCCATAAGATGCTAAACTGTACCCTGTAATATAGCGACGACAGGACACCGCTCATTGCAGGAAGCAGAGAGCGGTGTCTTTTTTTGCGGGGATTTTTGCCCCGAAAAGGGCCGGAAAGGAGATAAAAGTGGAAATTCGGACGCTGAAAGCGGCACAACTCGCGGCGGCGGGCTACAACCCCCGGAGAGACTTGCAGCCGGAGGACGCAGAGTACCAGAAACTCCGCCGGAGTATTGAGACGTTCGGCTACATTGAGCCGATCATCTGGAACGAGCGCACCGGGCGCGTCGTAGGCGGCCACCAGCGCCTCAAGGTGCTGCTCGAACAGGGCCGGGAGGACATCGAGGCCGTGGTCGTAGACCTCGCGGAGAAGGACGAAAAGATACTCAACGTCCTGCTCAACAAGGTCAAGGGCCGCTGGGACATCGGGAAGCTGGCCGACCTTTTGCAGCAGCTCGACGAGACCGGGGACATGGAGGTTACAGGCTTCGAGGACTGGGAGCTGCAAAGCCTCCTCATGCAGTACGACCACATAAAAGACCTGATGGAGGAGGATTTTTCCGACTACTCCGACAGCAAGGAAAAGGACACCTTCACCATGACCTTCTCCCTCCCGGAGGGAGCGCGGGAGACGGTCGAGAAGTACATCGAGAACACCGAGAACGCCAAGGCGGAGCTTGCCACGGCGATCATCAATGTGGTAAAGGGGGTATCGTGATGGAGATAGCGCGGAAAAAGATACGCGATCTCGACCGGGCCACCTACAACCCCCGGATAGACCTTATCCCAGGCGACACCGAGTATGAGAACCTGCGCCGGAGCATCATCACCTACGGCATGATTATCCCCGTCGTCTGGAACCAGCGGACGAACAGGGTGGTAGGCGGCCACCAGCGGCTCACCGTCCTCGAAAACGAGGGGGAGACCGAGGTGGACGTGTCGGTGGTAGACCTCGACGAGACGCAGGAACGGCAGCTCAACGTGGCCCTCAACAAAATCGAGGGCGGATGGGACGAGGAGAAGCTGGCCGCCCTGCTCGCGGAGCTGGGGGACGACGCACCGCTCACGGGCTTCACGCAGGCGGAGATCGACAGCCTCACCAACGACATCGACAGCCTGATAGACGGCGACACCGTGGACGAGGAGCTGCGGGCGATAGAGGAGTTCTTCAACGTCAGCCTCACCTTCAACAAGGCCGACCGGGAGGAGCTGAAAGCCTACGTCAAGGACTACGGCAAGGAAGCGCTCATTGAGGCGATCATCCAGAAAGCAAAGGGGGAAATCTGATATGGGATGCAAATGCGGCTCGCAGGTGATTTTGTGCAACCTCCCCATCCGCTTCGACACCTACAAGGGGTGCAGCCACGGGTGCCGCTACTGCTTCGCGCAGAAAAAGCGGAATATCGGGAAGATCGAGCGGGACGAGACCGTGGAGGCCATGCGCTCCTTCATCGAGGGGAAGCGCAGTCGGGAGACGGCGTGGTGCGACTGGAATATCCCCATCCACTGGGGAGGCATGAGCGACCCCTTCCAGCCCATCGAGAAGAATATCCGGGCCAGCTACGAATGCCTCAAGCTGCTGGCGGAGACCAAATACCCCTTCGTCGTCAGCACCAAGGGCAGGCTCGTCGCCGACCCGGAATACCTCGACCTGCTGGCACAATGCAACTGCGTCGTGCAGGTCTCCATGGTATGCAGCAAGTACGACCAGCTTGAACCGGGCACACCGCCCTACGAGGAGCGGCTGCAAATCGCCGGGACGCTCGCCAAGAGGGTACAGCGGGTAATCGTCCGCGCACAGCCCTATATGCCGGAGGTCTTCAACGACGTGATGAAGAATATCCCCCGGCTGGCGGAAGCGGGAGTGTACGGCGTGGTCGTCGAGGGCATGAAGTTCTACAAGAACAAGCCCGGCATGGTGAAGGTGGGCGGAGACGTATGCTACCCCCTCCACGTCCTCCGGCCACACTTCGAGGCCATCAAAGCAGAGTGCCACCGCCACGGCATGAAGTTCTACTCCGGGGAGAACCGTCTCCGGGCCATGGGCGACAGTATGACGTGCTGCGGTATAGACGGGCTTGAGGGCTTCAAGGGGAACGAGTACAACCTCTGTATGCTGGTGAACGGGCAAACCCCGGAGCCTACCGCGCTGATGAAGGAGATCGGGACGGGCGGCCCGTTCCAGAGCCTCAATCAGGCCGCAGGCTATAACAAGAAGATCAACAGCCAATCATTCTACGGCCTCATGCAGGAGGAGCTTTCCACCCGCCTCGACTACTACAAACGTCTGTTCGGGTTAGAAGAATGACGGCCCACGACCTGACCCCAGTACAGGAAATCGCCGGAATGTACTTCAAGCGGGACGACCTCTACACCCCGTTCGGGGCCGGAGGGGTGAACGGCGGGAAGCTCCGACAGTGTATGCTACTGGTGGAGGCAGCGCTGGGAAGGGAGCCGGGCACAAAGGGAGTAATCACCTACTGCTCGCTCCACTCCCCACAGGGGCCGATCACAGCGGCGACGGCGCGGCACTACGGCCTCCCCTGCGTGGTGGCCTACGGCGGGGCCAGCGATATGTCGGTAGCGACCGGGAGTATGCCAAGGCTCGCCATGAGCTACGGGGCCGGTGTCCAAGTGATAGCAAAGAGCGGCAGGCACAACGTCCTCAAGCAGAGGGCGGAGGCGCTGGCAGAGGCGCGGGGCCTTTTCGTCGTCCAATACGGGATAAACCTCGACGACTACGGGGAAGTCCTTTTGAGCGCGGTAGCGGAGCAGGTACAGAACATTCCCGACGAGCTGGACGACCTGTATATCACCTGCGGCAGCGGAATCACCGCCAGCGGCGTAATCGTCGGCATAGAGCGGTACGGCAAAGCTGTAAAAAATATCCATCTAATCTCTACGGCGTATGACCGCCGGGAGAAGGTGAGGGCGACACTCCGGCGGTACGGGGTGGAGCGGCCCTTCCAGTACCACGACCTTTTCCACACCCCCGGATTCGTCTATGAGAAGCAGCAGAAAATGAGGGTGGGAGGTGTGAAGCTGCACCCGCAGTACGAGGCCAAGAGCATGAAATACCTCTTGGAGCACGACCTCAACAGGAGGAACGCGCTATTCTGGATTGTGGGAGCAGAGCCAAGGGAGCGATAAGGAGAGGAGGACATGGGAAAGTGGACTGACAAGCCATGGGAGCGTCAGAAAGGCGAAAGCGCACAGGCATACGAGGCTTTTTCCATCTACCTCGGCATGGGCGCGGAGCGGAGCACACGGGCGGTAGCGCAAAAGTTAGGCAAGAGTGCGTCGCTCATTCAGCGTTGGAGCCGCGAAAAAGAGTGGCAGGAGCGTGTCAGGGCCTACGACAACGACGTAGAGAAACAGGCCCGGAAAAAGGTCATAGCTGACCGAAAGGCCATGACCGAGCGCCATATCGGTATCGCCATGCAGCTCCAAAAGAAAGCACTCGAAGCCCTCGGCAGCTTGTCAGTCGAAGACATGACCCCCAAAGACATTAAGGAGTATATCAAGATGGCGACCGACCTTGAGCGGCTGAACAGGACGCTTGAGGAGGAGAGCGCAGCAGCCAAGGACGACGGCCCGGCGCAGCTCGCGGACACCATCATAGCGGCATATCAAAGGCGGAAGGAGAGCGGCAATGCTTGACAGCGAGGCGATACTCTACTACGCAGATCATCCCGTAGAGTTCGTGGAAGATGTGATACGGGTGACACCAGACCCGCAGCAGGCAGCCATACTCCGCAGCGTAGCCGGGAATAAAATGACGAGCGTTCGCAGCGGCCACGGCGTAGGCAAGAGCGCCGTCGAAGCGTGGTCGGTAATATGGTTTATGAGTACCCGGCCCTTCCCCAAAATCCCCTGCACAGCCCCGACGCAGCACCAGCTATTTGACATCCTATGGGCGGAGGTGAGCAAGTGGCTCCGCAACAACCCCGCCCTCTCCCGCGAGCTGATGTGGACAAAGGAAAAGGTCTACATGAAGGGCTACCCGGAGGAATGGTTTGCCGTGGCGCGGACGGCCAGCAAGCCGGACGCGCTGCAAGGCTTCCATGCGGAGGACTTGCTATTTATCATCGACGAGGCCAGCGGCGTAGACGATGTGATATTCGAGCCTGTCCTCGGCGCTCTTTCAACGCCGGGGGCGCGGCTTCTTATGTGCGGCAACCCGACGCAGCTTTCCGGCTTCTTCTACGACAGCCATAACAAGAACCGGGCCAGCTACTCGACCTTCCATATCGACGGGCGCAAGAGCGGGCGCGTCCCGCAGGACTTCGTGCAGACGATCATCAATATGTACGGAGAGGACAGCGACGTTTTCCGCGTCCGCGTAGCCGGGGAGTTCCCCCTACAGGAGGACGACATCTTCATCCCCCTGTCTCTGGTGGAGGCCTCCATTATGACGGAGTACACGCCCAGGGCACGGCCCACGCTGGTACATATCGGCTGCGACGTGGCCCGCTTCGGCGACGACAAGACCGTAATCGGCTACAAGGTCGATGAACAGGTCACGCTCCACAAAAAGCGGCAGGGGCAGGACACCATGAAGACCGCAGATGACATTATCCTGCTGGGGGAGGAGCTGGTAGCCCGCTACAAGCTCCAAGACCCCATCCCCGTCAAGGTGGACGACGGCGGCGTGGGCGGCGGTGTGGTAGACCGCCTCCGGCAGGTGAAGCGCAACGACCCGGAGCGCTTCTGGTGGATGGAGGTCTACCCGGTAAAGTTCGGCGAGCGCATACGCCACAGGCACTACCACGACACCACCACCTACATGATGGCCGTCGTCAAAAAGCTCCTATCCCCCTACGACGAGGAGACCGGGCTGCGAAAGCCCGTGGAGCTGATACTCCCGGACGACGACGACCTCGTGGCCCAGCTCTCCGGCAGGAAGTACGGCCTCACCGAGGCCAGTAAAATCAAAATCGAAAGCAAGGACGCAGTAAAGAAGCGCGGCCAGCCCTCTCCCGACGAGGCTGACTGCGTTTTGCTATTGTGTCTGCCAGTAAAACCGCCCAAACGAAAGAAGGAGGCGAAACGCCATGGGTAAGGGAAGGGCGCAGGTGCGCATTATCAAAGGGCAGACGGCAGCGCCTATTGAGAAAGCGGACACCTCCGTACAGCTCACTACGTCGGAGGCGTACAACGCCGGGGACTGGATAACCCCGCCAAACGATATGCGCGGCCTCCGGCAGATGGTGAAGCACAGCACCATCCTCCCCCAGTGTATCAGGGCATACAAGAACAATATCGCCGGATTCGGAATCGGCATCCGCTACGTCGAGGACGTGGAGGAAACGCCGGAAATGGCGGCGGAGTTCAAGCGGGCGGAGGAGATCGTCGAGCTGCTGAACACAGAGCAGGACACCAAAGAGGTGTTTGAGGACGTGATAGAGGCGCGGGAGACCTACGGCATAGCCTATCTTGAGGTAATCCGCAACCTTGCCGGAGAGGTCGTGCAGGTCGAGTTCATCAAAGAGACCCCTTCCGTCACCAAGACCAAACCGCTCGACCCCTATATCCCCTCCATCTACTATCACCACGGCCAGCAGGTGGAGCGGAAAAAGCGCTACTGCAAGTACAAGCAGGAGATAGGCGGCAAGACCGTCTACTTCAAGGAGTTCGGCGACCCGCGCATTATGGATAAGCGGGACGGCCTCTACCTCCAAGAGGGCCAGACCATCGACCTCGACGATCAGGCAAATGAGCTTATGGAGTTCGCCATCGGGACAGAGCCATACGGGGAGGTGCGGTGGATAGGGCAGGTGCTCGGCGTTGACGGCAGCCGGAGAGCGGAGGGGCTGAACAACAACTACTTCATCAATGGGAGGCATACCCCGCTGATGATTATCCTCAAGAACGGCACCCTCACAGACGACAGCTATGCCAAGCTCCAATCCTACATGAACGACATCAAGGGGGAGGCCGGGCAACACGCTTTTATCCTCCTCGAAATGGAAAGCCCGGACGGGAAAACGGACTTCGACACCGACGAGCAGCAGGATGTTGAGATAAAAGACCTCGCCAGCATACTCCAAAAGGACGAGCTTTTCCAAGACTACCTCGACAACAACCGCCGAAAGGTGCAGTCCGCTTTCCAGCTTCCCGACCTCTATGTGGGCTACACGACCGACTTCAACCGGGCCACGGCGCAGACCGCGCAGGAGGTCACAGAGCAGCAGGTATTCCAGCCGGAGCGCAAGAGCCTCGCGTGGGCCATCAACAACCGCCTCCTCAATGAGTACCAGTTCAAGTACGTCGAGTGCTACTTCCTTGAGCCGGACATCAGCAACCCGGACGACCTCTACAAGCTCCTGACCGTCTGCAACAACGCCGGGGGCCTCACCCCCAATAAGGCGCGGCAGATCATTTTTGAGGCCTACGGAGAGGTCGCGGAGGACTACCCGGAGGAGTGGGGCGAAATACCGCTGGCCTACAGCAAGACGCAGGGAGGCGGCGGGGGCGGCTTTGACATTGGCACCCTCACCGAGAGCCTGCAAAAGCAGATCACAAAGGCGGCCAGCCGGAACGACGACGAGGTGGTGGCAGTGATGAAGGAGGTCAAGCGCCTCCTCATGAAGATGGACAAGGGGGCCTGATTATGTGCATGGCGTGTCAACCCCTGATAAAGGCCATCGACGCATACCTCGCCAAGGCGGACGGCGATCTCGCCGACGCGCTGGAAGTGGAGGGCTATGCGGAGCCGCAGGCGACCATCGACTATATGCATGGCATAGAGGACGACGTGGCGGAGGCGCTGGTGGACGAGACCGACTATTTTGTGGCGGAGGCAGAAAAGGCAGCAGACCTTGAGACCTTCGCGGCGGACATCTGGCCGAGGGTAAAGCTCAACGACCGCCTCAAGGCCAAGCTCGCCACCGTTTTCACCGAAAGCCTTTCAGAGTTCGTGCCGGAGTTCGTTGGCTACTATATCGCGCAGACCGACAGGAGCCTCAAATTGGAGGTGGTGTCGAAGCGGACGACGGCGTGGGTGAAATCGTGGAGTGAACAGCTCGGCGAGATCATGCAGCTCAACAGCCACAAGGAAATCGAGACCATCCTCACCAAGGGCCTCAAGAAGGGCACAGGCATAGCCTCTTTTACCCGCGACATCCTCGACAGTGGCATACGGGACGAATACTACAAGGCCCGGCGGGTGGCGCTCACAGAGGTTTTGGGGGCGCACAGCGTAGCGCAGCAGGAGGCATTTATGCAGTCTCCGGCGGTTGCGGAAAAGGCGTGGAAGCACACCGGGGCATACAGGAATGAGCCACGGCAGAATCATGTGGACATGGACGGCCAGCGCGTAGCCAAAGACGCGCCCTTCACCCTCACAGGGATAAAGGGCGGCACCTACGAGCCGATGTACCCACGCGACGTTATCCTCCCGCCGGAGGACCGTATCAACTGCCACTGTATCTGCCAGCCCGTCGTCAATGAGGACATTCTCGGCCTCCCCCTTGAGGAGCGGCAGAGGCTCCAACAGGAGGCCGTAGACAAAATGGACGACGAATGGGAGCGGGAGCTGGACGCGAGGAACAAGGCAAAGGCAGGAATCGACGAGGAATAGCGCTCCTGCCTCCTCTCGTGGCGCAGGAGCGCCCCGGCGCGTCTATGTAGACAGTTTACCAGTCAGAAAAACAACGGCCATTTCGGGCCGTTCAGAGCCGTTCTGTGGCACAACACGGTAAAGGGCAGCGGAGACGCTGCTTTTTATATTTCCTAAAGCCCGGACATGGAAAGGAGGTGAGCAGGGCATGAGAACGAGCTTGCGGAAAGCATACGAAATCACCGACGCGAAAATCCAATTCGTCTCTCTCGTGGACAAGGCGGCCAACCTGCGGAAATTCCTGTTGACAAAGGCCGACGGCGGCAAGGCGAGCTTTACCACCTACGGCAGAATCATCAAGGCGGACGCAGAAAACCACTACGTCACCGGGATTGTGTACGAGCCGATGGCGGAGGACAGCCACGGCAACTACATGACCGAGGCGGAGATCACCAAGGCCGCCTACTACTTCGCCAAGAACGGCGACAAGGTGGACTTGCAGCACAGCTTCGAGCCGCTTGAGGGCGCGACCGTCGTAGAAACGTGGATTGCGAAAGCGGACTTCGACATCGGCGGCGAGGCGGTCAAGAAGGGCACATGGCTTATGACCGTCGAAGTGACCGACGAGAGCGTGTGGGATAGCATCGAGAAAGGCGACATCACAGGCTTTAGCATGGGCGGTATCGGAAACTACAGCGAGGAGGACGTAGAATTGGACGACGTAACAAAGCAGGATTCCAGCGGGAAGAAAGGGCTATTCAAGCAGTTAGCGGAGGCGTTGGGCTTCAAAGTGGTGGAGAAGGGGGCTATGGCAGAGCTTTACGAGGAGCGCAGCAAGGGTACGCTCTTTTGGAACGCTTTTAACTCCCTTGAGGAGGTTTTATACGCCTACGACCCCATCACAGGACGCTGGCGGTATGAATCGGACGAGGGCAAGGTGCGCGAGTGCCTTGAGGACTTCGGCGAGATCATTACCAGTATTCTCACTGGCGGCCAGAGCATCACCAAGGCTATCTCGACAGACCGTCCCGTGGAAAAGGCCGGAAAGAAAATGAGCAGCAAGAACCGGGAAACGCTCGCGGGCATTTGCGACAGCCTCACGGCGTTTCTCAAGGAGTTCGACGACCCGGAGCCGGAGGGCACCGAGGGGAAGCCGGACGACACCAAAACCAAGAAGGAGGACAAAGAAGTGACTAAGCAGGAAATCGAGCAGGTCGTGGAAGCGGCCATCACCAAGGCACTGGGGGCAGCGCAGGGGCAGGGGCAGGCAGCCCCGGAGACCACCCCGGCCACCGCGCCGAATGCGGTGGAGAAGGCCGCAGGCGAGGGCACCGCTCCCGCCACTGACACCGCGATCACCCCGGAGGCCATCGAGAAGATGGTCGCCAGCGCCATCGAGAAGGCCATGCAGCCCAAACAGGAGACTTTCACCATGGAGCAGGTGGCCGACATGATTCAGTCCGCCGTCACCAAGGCGGTCGAGCCTGTGCTGAAAAGCAGGGGCCTCCCCAGCAACCTCGGCGGAGACGGAACCGTGGAGAAATCTGCGGAGGAGCAGCACTATCTCCACGGGATTATCTAATAAAACGAATAGGAGGATAACACACCATGGGAAACGACAACAGCAGCATCATCCGCAAGGCGGCCATTCAGACGACCTCGCTTTCCAACGGCGGCCTGCTTAACCCGGAGCAGGCGCGGAAGTTTTTGCAGCAGACCTTCGAGGCCACCAACCTCGGCCCTCTGGTGCGCCACGAAATGCGCACCGCCAAGACGGGCGAGGTCGATAAGATCGGCATTGCCCGGCGTATTCTGCGGAAGAAGACCGAGAACACGGACGACGGCTACCGCGCAGGCGTGAAGACCAGCCAGATCGAGTACGCCACCACCGCTGTCCGCCTGCCTTGGGAGATCACCGAGGAGACGCTGCGGGAGAATATCGAGGGCCAGAACCTCGAAGCGATCATCACCAACCTCATGACGACCCAGCTCGGCATTGACCTTGAGGATTTGTACCTCAACAGCGACGAGGACACGGGGGATGCCGAGGCGTTCAGCGCCACCGGGACGTATGCCGCCGGGGATTTTGTTACCTACAGCGGCGGCCTCTACCGCTTCACCACCGCTCATGCGGCGGGAGCATGGACGGGAACCGATGTTGAGGAGATCGGCGAGCAGGACGACACCGACTTCCTCAAGGTCAACGACGGCTGGATTAAGCAGCTCAAGAACGGCGGGCACGTCCACGACGCTTCCAGCGAGACGGCTATGAGCCTTGACCTGTTCTACAAGACGCTGGCACAGATTCCCAACAAGTACAACAACGGCAAGCTCCGCTGGATGATGTCTCCCCGCCGGGCGCAGGAGTGGGAGCTGTTCCTGCTGAATCAGGTTATCGGCAAGGGCGGCGCGGTGCCGGAGAGCATTTACAACTCCCCCGCCAAAATCCCCACGGTACAGTGCCCCTCCCTCGACGACGGCACCATCATCCTGACCGACCCGAAAAACCTCATTGTCGTCAACACCTACTCCATGCAGATTCGCAAGACGACCGAGGGCAAAGAGGCCATCATGCAGGATAAGCGCTTCTACGTCGTCCACCTGGACTTCGACCCCATCATCGAGGAGCTGGACGCTGCGGCCATCATCACTGGCCTCAAGTAAGAGAAGGAGAGAGCTATGTATCATCTGAAACTTTGCAAGGGCCTCTCCTACTACGGTATGGGCGGGGCACTCAAGGCCACCAGAAAGCAGCCGGACGTGCATATCGAGGACAAGGCCACCGCCGACGCTGCGGTGGCCTCCGGCTTCTTCAAACTGGCCGGGGAGGCAACGGTCTTCCCGCCTGCCGGGGAGTTGCTGGGCCACCTCGACCCGGAGCAGCTTGACAGCATGACCATCCCGGAGCTGAAGAAGCTGGCCGGGGAAATGGGAGTGGACATCAAGGGCCTCAAGGACAAGGCGGCCATTATCGCGGCTATCGTCGCCGTCGAAGTCAGCGCCCCGGCCTTTGACGCGGAGGCGCTGGCCGCAATGTCCGACGACGAGCTGAAAGCCCTCGTCGAGGAGAAGGGCATCGACCTGACTGGCTGCAACACCAGAGAGGACGCGCTTGAGGCCATCAGCGTGGCCCTCGGCGGCAGCTACACCATGCTCGACCTCATGCGCGAGTAAGGAGGTGGGCGGTATGGCTACAAGGCCGTGGGTGCTTCCCAAAGAAGTCAAGGCGTACACCGATATTGAGGCCGTCCAGCAGCGCAAGAAAGAGAAGCTGGAAATGGACATAGCGCGGGCGGAGCAGTATGTTATCACCTATACGCGCAACCGCTTCGAGGGCTACACCGAAATCCCGGCCCCGGTCAAAACCGCCGTTATCCTGCTGGCGGAGGCGTATGCCTCTTATGCCAATCAGCTCAAGAAGACGGGCGGAGGCGCAGTCAAGTCGGAGACCTTCGACGACTACTCCTACACCGCAGGCGAGGGCACCTTCGAGGACTTCGTAAAGGCCCTTGACCTCGCGGCCCTGCTGGACGACTTTGTTATCAAGCAGGCCAGCGGAACTATCACTATGCGTATGCGCAGGCTTTAGGAGGTGCGGATATGAGCTTGGAGGCCCTACTTAACCACACCTGCGACATCTACCATATCCAAAAGGAGGGCAAGTCCCCCGGCTTTGGGCTGGCGGCCTCGCCCTCCTTTGATTACCCGGAGAAGCCGGACATCAGCAAGCAGGCGTGTCACTTCGGCGTGAAGCCCGCAAACGTCACCGTCACGCAGACAGCCCCGGCGAACCTTTTGGAGGCGAAAACAAAGCTCACCCTCCCCATCGGGACGGACGTGCGGATTAACGACAAGATCGTGGACTGCGACACCAAACTGGAATACACGGCGGAGCAGCCCGTCAATGTCAGGAATCACCACATTTTCGTCTACATCAAGAGGAACAAGGGGCAGGAGGCGCTTTAGTGTCTACCGTGACGTTCGACATGAGCGAGTTCAGAGAGTTTTTCCAGCGCATGGAGCGGGCAGCGCGGGGCGACTTCCGGGCAGAGTTCGAGCTTTACGTCGAGGCTTTAGGCTCCGAGTTCCTGCGGATATTGCAGGACGAGATCGTGCGGCGCAAGGTTATAGACACCCGGCTCCTCCTCGCCAGCTTTGAGAGGGGCGCGGACGGCAACATCTGGAACCTTTCAGACGGCGGCCTCACGCTGGAAGTCGGGACGAACCTTGAGTATGCCGCCTTTGTGAATGACGGCCACTGGACAAACCCGAAAGGGGTAGCCCGGCGCTGGGTGCCGGGCTACTGGGATGGCGACCGCTTCATTTATGACCCGGAGGCAAAGACGGGCATGGCGCTCAAGCAGCACTGGGTAGAAGGGGCGCACTACTTCGAGGGCGCTCTACGGGCCTTTGAGCCTGTTTTCAAGGCCAGCGCGGAGGCCAAGCTCCGGGAGTGGCTTCAAAAGTATTTCGAGGGGGTGTAGGCCGTGGCAGCAGAAATCGAATTGGAGCAGGAGGTAGCGAGCGTTATGGCGTTTGCCCTCCACAAGGCGGGAGACCCGCACCCGTACTACTGGGATGTGCCGGAGGACTTCAAGCGCCCGGCCATGTACTTCCCGCAGCCGGAGATCGACACGGGCGGCGACACCCTCGGCACCTATGCTTCGGAGTACGCATGGTACATCAATGTCTTTGCGGACACGACAGAGGAGGCCCACGGAATCGCCCGCAAGGTGCTCACCGCGCTCAAGAGGGCGAAAAACTATGTTCCCCTGCTGAATGAGGACGGGACGGAGAGCGGCAAGAAACTCCGGCTCAAAGACCCCGGCCTCAAACGCGGAGATACTGGCGTGGCGCAACTCACAATCGGGTGGACGAGCCGCAGGAGCTACGCCGACGACGAGCCGCCCAAAGTGAAGATCACTCAAATTCTATTTTCCAAAAAGGAGGATTCACCAAATGTCGAATAAAACCAAGGCTGCGCCCCCTGCCGAGAAAACGGCGGAGGGGCGCAAAATCCCCATCGAGAAGCTGCGCCGGGGCTGCGTCAACCTGTTCGGGGTAACTCCCAGCACCTTTGACGGGGCCACCGTCGGCATCCCGGCGGGCAGCAAGTTCACCGTGGAGGAAATGCAGGCTCACATCGACAAGTGGCTTAACACCCCTGTCTCGCTGGGCCGGAGGAAGGAGGGCTAAGTTATGGCAGGAGGAACGTGGAGCAAACTCTCTCTGAAAGAGCGGCCCGGTACTTATATCAACTGGCAGACCACCGAGCAGAACATCATCGGTATCGCCGAGCGCGGCACCGTCATTATGCCTCTGCTGGGCCACAACTACGGGCCTGCCAAGGAGTTCATCACCATCGAGAACAGCTCTCCCGACGCGCAGTACGCCAAGCTGGGCTACAGCGTTTATGAGCCTCCGCTGCTGCTGGTGAAGGAGGCGCTGAAAAGCGCCAAGACCATCATCCTCTACATCCCGGCGCAGGGCGAACGGGCACACGCCGATGTCGCGGTTGACTTGCCGGAGCCGGAGGAGGACGAGTACAACGATCTCCTGCTGGCGAAGGTCAAGACCACGCTGGGGAAGAAGCCCGACATGACCGGGTGCAATCTTTCCTACGACAGACGGGGCCACACCTACACCGTCACGCTCACGGGCGAGCTTTCCGCTGTGAAGAACACGGGCATCATCGACACCCTGACCGCCCTCGTCGGCGGCGGCTACGCCCTCTCCATTGGAGGTACCGCGCTCACCGACGTTGCGAGCGTCAAGGAGACCGCGCTCTACACCAAGGCCGTCGTCATGAAGCCGGGCGACAGCGACATCAGCGACACCATCAAGGTCAGCAAGGACGGGCAGGAGCAGGACTACGCCATCGTCATTTCCTATCCCAGCACCGCGCCGGAGGCGCAGCAGGGGCTACAGGATGCTACGGTGATGCAGGGCAATATCTCCGCGACCGCCATGTACGGCGGCGAGCGCGGCAACGATTTGAGCTTCGACTGCGTTGCCAATGAGGACGGCGGCTATGATGTCACCGTCTACCTCGACAACTCCGCCGTGGAGGAGTTCGAGGGGCTGAACACCGTGGGCGACCTGATTGCCGCAGGCTCCTCGTGGATCACCTTCAAGGGGAGCGCGGAGGCGGAGCTGACTGACTTCTCCGCGATCAGTCTCGCGGGCGGCACCAGCGGCACCACCAACACCATCGACATCACCAGTTTCCTCGACGCTTCGGAGGCGATTCACTGGAACACGATGGCTTTCCCGCTGGACAGCAAGGAGAACAGCAGCCTCATGACCGCCGTGGTGAGCAAGATCAAGTACCTGCGGGAGGATGTCGGCAAGTACCGCAAGGCCGTCCTCGCCAACTATGCCCCGGACTACGAGGGCATCATCAACGTCAGCAACGGCTACGTCTTGAGCGACGGCACCGTTGTTGACGCGACTATGGCGACCGCATGGGTAGCCGGGGCGGACGCAGGGGCGGACTGCATCACCAGCAACACCTACAAGCCCGTGGAGGACGCAGCGGACATCTATGGTCTGCTCTCCCATACCGAGGCCGTGGCCGCGATCAAGGCCGGGAAGTTCTTCTTCTCCTTCAACGAGAGCAATGAGGTCGTGGTGGAGTACGACATCAACAGCCTTGTTTCCTTCGCAAGGCAGAGAAAGGCCAAGAGCTGGCGCAAGAACCGGGTGCTCCGCGTCATGGACAGCTTCGGCGAGAGCGTCCAGCTCAATTTCCCGCCCAACCGCTTCGACAACGACGACGACGGTTGGAACGCCATGGAGGGCATCGGCAAGACCATCCTCAAGCTGTACGGCCTCAAGTCCGAGGGCGGCGTAGGGGCCATCCGGGGCATCGACTACGACAAGGACTTCCTCGTTGACCGGGAGGAATCCCACGGTGACGAGGTTTTCGTCAATGTCGGCATCCAGCCCGTGGACAGCGCGGAGAAGTTCTACTTCACCGTCACCACGCGCTAAGAAGGGAGGTAAAGCGATATGTCTCTCATGCAGTACAATAAAAACCCCATTTCCGTCAGAGAGGGCAAGGCGTTCATTGACGGCGTGGAGGTGCTGGACAGCGTTAAGCTGGAAATCAAGTTCACGCCGGATGTCTGGACGGGGCGGCAGCTCGGGGAGCGCACCCCCAGCTCCCGGTGGCTTGGCTGCCAGATCACCGGCAGCATGACCCGCAGGCGCAGCACCCCTTGGCTCCGCGAGGCCATCAAGCACTACAATAAGACCAAGGAAACGCCGGAGTTCACCATCCAAGGGATTATGAACGACGAGAACAGCGAGTTCTTCGCCAACAACGGCGCGGAGACCATCACCTGCGTCGGCTGCGTCCTTACGGGCGACCTCAACCTCATTAACCTCGACAGCGGCGGCAACGTCGTTGACGATGTTATCGCGTTCAACATCAAGGACATCGTTTAAGCAGCAGCCCCGCCCCCTCCGGGCGGGGCCTGCATTATTTGAAGGGAGCGATCATTATGGCAACGAAGAAAGACCTCAAATATTTCATGCGCAGCAAGGAGCCGGAGGTTGTCACCGTCCCCGGCCCGGACACCATCAGGGACGAGGATGGCAACGTCCTCCCGCTGGAAATCAAGGTGCTTTCGCAGGGGGAGATCACCAAAATCAACGATATGTACCGCACCAAGGTCATGGCGACCGACAAGAAGGGGAACCCCCTGATTGCCAACGGTGAGGTGGTCTGGAAGGTTGAGAAAGACCCCGGCAGAGCCTCCCGGCACATCATCGTCGAGGCTTTGCAGTTCCCCGACCTCCGGGACAAGGAGCTGATGGAATACTATGGCTGCGTGGACATCACCGAAATGCCGCTCAAGGTGTTCCCCAAAGCCGACGAGTACCAGCACGTCTCCCGGATGGTGATGCAGGCCCTCGGGCTGGCGGCCCCGGTCAGTGACGACGAGGACATCGAAGCTGCAAAAAACTCATAACTGACCGGGGCGGAACAGCCTATTGGTGTAGCGTCCTCTGGCAGAGGCACAACCTCCGCCCGGAGGAGTTCTATGCTATGCCAAGGCCGCTACAGCTCTTTTATATCGCCTCCGAATTAGTGGAGGATTCCAACCCGGTCAGGCATGACACAATTCGCATCAAGAGAAAATGACAGGCACAAAATCAGCAGAAAGGATTGATATATGTGTTGGTAGAAATCAAGAAGTTTGGACACGAGGAACGGGCCATCTGCACCAGCCTGGACGTGGCGGAGACATTCGGGAAGGAACACAAGCACGTTCTGCGCGACATTCGGGAATTGGGGTGTAGTGCAGGGTTTAATCAGTCCAATTTTGGGCCGATCTCCTACACAGACAGCATGAACCGGCAGCAGGAAGCTATTGTCATGACCCGCGACGGCTTCACCCTCCTGGTGATGGGATATACTGGCGAACTGGCCATGAAGTTCAAAGAGGCGTACATCAAGCAGTTCAACGCCATGGAGGCGGCGCTGAGAGGAAAACTGATTGAGCGGGAAAAGGGTATCGCCGTCCGGCAAGCGCTGACGAAAGCCCTCCAGCAGTCCAACGAGGATGCCAGAATGCACGGTCATGCGTACTCGACCTATACCAACTGCATCTACAAAGCTCTGTTTGATATGAATGCTAACCAGCTTCGGGAAAAGTTCGGCATAAGCAAGAAGGAAAATTTGCGGGACTGCTTCACACAGGAGGAGATGCGGGCAGTGCAGTCAATGGAGTGCCTTGTCAGCGGGCTTGTAGACTGCGGGTGGGATTATCATCAGATAAAGACGTTCATCCAGCAGAACAACACGCAGAGGATACTCGCGGCTTAAAAGATTGCCGCAACCCCATCCGGCGTGACACGATACGGATAAAAAAATAGGTTAGAAAAAAACTTGACTTTTTGCCTTTCACAAAATATAATAAATGCAAGGCAAAAAGTGAGGTGATGAAATGAGCCCACGCACAGGTCGTCCAAAAGTAGATAATCCCAAAGGAATTAACCTTACCATCCGCCTTGACCCGGAGACGGACAAGAATCTTTTGGCATATTGCATTCAGCATGATATGTCAAAAGGAGAAGCAATTCGGAAAGGAATCCATCTGCTTTTGGCACAAGAAAAATAAGAGTTTCGCCCCCTCCACCACGAGAAAAGCGAAACCCTTACTCAACCAAACCGCAAAGGGCTTGATAAATCCATTATATCAGGCTTTCTGTGGTACGTCAACAGAAAAGGAGAGCTATATAATGGATTTTAGGGCAATTTTTGATTTCTACGAGGAGCGGATTCCTCAAATCTCGGAAGTTACCACAGCGGAGGAAAACGCCCGGAAGATTTACGACAAAATCGCGGCCTACAACACGGAGTTGGCCGACAGCGTAGACACGATTATCGGTGCCCTCGCAAGAGCATACGAGGCGCAGGGCTTCAACGGCGGGCTGGCAGTAGCCAGAGGTACGCTATGATTTGCCCGGTGTGCGGCAAAAAGTATTCGTTCTTCGGCAGCGCGGGGGGGGGGTATATTGCTCCCCCGCCTGCGCGGAGGCCGCGCAGAAAGAGCTTGAGGAGCTGTTGCAAAGCATGATGAAAGAGGAGGACGAAGATTCCGAGGAGGGACACGACGATTAAAGAGTTCCAGCCGGGGTAGAAACCCGGCTGAAACTTTACCTTGCTGATTATCGGGACATTCTCTAAAAACTATTGCAAAAGTATAGTTGATATCGGATAATAGAATTGCATTTTAATTTTATGGAGGTGCCAACCGTGCAACAATTAACCCCGGAGGAAATACGATTCCTTTATAAAACAAACGGGCATCGAGTGGACGATACAGCATACATCAAAACAAACGGAGGTGTAGTTGAAAAGCTGACATCCTGTGGCTATCTTATAATAGGCACCAAAACACAGAGCCTTTCCTGCTCTGACATTAGCATAATCCGCAAATTACTGAAAGACAAAGGGCTGAAAGCGGGAGGGAAAAAAGTAGACCTTGTTCAGCGCATTCTTCAAAGCTATTCTGCAAGCGAACTTGAAAACGCAGACATCCCCAAAAGGTTCGTATTAACCGTCTCTGGTGAGCAGGTTATAAACGAAAACAGTGCGCTTCTATACTACTTTGACGCTTTTGGAGCAACAAATATCCTTGAGCCGGAGCAAATTATTAGCGCACAAAATTTGCACCATTCCGAAAATAAACTTGATATTTTAATCGCGCTATTTAAAGAAAGGGCCGCAACAGAAAACGATACAGGAAAGAAAAGGGCAATAACGGAACATCTTAGACGGCTCTATTCGTTAAATCACGATGATGCTCTTGCGAGAGAAGCTGAGCTTGAGGTTGAAAGACTTGATAAACTGTGGGAGGAAGAAAGAGAACAAGAAGTGAGAAAACTTGATTCTGTCCTTGGAATATCATCAGAGGAAAGAAGAAGGTTAGCACAAAAAGCTATAGAAGAAATGGGAGACGAATGGGAAAAAGAGCTTGACGCAAAAAACCGGGCAAAGGCCGGAATTGAATATTGAATGACGAGAAAAGGGCCTCGCGGCTATGCGAGGCCCTTTTTTGTTGCCAAAATCAGAGAGGAGGTAGAGCATTGGAAAACTTAACCGCAAGATTTAGTGTTCTGGACGAAATGAGTGCAGCCATTGAACGAATAGCCCAAAGCGGACAGGAAATGGCCGGGCGGATAGAGCGGGCGGGTGCCGCTGTTGACAGTTCCTTTGTCAATGTTTCGTTGCGGATTGCGTCGGTATCACGGACGATAGACGGCGTAGCCACCTCCATCGACGAAGCGGAGCAGGCCCAAGCAGACCTGACGGCGGCTATGGACAAAGCCTCGCAGACGATGGAGGAACTGGCCGAAAACGATAAAGTCTCCGCAGAGACCAAAGAGGAGCTGGCAAGGGCAAGCGAGGCCGCAGAGGAGGCCATGAACAGCCTAACCGCAGCACAGGAGCGGGCGCAGCAAGCCATGGATGAATACGATCAACTTCTCGCCTCTGGTTGCGGCGACCTCGACGAGCTTGAGGAGGCGGCCCAAAATGCGGCGGACGCTGCGAGGGAGCTGGACGAGGCGAACAGGAGGGCCGCAAATGCTACAGACGAGCTTGCAGATGCCACAGAAAGGGCAGCGGATGAAGCAGAAAACGGCGGTAAAAAAGGAACAGAGGCGTTGGAACAGCTTTCCTCTGCGCTGACATCATTAGGGATAGTCAAGACGGTAGAGCAACTGGCAGACGCTTTTATGGAAGCGTCCGATGCAGCCGCAGAGTTCCAGCTCGGCGTAATGAAAATATCCACTATCGCCGACACCACGCAGGTCTCCCTCTCCACCATTTCCAGCGACCTTATGGCCCTCTCCATGGAGACGGGCGACAGCGTGAACGAGCTGGCAGAGGCCACATACTCCGCGATCTCCGCGAGCGTGGAAACAGCATCTGCCGTCGAGTTTACCGCCACGGCGACCAAGCTAGCCGCAGGCGGTTTCACCAGCTCCGCAACGGCGGTGGACGTACTCACGACGGCCCTCAATGCCTATGGGCTGGAAGCGAGCTATGCGGAGAACATTGCCGATATGCTCATTACCACCCAAAACCTCGGCAAAACCACCGTGGACGAGCTGGCTGCTTCTGTCGGTAAAGTTATCCCCCTTGCCTCGGCCTACGGCGTGGAAATGGATAACCTTTCGGCAGCCTACGCGGAGCTGACCAAGGGCGGCATTGCCACGGCGGAGGCCGGGACGTACCTCAAGTCCATGCTGAATGAGCTGGGAGACAGCGGCAGCACCGTCTCCACCGTCCTGATGGAGGAGACGGGCAGCTCGTTCTCCGAGCTGATGGACATGGGCTATTCGCTGGGCGACGTGATGGACGTTCTTGGTACAAGCGTAGGCGGGAGCGCGGGCGCGTTCAACGAATTGTGGAGCAGTTCGGAGGCCGGAATCGGCGCTCTGTCCCTCTACAACGCCGGGGCGGAGCAGTTCAACACTACCCTTGACGCTATGCAGACCTCCGCAGGGGCCACGGCAGCGGCCTACGAGACCATGAACAACACCACGGCGGACGCAGCGGAGGACTTGTCCAACGCGGCGGCCAACCTGCAAATCTCCATCGGCCAGCAGATCAACCCGCTCATTGAAAAGCTCTACGGGCTTGGGACGGATATGCTGAATTTCATGACGGAGTTCACGCAGGAGCACCCCGGCGTGGTCAAGGCAGTTACAGCGATTACGATTGGACTTGGTGCTGTTGCGGTAGCTATTGCCGCTGTTGGTGCCGCCTCCGTTGCCCTTCAAACAGCAATCCCGGCGATCATATCTTTCGGGACGGCAGTAAACGCGGCTCTTGGCCCAATCGGTTGGGTAGCCATCGGAATTACAGCGCTCACCGCAGCGGTCGCGGCCTTTATCGCCATGAACGAGGAGAATTTGGGCGAGACCGAGGGAATGACGGCAGCAACCCGCGCCCAGTATTATGAGCTGCAAGACCTCAACGCGGAGTACGAGAAAGCCTGTGAGCAGTACGGGGAGACCTCCGAGGAGGCCAGCAGGCTCAAGTATCAGGTGGACGACCTCTCGGCGGCATTTGAGGCCAACAGGCAGACCGTGGAGGAGTTCACCGCAGAGGTGGACGCGCTCTGTGAGAGCGTCCGTTCTGTATCGGCTGACTTCAACAGCGCCCTCGCCGATATAAATGCCAATGAAGTCGGGGCCATGTCTCTTATCCAGAAATACGACGACCTGGCTTCTAAGGCGGACAGAACGGCAGCAGAGGAGGAGGCCCTGCAAGCCATCAACAAACAACTCGCAGCTTCCTACCCCGAAATTGCCGACAAGATGAATACCGCCTCTATGAGTACGGAGGACTATGTTGAGGCTATGAAGCGGGCCTGTGAACAGGAGGCGGAGTTACAACGCCGACAGCAGGCGCAGGATACTTGGATAGAGGCAACAAAGAAGCATGATGCCCTTCAAGCGGAAATAGACAAAACAAAGGAACTTATAGACCTTGAGCAGCAGCGCATGGACGACATGAGCGGCTGGGATCACTTTTGGACTGGCGGCGAGTGGGACGACCTTGAGGCATACCAAGCGGCCCTTGAGGAGCTTGAAGCAGCCATGGCCGAGAACGACGCGACCATTGCGGAAATCGAGCAGGGCTGGGAAGACCTCGCGGAGGCGGAGGCAGAGGCGGCGGAGGCCACCGTCAGCTATGAGGACGCGGTAAACACGGCCCTATCCTCGGTACAGGCGGATATAGACGCGCTGTGCGAAGCCTACGACGCAGCCTATGAGAGCGCCCGGAGCAGCATTGACGGACAAATCGGCCTGTTCGATACCATGGCGACGGAGACGGAGCTTAGTATCACGGATATGCAGGCGGCTTTTGACAGCCAAATTGAGTATCTGAACACCTACTCCGAGAACCTGCGCAAGGCGGCGGAGTACGGCCTTGATGAAGGGCTGGTTGCCTCCCTGTCTGACGGCAGCGAGGAGAGTGCTGGCTACCTCAATGCGATCATCGAGAATATCGAGGCGCTGGGGGATAGCAGCGCGGAGGCACAAGCGTTCGTGGACGACTTCAATTCCTCCTTCCAAGAGGTCGAGGACGCAAAGGACGAGTTCGCCACCACCGTCGCCACAATGGAGACCGACTTCAACGAGAAGATGGCCGAAATCGAGGGGCGGCTGGACGAGGCCATTGACAATATGAACATGGAGACGGACGCAGCAGCGGCAGCCAAGCAGACGATGGAGGCATACACGCAGGCCATCCGGGACGGCACCTCTAACGCCGTCAGCGCGGCGGAATCGGCGGCCAGCGCTGTTTCTGCGGCTCTAAGTAGCTCCCCCAGCGGCGGGAACGTCACCACAGTCACAGGCCACGCCAACGGCACCACATACGCAGAGGACGCTTTTATCGCTGGCGAGGATGGGCCGGAGCTTATTCTCGGCAAGGCTGGCAGCACCGTTTTCCCCGCCGACGAGACAGACCGCATCATTGACGCTGTTACCTCAGACGGGGGAGGCGGCGAGCCTGCCGTCAGCAGGGCGAGCAGCGGTCTATACTCCACAGATGAAGCGGAGCGCATCTTCGGCGCGTTCACCACCAACAACGACAACCGCACAACCAGCTACACCCTCACGCCCCCGGCTGCTGAATCCGGGAATGAAGGGGGAGGGGAGCAGACCAAGCACATCACCCTTGAAATCGCAGGCGGCTCCCCCATCGAGGTCAACGGCGGCGGAGGAACCAGCAAGGAGGAGATCGTGGAAATCCTCGTGTCGAATCTCCGCCCGGCGCTGCTAAACCTCGTCAAGGACGAAATCTTCGAGGAAGGGGATGGCAGCTATGAACACTAACTACCAGATGTGGATAACGGGGAACGCAGAGCAAGAGAAGCTGCAAATCCCCGTCCTGCCCCAAAAGTTCAGCGTCTCTATCGGCAGCAAGAACACCTCCGTTGACGTGACCGGGCTGGGCGAGATCACCATTAAGCAGTCTCGCCCGGCCTACCAGTTCTCTTTCAGCAGCTTCTTCCCGCGCACCAATTTCCCCGGCATTGAGAACGTGCCGCTCACCGACCCGCAGCAATGCGTGGAGCGGATAAACGGGTGGATTGACAGCAAGAAGCCCGTCCACATCATCATAACCGGGGCCGGGATAAACGAATACTGCACAATCGAGAAATTCAACCACTACGAGGAGGGCGGGGACGTAGGCACTATCCATTATGACCTCACCCTCAAGGAGTACAGAGAGGTCACCGTCCGGCAGGTCTCGGTGGCGGGCAGCACGGCCACAGTGCAGCCCGCAGAGACCCGCGTAGACAACACCACCACCCCGAAAACCTACACGGTCAAGAAGGGCGACTGCCTATGGAATATCGCCAAGTCCCTTTACGGCAGCGGCGCGGACTACACCAAAATCTACGACGCGAATAAGGGGACGGTAGGGAGCAACCCGAACAGGATATACCCCGGACAGGTTTTAACCATACCAGAATAGGAGGCGAGCAGCTATGGGACAGGGCATCAGCCTCACGGTCTACAAGAACGGCGGAGGCGGAGGGCTGGACATCACGCAGCTCGTCCAAAGCATCACATGGGCCGGGCGCAGAGGCAGCCCGGCCCGCACCCTTTCCGTCAGCCTCCTCGACGACGACGGCTACTGGCATGAGCGCAGCGGTATCGACGTGGAGGACGGCTGGCAATGCCTTTTCCGCTATGACGGGGAGGAGCTTTTTCGCGGCACCTTTATGAACCAATCCGCCAGCCAAAGCAAGACCCTCACCCTCAAGGCATACGACAACGGCATTTACTTGAGCAACAACCGGGACACCTTCGTATATGAGAGCAAGACTGCCGACGCAGTTTTCCGGGACGTTTGCAACCGCTTCGGGCTTCCGACCGGGGACGTGGCGGGCTGTAGCTACACCATCCCCGACCTCACCAAAAAGAAGACCACGGGCTGGGACGCTATCGCGGACGCATTGAGCCTTGAGTTCGACAACACGGGGACGCGCTTTTTCGTCGTCAGCGACAAAGGCTCCCTCTGTCTGCGCAAGCGGCAGGAGAACATACTCCAATGGGTACTGGAAACCGGGGCCAACGTCTCCAAGTACAAGTACACCAAGTCCATCGAGAACGTCCGTACCCGCATAAAGCTGTTGAGCAGCGAGGGGACGGTGCTGGCGCAGGCCAGCGACCCGGCTCTTGAGCAGAAAATCGGCATTATGCAGGAGGTGGACACCCCGGACGAATCCCTCAACAGCGCTCAAATCAACGCACTGGCGAAGTCCATGCTACAGGAAAAGAAGACACCGCAGCGCACCCTCTCCCTCAATAACCTGCTGGGAATACCAGACGTTATTGCAGGCGTGGGGGTGTTTATCATTATCCCACATATCGCCATCAACAGGACGCTCTACGTGGATTCAGACAGCCACACCTTCAAAGATAACCTACACACCATGTCGCTCGACCTATCGTGGGCGGCGGATATTGCATAAGGGGAGGTGATTATGTGGCGGAGACCAACAGCAGCGGCAACGAAACCAGCCTCAAGCAGCTTTTCCAAAGCATGATACCAGACGGCGACGAGCTTATGGAGGGGACGGTCATTCAGACCGGGCCGCTCAAAATCCAAATGACCAACGACGAAAAGCTCATTATCAACGAGCGCATCACCATCGTCCCGTGGCACCTCACCGACTACAAGACCCGCGCCACCTACCGCAAGATGGACGGCACACTGGATAGCTGGACGAAAAACGACGGCTCCCACGCCGACCCCATCGGCGGAACGCACGTCCACCACGGGGAGGACTTCAACCTCTACAAGGGCATCATCGTCGTCCACAACGCCCTCCGCGTGGGCGACAAGCTCCATATCCTCGCCCTCAACCACGGGAAGCTCTACTATGTCCTCGACCGCGTGGCCGGGCAGGAGGTGATTTAGTGAAGGAGAGCGTATATATCCCCCTCCTCGTAACAAAGGTTGAGGAAGCAGCAGAACCGCCCTCCAAGACCTACCGCCTCGACTTGGAGGAGGGGCGCATACTCGGCATGGTAGACGGCCAAGAGGCCGTCCGGCAGGCCATCCACAAGGCGATCATCACCCCGCGCTGGAAGTGCCTGATATACGACAATCAGTACGGGAGCGAGATAGAAGCGGCGGTTATTCAGAGCCAAGGACGCGCCTCTCACGATTACATAGAGGCGGTCGTCCCTGGCTTTGTCAGGGACGCGCTGCGCCCGGACAGGCGCATCACGCTCGTCTACAACTTCGTCTTCGCGTTCACGCCGGAGGACAAGGCGCAGCTATTCCCCGACCTCTTTGAGGCCGTAGGAGACGACGGGGACGCGGTTTTCGTTTCCTTCGACGCGGACACCATTTACGGCACAGTACAGGTGAAGGAGGTGATTTGATGTTTGAGGACAGAACCGAAAAAAAGCTGATGGAAGAAGTTCTTGCCATGGCCCCGGAGGGCATCGACACCCGGCAGGGCAGCATCTTCTTCGACGCAGTATCGGCGACGGTCAATAAGATAGCCAAGCTCTACACCGACCTCGACCGGGTATTTGAGACGGTCTTTATCGTCACAGCCCACGACGAATACCTCGACCTGCGGGCGGCGGAGTACGGCATGAGCCGGAACGCAGCCACCAGCGCAAAGTACCTCTTTGTCTACACGGGCACCCGCCCGGCGGTCGGCTGGCGGTTTTTCCACAATGACAGCGGTTACTACTTCACCCTCTGCGAGGACGAGGACGGGAGCCTCTACCTTGAGGCGGAGACACCGGGGACGGAATGCAACTACATCCAGAACGGGGATATTGCCGTCCCCTGCGACACAGTTCAAGGCATGACCTCGGCCAGCTTCGGCCCGATCTACGGGGAGGGCTACGGCACCGACACAGAGGACGACGAACACCTCCGCGCCCGCATTTTCGAGAAGATAGCAGGCCCGGCGGAGAACGGCAACCGACAGCACTACAAAACGTGGTGCGAGAGCATCGACGGCGTGGGCCGGGCCATCATTTTCCCCCTCTGGTACGGGCAGAACACCGTCAAGGCGGTGCTTATCAGTCCCGACGGCCTCCCCGTGGCGGATAGCGTGGTGGAGGAGACGCAGCGGTACATTGACCCGGCAGACGAGGGCATGACCGTTGAGGTGGACGGGAAAACCTACGTCTTCGGCGACGGCAGAGGCAACGGGCAGGCGAACATCGGTGCGCACTTTACCGCAGTTGCGGCCACAGCCCTCCGCGTCAACCTCTCCTTCACGGCGGAGCTTTCGGCCAGCCAAACGGCGGAGAACGTGCAGCAGGCCGTCACAGAGGCCATCACAGCATACCTCAAGGGCCTCGTGCTGGACGCAGCGGACGGCACCACGATCATCGTCCGTATCAGCGCCGTCGGCGCTATCCTCGCGGGCCTCACCACATACCTCGTTGACTATGCCGACCTCACCATAAACGGGGAGGAGGGCAATATCCGGCTGGCGGCGGACGAGGTGCCTGTGCTGGGGGAGGTGAGCGTCAATGTCCTATCTTAACCCTCCATACCCGAACAACTTCCAAGAGCTTTGCGCGGCCATGCCGCTTTTCTACCTTGACGTGTTTGAAATGCGGGCCATCCTCCGGGCGCAGGGCCGCCTATTGGACGGCGTTTGCGGCGGCGTAGAGAATGTGGTCGATTTTAACTTTATTCTCACGGCGGACGACGCAACGATACGAATGTGGGAAAAGGCCCTCAAGATCACCTACAAGGGCAAGCTCACGCTCGACCAGAGGAAGCGCGTGGTTATCGGGTACATCATCGGCCTCGGCCATATCGGGGAGCCGGAGATACGGGGAATCATCGGGCAGTACACGCCGGGCCATGTGGACTTCGACTTCATGCGCGGGACGATCACCGTCGTCGTGGAGGGCGAGATACCCGGAGAGGAGAACCTGCTTGAAACGCTCTTGCGGCGAATCCCCGCGCACCTCACGCTGAAAATCTATATCCACATCCGCAAGCAGTACCGCCAGACCATCCCGTTCGCGCAGGGCGGAGCCGTGGGAAGCTACTTCCTTTTCGAGCCTGTCACGCAGGGGCACATCACCGACACCATGCCGCTGCCAATCTCGCAGGCCGCAGCAGCCGCGCCGTGGCTCGACGGCATACCTCCCACGCCATCGGAGACCGTCAGAACGGCCCTCCCGTTTTCCCACAGCGGGGAAGTCGGCTCCAAGCTGGCGGGAGATACCCCCACGCCGGAGCAGACGTTACGGACGCGCTACAAGGTCTGGCAGGGCGGTACAAACACCTCTGATATGGCAGGAGATACGCCGCAGGTGCAGAGAACCGCCCACAAGCCCGTCAGCGTGGCGCAGGGTGCCTTTGACAGGCCTGGTATAACCACGGACACCCCGGAGGTCAGAGGGGCCTCTATGAGCCGGGAAAAGGCCGCAGGAGGGCTTTTCTGTCATACGCATATCAAATCAAAACGAATTGATTAGGAGGTACGAAGATGTCTAAATTTGAAGACGGCAGCTACCAGTGCTTGCCGGGGCCTGCCCTGATAGCCAAGGTGCTGGCCGGACGGTGCAAGATGAACTACACACGGGCAGCGGTCGGGCAGGGGATTATCCCGGAGGACGTTTCCCCCAAAAGCCTCACCGAGCCGCCGGACTATGTGATGGACGCGAAAATCGCCGCAGTCACGAACCCGGTGGACGGCGAGTGTCAGGTTACGGTGCAGATCAAGAGCGACGATGTGGAGACGGGCTTCTATGCCATGGGAATCCTGCTCTATGCGGAAGACCCTGACCTGGGCGAGGTGCCCTATACCTACCTCAAGCTGGAAGACGGGCTGGAATGGATTCGCCCGGCCAGCAGCGCCGTCGGGAAGCTGGCGACGTTCGACCTTATCGCGGCGGTCGGGGCCGTGGACGCAGTATCGGCCAACATCGACCCGGACGCTATCGCCACCTACGCTGCAGTCAAGCAGCTTATCGCCGACGCGACCGCCGTGCTGGAAATCACCATCCCGAAGGACGGGTGGACGGACGGCACCGGGCACATCGGCGAGGGAGACGGGGAGGCGGAGGAGCCGGACATGGAGGACGGCTTTGGCCTCCGGGTGGATATTCCCATCAAGGACGTTACGGAGGCTATGCAGCCGTTCTTGAGCGTCCACCCCGCGCACCTTGAAACAGCCAAGGGCTGCGAGCTTTCCACCACGGCCCGGACGATGGACGGGGCCTTGCGGCTCTATGCAAAGTCCGCGCCCACGGCTGATATGACCGCCACGCTGACGCTGCTTTGCGCCACGTCCGGCGCGATCAGCGGAGGGGTTGTCTCTGGCGCGGGATATTCCCTGCCTGCGGCCACGGCGACCCGGCTGGGCGGCGTGAAGGTGGGCGACGGCCTCAACGTGGGGCCGGACGGCACTCTTTCGGTCAACGCCGACAAGGTCGTGACCGACGAAGACCTCGTTGACGAGGGCGAGGTCGCTGAATCTGTTGCTAACATCCTCAACGAGGGTGAAGCAAAATAAATTTTTTACAGGAGGAATCCAAAATGAGTACCAAGAAGAACCTCACCACCAAGACCACCATCGAGAATCTGGCTGCCGAGCTGAAGAAGCGCTTCGCGGCCACCGACACCCGCCTCGCTGCGGCGGAGGCGCAGAACGCGCTCGCGTTCAAGTCCGGCAAGGTGGACGGCAACACCGTCAACTTCTACACCAGCGCCGACAAGTCCGGCACCCCCGTCTTCACCATGGACTTCCCCGTGGACATGGTGCTCGATCAGGCCAAGACCGCTTTCGTGGACAAGTTCACCTTCTCCACCGAGACCTACCCCGGCGCGACCGACCCCAACCTCACCAACAAGCCCGTGATGGTGCTGGCCGTCAAGGGCGAGGGCGACACCGTCAGCTACTCCTTCCTCAACATGGCGAAGCTGGTGGACACCTACAAGGCCAAGACCGAGGGCAAGGACGCTTCCACCACCATCGAAATCTCCGGCTACGAGGTGGAGGTCAAGGTCAACATTTCCGCCGAGGCGGGCAACCAGCTCCAGCTCAAGGCCGACGGCCTTTACGTCCCCGCGCCCGCTGCTGTTGACCTGTCCGGCAAGGCCGACAAGGTGGCCGAGGCCACCGCTGGCAACTTCGCCGGGCTGGACGAGAACGGCAATCTGACCGACAGCGGCAAGAAGCCCAGCGACTTTGTGGAGAAGGTCATGGTGGACGGCGTGGAGGACGTTGTTATCCACGCCAGCGACATCAGCGACTACACCGCTGAGGAGATTGCGGCCCTGCTGGGCGCGAGCGAGACTGCGGAGTAATCGCCACAGACAGGAGGTAGACCCGGATGGGGAAGAAAATCAAGCTCCCCCTCGAAAACGGGCTTGCCGCACTTTGTAACCACATAAAGGCCATCAAGCAGACGGCGGAGCAATCTGGCTCCGCCGTCTCTGCTTTGGCACAGGCTACGGCGGGAAGCATCGAGGAAATCGAGGGAATTTTGAGCGAGAAGCAGGACGCGAGCAATGCCGTCCCGTTTACTGTCCCGGCGGCGGGATGGGCCTCCGAGGAAATCGACGAGAACGGCGAGGGAGAGGCGGATATGCACGAATATTCGTACTACTACGACCTCGCCGTGGGCGGCATTACCGCGAAAGACCGGGTAGACGTGACAATCTCGCCCGGCAGCATCGGCACGGCCACGGTCTGCGGACTGTGCCCGACGACCGAAACCCTCGCGGGGAAAATCAGGCTGCGGTCAGCGAGCAGGCCGAATGAGAATATCGCGGCTGAATACTGGCTTTGCAGCGGGAAGGAGTAACAGATGGCATACGGACAGGTAAACACCCCCGGCTCTGCCGGAGCAGAGCTTGTGGCCGCAAGACAGCTCGCGCAGACGGCCATGGACAAGGCACGGGAAGCCTATAACAAGGCTGGCAGCGCACAGTCCACCGCCAACGCCGCGCTGGAAAAGGCTAATGCCGCCGACACCACCGCCAACGCCGCGAAGACCACGGCGGAGGCGGCCATGGAGAAGGCCACGGCCAATGAGACCGCTATCGCGGAGGTCAGCGAGACCGCCACCACCGCCCTCAACACCGCGAACACGGCGAACCGGGAGGCAAGTGCGGCAAAGACGGCGGCGCAGAACGCGCAGAAAGCGGCGGAGGACGCTGCAAAGGCCGTCACAGACCTCAACAGCACCATCAACACCGTGCCGACGCAGAACGGCACTCTCTACTACACCGGGGCGGCGCAAAGCCCCACATGGAACGGGCTGGACACCTCAAAGGTCACGCTTGGGGGCACTACCAGCGGGACGAACGTTGGGACATACAACGCCACCGTGACCCCGAAAGAGGGCTTCAAGTGGCCGGACGGCACCACCACGGCCAAGACGATCTCGTGGACGATCAGCCGGGCGGTCGTCAGCGTTCCTACTGCGAAGGGCGGCCAGACGTACACGGGCAGCGAACAGGCCGCGCAGTTCAACGGCTACGACAGCAGCAAAATGACCGTCGGCGGCACCAATAAGGCGACCAACGCCGGAAACTACAGCGCCAGCTTCACGCCGGGGGCCAACTACCAGTGGCCGGACGGCACCACCACTGCGAAAACGGTCTCTTGGAGCATTGGCAAGGCCGCAGGCAGTTTGAGCCTCAACAAGACCTCTATGATCCTCAACGTCTCTGCCCTCACGGGCACTATCGCCGTCACCCGCGCAGGCGACGGCGCGATCACCGCCAGCAGCTCCAATACCAGTATCGCCACGGTCAGCGTCAGCGGCACCACCGTCACGGTGACGGCCAAGGCCAAGGGCAACGTCACCATCACCATCAATGTGGCCGCAGGCACGAACCACACGGCCCCGGCCTCCAAGACCTGCGCCGTCACCGTCACCATGCCCAGCACCTCGCTCGCCGACAACACCCCGGAGACCATTCAGGCGGCGGCCAAGGCTGGCACAGCCTCCAACTATTGGAGCGTGGGCGACAAGATGGGGATTGCGGTCAACGGCTCCTTCGGCGGCCTCTCCTACAACAGCACCGTCTACGCCTTTATCCTCGGCTTCAACCACAACAGCAGCGTAGAGGGAGGCAACAGCATCCATTTCCAGTTCGGCAAGACGAGCAACGGCACTGACATTGCTTTCGTCCAGAGCTACGGCAGCACCGGGACGGGCTTCTGCATGAACACCAGCAATACTAACAGCGGCGGATGGAACAACAGCTATATGCGGAAGACCATCTGCCCGGCGTTCCTCTCCGCCCTGCCGACGGCGTGGCAGAACGTGATTGTGGCCTGCACCAAGTACAGCGACAACACGGGCGGCACCAGCAACCCGGCCAGCAATGTCACGGCCACGTCGGACAAAATCTGGCTGCTCTCTGAATTTGAGGTGCATGGCACCCGTTCTTACGCCAACACCGCAGAGCAGAACTACCAGAAGCAGTACGACTACTACAAGAACGGCAACAGCAAGGTCAAGTACCAGCACAGCGCGACGACTTCCGCCTGCCCCTGGTGGCTCCGCTCGGTCTATGCGGGCAGCACGAACGTCTTCTGCATTGTCAACGCGGGCGGCGGCGCGGACGACATCAACGCCTACTACTCGTATGGCTTCGCGCCGGGCTTTAAGGTGGCCTAATCCAAAATCAACCAAACAGGGGGAGCAGCAAGCGGCAGGGGCGCAAGCCCCGCCGCGCCCCCCGACAAATGCCAAGGAAACGAGGGAGCGAAATGTCGGTCTACAAATCCCGCAGGAAGGACGCGGCGGCGCAATTTGTGGCGGACGCGAGGGAGCTGCGGAAATTCACCGTCCGCATTGTGCGGCGATTCCCCAAAAGCTACCGGGACACCACCAACTGCCTGTGCGAGCTGGCGCGGGAAATCTACATCAACGCGCTCAAAGGCAACGCCATATTTGTCCACAAGGATTTGAGCGAGCACGACTACGACCTGCGGCACCGCTATCTGATGATAGCTACCAGCAGCGCCGACGCGATTTGCGGCGAGATCACATTCTGCTACGAGCTGGTGGACGAGGGCAACAACTTCTTCGACAGCAAGCAGCAGTATGACGCGGCTTTCCAGACGTGGACGACCCTCGCCAACACCGCGCTCTCCCGGCTCCGTGGCGTACTCGACAGCGACAAAAAGCGGTGGAATACCTACCGCAAGCAGCAGGGTGGCAAAAAGCCCGGCTAAACGGTATTAGGGCAAGCTCTGACGGCCCCGCCTGCAACTGGTGGCTCCGCTCGGTCAATGCGGGCAACACGAACAACTTCTGCAATGTCAACACGAGCGGCAGCGCGAACAACAACAACGCCTACAACTCGAATGGCTTCGCGCCGGGCTTTAAGTATAACTATGTGGGCCAGAACAAGTAGCGATTATGCGAAGCAGCGCCCCAAAACCTTAAAGGAGAGCTTGCACCTTGGAGACTGGCCCGGAGACGGGCTTCATTCCTCAAATTGCCCCGCGATACGGTTGCCCGGACGCTTCTTGCATGGCGAGAGAGTTTGTCGGGCAGGCACCCGGAACCAGCGCAGCGCCACCGGGAGCCGCCTCTTTCGTTACATGAGCCGCCGTTACGCAGCTATCACCAAAAACCGACCCGGAGGGCGGGACAGGTGCGGGAAGTGATGCACCCCGCAAACCACCCGCAGGATGGGCCGCTGTACGCGGGGGATTTTGCATCAGCGGCAGGAGACGATACGTTTTGAACAGTAGCGAAAGACGGGAGGCCAGATACCAGCGGCGAAAGGCCCGGCGCGAGCAGAAAGCGCGGGAGGCCGGGAGCGCGAGCTTCGACGAGGTGATGTCGTTCGGAAACCTTTGCCGGGCGGGGAAGACCTGCTGCAACGGCGCGAGGTGGAAGACCTCGACGATCAACTTCGAGAACAAGCTGCTGACTGAAAGCCTCAAGACCTACAACGACCTGCACAACGGCACCCGGATTTTCCACGGCTCCCAGAGTTTTACGACGGTGGAGCACGGGAAGGAGCGCGACATTGACGCGCTGCCCATCCAAGAGCGGGCGGCGCAGAAATGCCTATGCAAGAACCTCTTAATCCCGGCATACTCGCGCAGCTTCATTTACGACAACAGCGCGAGCCTCAAGGACAAGGGCATGGACTTCCAGCTCAAGCGGCTCAAGAAGCACCTGCGCGATCACTACCGCAGGTACGGCACCGAGGGCGGTATCTATCAATTCGACTTCAAGAGCTACTTCGCCAGCATTCCTCACGACGGGATAAAGGCGCGGGCGCGGGAGAAGATCATGGACGACCGCCTCTACGACCTGTTTTGCGAGTTTGTGGACGACTTTCAGAAGCTCAAGACCGCAGACAGGGCGGCGGAGCGTAAACACGGTATCGGGCTGGGGAGCGAAATATCCCAGGTCATAGCCCTCGACTACGCCAGTCCGATAGACCACTACGTCAAAGACGTGCGCGGCATCCACGGCTACGGGCGGTACAACGACGACGGGTATGTGATAAGCCATTCCTTGAAGGAGCTGGAAGACATCAAGAGGTGCCTCTACCAGCTCGCGGAGGAGCGAGGTATCTCCATGAGCGACAAGAAGAACATCATCACCCCGTTTAAGCACCACAGCTTTGCCTTTCTGAAAATGAGGGTGAGGCTTGAGGAGGGCGGCAGGGTGACGATGAAATTGAGCCGCAAGAGCATCAGGGGTATGCGCCGGAAGCTCGACATTTTCCGCCGCTGGGCGGACGAGGGCAGGCTCGCCCCGGAGGACATCTTTCAGTCCTACCAATCATGGAGGGCACACGCCAAGCGCTGCAACAGCTACGACACACTCCGGGCCATGGACGAACGCTTCACCACGCTATTCGCCCCGGAGCTTGCGGTGCGGAAAAAGCGCTTCAAATGCACCATGAAAGCCACCAAGATAGAGACGGGCTGGATATATCGGCGGCACGGGGCCGTCAGTGAGGAGGAAATGGCAGCATGAAATTCGTGGCACACCACAGGTACAGGGGGCTTGACGCAGGCGGCAAGCCTATGAATGTGCGCTACGGCACAGAGTACGAGACCATCGGCGATTTTATCGCCACCCCGGAGGGCCGGGGGATTTGCTTCACCACCAGCGAGACGGCCAAAGAGTATTTCGCCGTCAACGACGACGGGCGGGGGCTTGAGCGCGGGGCGCTCACCCACGCTATCGCCTACAGCCACCGGGAGATGGAGTGGGCGGATAAGAGCGTCCACCGCTTTTCCGAGGCAGAGGTAGAAATGCTGGAAAGCTCGTGGAGCCACTGGCTCCGACAGGACGTGGACACCATTCTTTTCAACAACGACTTCTTTGCGGCGCAGCCGGAGGATCTTCGGCAGCTTGCGGACGCATTGAAAATCAAAGTCAGGAGGTAACGTATGTATGCAATCTTGAGCGGCGGAGCGCTGCTGGCGCTCTGCGACAAGCCCCGGTATGTCCGGCTCAACCCGGACAGCGGGGCCTATGTGGAGGCCGCGCCGGAGGAGGCTATTGCCATTTCCGTCAACGGCGACCTCTACAACATCAACGGCGGCAGCGCCATCCCCGACGCGCCGGAGGCGGTCGTCAGGGAGGACGATGTGTCGGAGTACGTTTTCCACAACCGGGCGCGGATTGTGGAGAACGAGGAGACCACCGGGGCCGCCGTGGTGCAGCTTGAGGAGGCTCTGTGCGAGCAGGACGCAGCCACCGAGGAACGGCTGACCGCCGTGGAGGAGGCGCTTTGCGAGCTGGACAGCGCTATCAACGGGGGAGGTGAAAACTGATGAACGAGATTTGGGCGAATCGGCTGGTAGCCGGGACTAAGACGTGGGCGGAGGTCACTCCCTCCCGCAAGAACGCCGTCAAGGACGTGCTGCGGGGCCGGGTGGAGAGCGGCACCATCACGGCGGAGAAGTACGAGAAGATCACCGAGGAGGTCTACGAGGCGTAATGAGCAACATCGAGCTTATTGCCGAATTGACCGACATCTGTATCAGACAGGCAGAGATCATCAAGGCCCAGCAGTACATCATCGAGCAGTTCGGGGAGCAGGTCAGGGAGGAGGAAGCTCTGGCCCAGCGGAACCGCCTTCGCGAGCTGGTCGGCGACTGGGACGCATAGAGGAGAGGGGCGCAGCCGCGCCCCTCTTTTTTACTACGGCATAGCCGGGAAAGGAGGACACTATGGACACACCCATTTCAAGAGCGGAACATGAGGAGTTTGCGAGGCGCATGGAGAGCGAAAACCAGCGCCTCAAGGACGAAGACGCTCGCCAGAACAAGCGGCTTGACCTGCTCGAAGAAAGTGTGCGTGAAATGTCGGCGCTGGCTACCTCCGTGGAGAAGCTGGCGACCAACATGGAGGGCATGGTAAAAGTGCAGGAGCAGCAGGGAACGCGCCTGACGACCCTTGAGGGGCGGGACGGAGAAATGTGGAGGAAAGTCGTTGGCTATATTGTCACGGCCATTCTCGGCATTGTTATAGGCTTCGTCTTTACTCAGCTCGGAATGTAGGTGACGCTATGAAGAATGCGATTATCGCCGGGGCCGCCCTTCTCTTTGGGGCGGCCCTCGGCTATATTTCGAGCCTGCGCACCATTCGCGCTCTGCGCCGGAGGGTGCGGGAGCTTCGGGCCGGGCTGGACAGGCCTCAAACGGAGACGATGAAGCGCATCCTATGGGTCTGCGTCCTCAACGGTTTTGCGTGGGTGTGGTGCAGCTACATACTTGCCGCGCTCGACAAGCCGCAGATCGCGGAGGAGCTGTCAAAGGTTGCGCTCGTCGAGATCATCGTCCCGGTTGCCGTCTACGCATTTAAGTCCGTTGTCGAGAACTTGAGCAAAAACAACCGCTGGCCCGACAGGGCGGCGGCCACCAGCGCCGACAGCACCACCGCGCCGGAGCCGCCGGAGGAGGGCCAGCAGGAAGGAGAAAATCTATGACTGAACAGGAATTGAGAAGCAAGGTTGTCAGTATCGCGCAGGGGTGGCTCGGCTGCAAGGAGAGCAACGGCACCCATAAGCCCATCATCGACCTCTACAACAGCCACAAGCCGCTGGCGCGGGGCTACCCCGTGAAGTACACCGACGCATGGTGCAGCACCTTCGCCAGCGCGGTCGCTATCAAGGCCGGGCTGACCGACATCATCCCGACCGAGTGCGGCTGCGGGAAACACGTCGAGCTTTTCAAGAAGCTGGGGAGCTGGCAGGAGAACGACGCTTATGTGCCGTCCCCCGGCGACTACATCTTCTACGACTGGCAGGACGGCGCGAGCTACGCCACCACGGACAACACCGGGGCACCCGATCATGTCGGCATCGTCGAGAAGGTCGGCGGCAGCTCCATCACCATCATCGAGGGCAACATGAGCAACGCCGTCGGGCGGCGCACCATCAAGGTCAACGGGCGCTATATCAGGGGCTACGGCGTACCCAAGTACGCGAGCAAGGCCAAGGACACCGGGACGGGCACAGGGGCCTCTACGGGCACCACAGCGCCCTCCACGGGCCTTTCTGTGGGCGACGTGGTGAACTTCACGGGCACCGCGCACTACGCCAGCAGCAACGCCACCGCGCCCAAGAGCTGCAAGCCGGGCCGGGCCAAGATCACAGCGACCGCCAAGGGCGCGAAGCACCCCTACCACCTTATCGCGGAGAGCGGAGGCGGCAGCAGCGTTTACGGATGGGTGGACGCTGCGGACATCGGCAGCACCACAGCGAGCGCGGCCCGGACGTACACCGTCCGCAAGGGCGACAGCCTTTGGGCTATCGCTGCCAAGCTGCTCGGCAACGGGAGCCGCTACACGGAAATCAAGAGCCTCAACGGGCTTTCCGGCGATACCATCCACGCCGGGCAGGTCTTGAGGCTCCCGGACTAAAAGGAGGACACCATGAAAGAATTTTTCTCTACGCTTCTGCTCGCGGTAGTTTCCGCAGCCGTCCCGGTGCTCACAGCCTACGCCGTCGGCTACATCCGACAGGCCGGGAAGCGGGCGCAGGCGAGCACCGACGACATCAAGGTACAGGGCTACCTCAAGGAGATCACCGACGCGATCTCCGACGCGGTGGAGGCCACCAGCCAGACCTACGTTGACGCACTGAAAAAGGCTGGGAGCTTCACGGCGGAGGCACAGGCAGAGGCCGCAAAGCGGGCGCTCACCGCCTGTATCGCCTCCATCAGCCCGGCGGCCAATGCCTTTATCAAATCCGCCTACGGCGACTTGGAGAAGTATCTCGCCAACCGCATCGAGGCGGAGGTGCGCAAGCAGAAAAAGGAGGAACCCGCAACGCTGGCGCTCCCTGTGTTGGAGAGCGCCGTGCCGGACACCAAGGCTATTGCCGCGACCTGCGCCGCAGCGACGGCGGCAGCCGTCACGCAGGTAGCCATCAATCAGCCCGCCACCGGGCAGGCCCCCGCGCCGGAGCAGCAGAACGAATAACACCACAGCAGACAGCCCCTCTCTCGGAGACATCCGGGGGAGGGGCTTTATTTTTTTGCCCCGAAATGGGGCAAAGTCAACAAATGCGGCGCTGGAAATACAGCGCAGTCAACAAATGTCCCGTTTCGTGGCAAAATTTCTGAAAAATGGTTGACAATGTCCCAAATAGGGACTATAATAAGGGCACAGTCAAGGACAGGACACAACGAATTACCCGATACGGGTCACGACATAGGAGGTACAACATGAACGAGTACAAAATCACCTACACTGGCGAGAGCGAGGGCTACCAGCTCGTCACAGAGCGCACCGAGGCCGCTGCCAAGAAGTTCTTCCTCTCCGCGCACAAGGGAATCAAGCTCGACATCACCAGCATTGAGTTGTACCGCGAGAACGCAATCGCCACCAAGCAGCAGGAGCGGGACACGCTGGCGGCCATCAGGAAGATGGTCGAGGAGCTGGGGCCGCAGAGCTACCTTGCCACCGCGTTTGATGGGTGCTTCGAGGACGCGGAGAACAACATTGAGAACGACTTCGGCGACAGCTACAAGCGGCGCTGCAAGAGCTTGGAGGCGAAGCTCGACACGGCCCGGCAGGAGGTCGAGGAGCTGAAAGCCCATGAGCGCTCCATGAAGGAGACCATCGACAGGCTCCAGCAGGAGAACGAGGAGGCGGAGGCCCGGCAGGTCACGGAGACCGACCTCGTACACCTTATCCGGCTGGCAGAGGAAGACCTCGCGGCGGCGGAGCAGCGGCGGGATGCAGCGGCGCAGGACATCGTGACCTACGCGGACGACCCGGCCAGCGATCAGTTCCGGCAGGCGGTCGCAGCCCACAGAAACGCGAGCAGCAGCGTTGAGGCCAAAAAGGAGCGGCTGGCCCGCCTCAACAGCATCAGGAACGCAGGCTAATTTTTTACAACAAAATGACGCGATACGGGGCGCAACTGTTTCACATGAAACGACGCTGACGCGATACGGGACGAGCTGACCTATCGGCGAGACGGGGAGAAAGGATTGCAACATGAAATACGGTGAATTTCCACTGATTACGCGGGAGGAGCTTACAGAGCTCTCTATGCTGAAAGACCACGTTCTCTACTCCGATGAAATCGAGGATATGCCGAAAGAGGAGCAGGAGAAGGTCTACGGCTACTGCAAGGCCCACGGGAACCTCAAGGCCTGCCGCGAGAATCTGCGGCAAATCCGATACGCAGTCGCAAAGATTTACTTCGGATGGTAAAAGCCGAAACGGGCCGCAGGCCCGTCGCCGGGAGCCGCCCTACCCGGCCTGACGATGGCAGGGCAATAGAAAGGAGTGCTGAACCATGACAGCATTAGAGCAGAGAATCAACGCCCTCTTTGAGGAGCTTGTACCCGCCAGCGGCAAGGCGGACACCGTGGCCGGAGAGATCATCCGGGCCGTTTCCCGGATTACCTATCGCAACTACAACGACGGCGATCACGTCGGCGTTGGGTACGGGAACGAGACCTGCAACCCGGCGGCCCGGTATCTCGGCGAGGTGGCTGGCAGCCACGTCCAGCAGGCCGTCATTGATATGTGGGGTGTCGCCGACGACGACCGCTACAACAAGGCCGTCGAGAACCTTGAGGAAAAGGTGCTGGCCTATCTCGACGAGCACCCGGAGCTTAAAACGACCCCCAATACCGAGGATATGTGGGACTACATCGACCGCTTCGAGGACAGGGACGACAGCGAGGACGAGGCAGAGGAAGACGAGGACGGCGAGGAGGAGGAATTGTAATGCTCAAGCAAGAGTACCGCTGCGGTATCTACTACTTCAACCGGGAGGAGCCGCAGGACGCTCGCCTTATCGAGGAGGTCAGCTTCACGGTCGAGGGGGAGGACAGGAACGCTCTCGACCTCGCGGCCACCGAGAAGATGGACGGGATCAGCCGGGGCCTCAAAGACGGCCAGTACATCGACGACATCAAATGGGGCGACCCGCAGGAGGCCGCCCCGGAGGAGGATTGGTTATGAAACTTGACAGAACCTTTTCGCGGGAAATCGAGAAGGCCGCGAACGGCGACGGGAGCCGGGAGGCGCGTTTCGCGTTCTTGAACCCGGCGAGGGAGGCAGCCAAAAAGCTCTCCACACCGAACGTCAGGCGCGAGTTCGACAACATCCTCCGGGAGTATGGGCTGGCAACGGTTGGCCTCTGCGTTGCGGTCACCGTTTGGGAGCGCAGGGACAGGCTCGAAAGCCGGACGGTGCGGTGGGCTATGGAGGTTTTGAAACTCTGGACGAATAGGCCCAGCGACATCCTCTGCCTCTATATCTACGACAACCTCCACCCCTCCCGCATCGAGGAGTACGCTGGCTCGCTTATCAGGCTTACGACAGAGGAGGTGTAAAGCCATGAGGTATTACAGCACACAGCGCCCGGTCGGGCCGGGCACGTTCCCGCAGCCGGAGGGGAACAAGGTCTTGGAGATCGTCAACTTCGACGGCAAAATCTACTGCAAGGAATCCGACCGGGACTGCTGGGGCTACGTCGAGTACGAGAAGCCCTTGAGCGAGAAGGAGGCGGCCTCCTACGAGCTTGTGCGCGAACTGGCGCTCGACTTCTCCCAGCGGTATATGGCTACCAGCGGGACGAGCATCCTGCGAACCTTCGCCACAGCCGCAGAGCTGAACGATTGGTGGGAGGCGCAGAACACCGAGAGGCGCTATTTCTGCCGCCTCTACGACCGCAAGACGGGCATCGACATCCTCGGCTCACATTATATGTGGCTCAAGCCGGAGGAGCGCTTTCACGACGACCCGGACGACCCGCAGCAGAGCTTGTTCGACGACGAGGAGGGCGGACATGACTGAGTATGCAAAGCGGTATTTGTCGGCGGGAGCGCCGGAGACCATCATGCACGGGGAGTACGAGGGGACGCTCGTAGACATTCAGCCTCTTGTTGACGGCCTTGTTTGCGGGATTTACCGCTTCCCCGGCGGGGACTGCATCGGAGGGCCGACGATCCACCGCTCGAAACTGAGGCAGGAGGAGAGCAGCCGTGACAAGACGTGAGGAAATCGACCTCGAAATCCGGCGGCAGGCGCTTCGCCTTTACCCACGCTGCGCAGCCCTTTTTGAGCTTCCTCTGATGGTTTACGCGCAGATCATACAGGACAACACCACGCGCAAAAATCCATACCGGGTGAGCGAGGCCCGGATAAGAAAAATCATCGGCTCTATGGCCGAGTTCAACAGGTGAAAGGAGACAGCGACCATGAACAAGTACGCAGAGCTTCGCCAGCGGCAGCAGGAGGAGTTTAACGCCCTCCCCCTCGGATTCGCTTTCAGCCGGAAGCAGTTCGACGAAATGATGCAGGAATGGGGCCTCGACCCGGAGAAAGACCTCGACAAGCTCCTCCGCATCCCCGGCGGCGGGTACGTCCAGAAAAAGGACGCTGACCTGCTCCACCAGACGACGGAGCGCCACAGCGCGGAGATGGCGGCGGCCATTGCGGAGGACGAGACCGGGGAGGGCTTCATCTACGAAATGTTCCTATACGAGCTGGACAACCATGAGTACGGCTACACCAGAGACACCGAGGACACGCTGGACGCGCTGGGCTACACGGCGGAGGAAGTTCTCAACGACCCACGGCTCAAGCGCGGAATCGAAAAGGCCGTCACGGAGATTTGCAAGAGGGAGGGGAACTAATATATGTCCTGCTTCGTGATGAGCAATGAGCCGCTGGCGGCGCTGGCGAACGCCGTCGAGACCCGGCTCAACTGCGACTACAACTACTGGGGATTCAGTGCCCCGGACAGCCTCTACACCGCGCTGGCAGACTGCAAAACGTCCTGCACCTACTTCGCCGAGGACATCTACCGCAGGCTCTACGCGGTCAACGTCCGGGCCTACAATGGGCGCTACGCAGACCATGAGGAGCCGGAGGACGAGGAGGCCCCGACAATCGACGGGAGCAAGTACATCATCCACCACCCGCCGGAGTACCGGGAGCACGGCTTCGCCGTCCGCCCGTGGCACTACCAGCTCGCCAAGCTCCTCGACTGCTGGCTCTACCAGACGGCAGAGGACGCGACATACAAAGACCCCCTCCGGCTGGCTATGAAGGAGTTCCGGGACAACCTCTACTCCTTCATCGTCGGAAACAGCCCGGAATACGTTGATGCACCTTGGGGCGAGCTTCCCGCGCAGCCGGAGGCCCGGAAATCCCCGGTATTCCACATCAACACCGCGCCGGGAGAGGCTATGGCCCAAAAGGGCCACGCCTCCTACCCGGAGGACTTTCCCCACCTCAAGCCCGGCGAGACCTTCACGGCATGGCGCGTCGAGGACGGCTGGGAGGTAGAGACGACACTCGACAGCGCGGCCCTCCTTGAGCGGCTGGAAGCGCTTCACAGGCAGGAGCCGGACAGTGTTTGAACAGATCAGCCTTTTCGACCTCCTCCCGGAGGACACCATGGCGAGGTGTTCCATGGACGGCAGAACGGCCCCGGCCAATAGGCCGGAGCCGTGGATGAAGCGGCTCGTACCGAACGGGGAGTATTTCGTCCGCGTGGGCGACTATCCCCTCGTTCTCAAGCCTGTCCCCACGCAGGAGGAGGGCATACCAGAGGGCCACCACTACTACCATTACATCATCGGCGGACAGGTCTACGCCGGAGTGTTCGTCGGAACAGAAACAGGAGGACAAGATGGAATATGAATTGATAAACCCCAGCGACCCCTACACCTTTATCGCGGCGGACTACGAGACGGCGGTGCTGACCGTCTTCTGCCTCGGCCCCGCCTACGGCGCAAGGCCGAAAGACGGCGGGGAGGAGGTGCCGATCTTCATCTTCGGCGGAGCCGTAGACTGGTACAAGGAGAAGTTCTTGCACACCCCGGACGACGGCCTCGACGAAAAGGGACAGGCCGTGGCGGACGCGCTGGCCTCGATGATGCTCGGCGACTTCGAGGACAGGCGGCGCTATGAGCTGGCCCTCTCCTCCATCGACGACCCGGAGAAAAAGGCGCGGTTTATCGACGGCTGGCAGGACGGGCGCAGCAGCTTGAACGACATCGGCGGCGAGGCCCATAAGCTCGCGGAGCGCATGAGAAAGAGGGTGAAGACGGCATGAGAGGGAGCATTCACATCAGACCCGCCAGCGAGCATATCGCCTCCTGCAACGTCTGTCTCGCCCGGAACTACGACCCGGTTATCGAGACGGGGGTGGGGGAGAGGGTGGACACCCTCTATGAGATTCATGTCAGCAGCGGAGCCTCCGGCCTCTCGTTCTGCCTTTGCCGGGACTGCCTCTGCAAGCTGGTCGGTGAGGCGTACCTCGCCTGCAACCCTTCCAGCACGACAAAGGAGGGGACAGCATGACACCAGAGCGGCAGGCGGAGCTTATTTCTGCGGCCTGCAAAGAGGCTGGGCTTGACAGCCACATCCGCCGGATTGAGCGCCGGAAAGAGGCGCAGACGTGGGCGGAGAAGATAGCCGTCCAGTTCATGCAGACCGGGCAGCAGTTCCCCGTGAAGAATAGCTATATGTTCTGCGACACGCTGGATATGTGCTTCTTCTACGGGCCGGGAGACACCCCGAAAGTGGCCTACGCAGGCCACGCCGGAGCGGACGAGAGGGACATCACCGAGGGCAAGCTCGTCGAGGCTTTCCGCAAGGCGGACACGGTTTTGCGGGCCATGAAGCGGCTCGCCGGGGAGGAGGCGCAGCATGGCAACGGTTAATATGGACAAGCTCGCGGAGCTGGACGGCCACTGGAACGAGGTCATGGAGCTGGCGGTCAAGTACGGCTTCATCACACAGGCCTACGGCGGGACGGCGATTCTGGTGACCCATAAAAATCAGCTTGAGGCCATTGGAGAGGAACTTTACCTCCAAAGGCAGCGCGGCATGAACGGTATCGACATGGAGGTGCAGACATGATTTTCAACAGCAGCGATCACGCGGAGCGCTTCGCGGCGGCCATCCAGACCGCCGGGGCGGTCAGGGACGACGACACGATCAAGGGGGACTACGGGGCCAGCCTCTACATCCTCACGGGCCTCCCCGGCGTCTACAGCCGGGCGCAGCAGCACATCCACCACGGCTACATCGACTTCGAGCCGATGCTCAACATGGGCCTCTCGACGGGCGAGACCATCCTCGTCGCGCTGGCCGGGAACCTCTACAACGGCGGCTTCTTTGACCGCTACACTCCGGAGGACATCGTGAGCTACTGCGACACGGACGGCGTTCTGCTTGCGGCGCGGGCCTTGACCCTCCGCAAGCAGCGGCTCGACATCAACACCGTCTTCGACTGAAAGGGGGCGGAGCCGGATGGCAACCTGCGGTGAATGCGAGTTCTTCGGGAATTACGTCGTTATGCTCCATTCCCCGGAGTGGGCGGCCAAGGAGGTGGCGGACGGCGTACTGGGCTACTACCACCCCTTCATCGGCTTCGACGAGAAACAGGGCGCAACCTGCACCTACGACAAGGACGCATGGCACAAGCGCATCAGGATTTACGACAGCACCCCGGCCTGCGGCCAGTTCCAGCCACGGACGTGGTGCAGGCCGGAGAGCTGCCACAACTGCTCCCTGTGTCACGGGCGAATGAGCGACGGCTCCTTCCTTTGCTCCGGCTGGCCCTTCTACAAGAAGGAGGGGGACACCCCCTGCCAGAACGGGCAGGCGAAACTCGGAGAGCAGCTAAAGCTATTCTGATACTTTAGGGATATTTCCGTCACGGAAAAACCCGAATATCCCCGGCCCGGTTTTCGATTTTTTTGAATTACCGAAAACAGCCGGGAAAAACGGGCAAAAAATCAGAAAAAATACCGATTTTCCAATTCCGTTTCCGGGCCGGAAAAACCACGGTCACATAGTTTCCGGGGAGAAAACGTAGTTATCAGGCCCGGAAAGGAGAGAAAAGCCCACGACAACGGTATTTCCGGCGACGGAAAGCCCTATAGTAAAGTAAAGGAGAGTAAAGTATAGTAGAGTAAAAGAAAAAGTACAAAAAGAAAAACGCACAGGAGGTTATCATGGAAACAGGCGATTTTCGTGCGAAATGGTTTGGCAGGAGCGCCACCGTCACACCGCCCACGCCGGAGGAACGGCAGCGGCGCAAGATGGACTACCTGCGCAACCTTGCCGCCTCGCCGCTCGCGGAGGAACTTGTGGAGCGTATCGAGCTGCCGGAGATTCAAGAGGCAGAGGACGCTTTCAAGCAGGCCCTCGCGGAGATCACCGACCCGGAGGCGCGGGACAGACTGGACACGGCGGCGGGCAGAATCTCGGCCGCCTACCAGCTTCTCGGCTTCTGCGTCGGGCACACCGCGCAGAGCAGCGAGGCCATTTTTTAGGCCCGCCATTGATAACCTGATTGGTCGGATTCTTCGGTGCCGATGTCCGTCAGCAGCCCCTTCAGCTCCGGGAAGGGCATGGAGTAACGCTGGCTCAGGTACCGGAGGGAGGCCCCCAGCTCACCGTCCGGCCCGCCGTATTGGGAGATGATGACCGCCGCCAGCTTCGGGTTGGGGGTCTTGACCTTCACAGGGTATTCCAGCTTCTTCTCATATACGAACATCAGTCGTTCCCTCCTAAGTCCCAGGGCCACGGGTCCTTCAGCCAGGCGTAGCCGTCCTCCGGGGTCAGATCCCTGCTCATCAGGGGGCCGTACATCTTCTGATACCTCTCCCGGCCCTCTTTGGCCAGCTTGAGATAAGACCAGTAGAGCTGCAGGACCTCCTGGTCATCGGCGTGGGTGTCCAGGTACAGGTTCAGCTCCTTGATGGCGAAGTCCAGGGCCATCAGCTCCACCAGGGCGGTGTTGGACAGCTTCGTCTTCGCCTGGATGGCCGCCTTGAAGGGCAGGTCCAGGCCGGGGAACAGGGTGCCGGCCTGCAGCGCCTCTGTCCGGCCGAAGCGGGGAGGGTTCTTCTCCTGCATGGGGATATAAGGGAACGCCAGCGGCGCGCATCTGGGGAGCGTGCCCGCCCCCGTGCCGCAGGAGCCGCCGGTCGTTTGATCGGGTCTTTCCATATCGCTCAAAAGCCTCCTTGTGTAAGGATGGCGCGAGGGAGCCTCGCGCTCGTTATAGTGTATGCGGAGGAGGGGAGCAGGGCTACCGGCGGGCCGGGGGGATGGGACGATCGTTCGGGGGACGCCTTGCTTTTCGCGGCGTGCTTTGGTATAATGGCGTCGATGGGGCGCGCCCGTTGGAGAGATCGCATATGGGATAAGCCGTCGGACATATCCTCATAGCACTTGATGCGATGAGGAGGCGTCGGCTGTGATCGTCCTGGTGCGTAAACGCGATCTGATACTCTCCGGCTTGTTCTGCTGTTTCTTCTTCGGCCTGGCGGCCGTGCTGTGGAACGGGAACGCCGTACCGGCCTTCCATGTCCGGGACGAAGTCCCCGTCACGGTGGTGATCGATCCCGGCCACGGCGGGGAAGATGGGGGAGCGGTGTCCCCCGGCGGCGTGGCGGAGAGCCAGATCAACCTGGCGGTGTCCCTGCGGGTCAGCAGCCTCCTGCGTTTCGCGGGCCGGAGGACCCTCCTCACCAGGAGCGAAGACGTGACCATCTGTGATGAGGGGCTGGACACCATGCGCCAGCGGAAGGTCTCCGACCTCAAGAACCGGGTGGGGCTGGTGGAGGCGTCCGAGGCCGCCGTCCTGCTGAGCATCCACCAGAACAGCCTGCCCTCGTCCCCGGTGACCCACGGGGCCCAGGTGTTCTGGAACCGGCAGGAGGGGGCGGAGGCGCTGGCAGGCAGCATCCAGGAGGCCCTGAACGCCGGCATCAACGCCGGGAACGAGAAGCATCCCCGGCAGATCCCCGACAGCATTTATCTGATGAAGAACATCTCCGCACCGGGAGTGCTGGTAGAATGCGGTTTCCTCTCCAACGGACCGGAGACGGAGCGCCTGCAGGATCCCGCCTATCAGCTGCGGCTGGCGGCCGCCATCGCGGCGGGCTGTCTGGACGGCGGCGGGACGGAGCGTGCCGAATGAGTATGGAGGATACGGATGAAACAGCCGAAGACGCTCTTCTATTGTACGGAGTGCGGCAATGAGACGCCGAAGTGGGCGGGACGCTGTCCCGCCTGCGGCGCTTGGAACACGGTGGTGGAACGCCCGGAGCCCGTGGTGAAGGGGAAGCGGCCGTCTCCCGTCCGCATCACAGATCCCCCGAAGGCCCGCCCGGTGACGGAGCTGGGGGACAGCGTGGAGATCCGGTTCTCCACAGGGATGGGGGAGCTGGACCGGGTCCTGGGCGGCGGCGCCGTCAAGGGCTCGCTGGTCCTGGTGGGGGGCGCTCCCGGCATCGGGAAATCCACGCTGATGCTGCAGATCTGCGGCAAGCTCTGTGAGTTCGCCAAGGTGTTGTATGTATCCGGCGAAGAGTCCCAGCATCAGCTGAAGCTCCGGGCCCAGCGGCTCCATGTGGAGAGCCGGGACCTCCTGGTCCTGTCGGAGACCGGGCTGGGGGAGATGCTGGAGGCGGTGGAGCAGGTCCGGCCGGACGTGCTGATCGTGGACTCGATCCAGACGCTGTACAGCGGCGCGCTGGACTCCCCGGCGGGCAGCGTCAGTCAGGTGAAGGAGTGCACCATGGCCCTGATGCAGCTGGCCAAGGGGAGCGGCATCACGGTGTTCGTCATCGGCCATGTGAACAAGGAGGGGTCCATCGCCGGGCCCAAGGTCCTGGAGCACATGGTGGACTGCGTGCTCTACTTCGAGGGGGACCGGCACACCTTCTGCCGCATCCTCCGGGCGGCGAAGAACCGCTTCGGCGCCACCAACGAGATCGGCGTCTTCGAGATGGGGGACAGCGGGCTGGAAGAGGTGGAGAACCCCTCCCGGATGCTGCTGTCCGGCCGTCCGGAGGGGGCGCCGGGCACCTGCGTCGCCTGTGTCATGGAAGGCGCCCGCCCGGTATTGGCCGAGGTCCAGGCACTGGTGGTGGCTTCTTCCGGGGGGAGCCCCCGGCGGACCAGCAACGGCTTCGACTATAACCGGGCGGCCATGCTGCTGGCGGTGCTGGAGAAGCGGGGAGGGCTGAAGCTGTCCTCCTGCGACGCCTATTTGAACATCATCGGCGGCCTGCAGCTGGACGAGCCCGCCGCGGACCTGGCCGCGATCGTCGCATTGGCCTCCAGTTACCTGGACGAGCCCGTCCCCGGTGACCTGGCGGCCATCGGGGAGGTCGGGCTCACCGGGGAGCTGCGGAGCGTCAGCCAGCTGGACCAGCGGATCGCCGAGATCCGCCGGTTGGGGTTCAAGCGCTGTGTGGTCCCGGATCACCGGGGGCTGGAGAGCTCCGCGGATCTGCGGCTCCTGCCCGTTCGGAATATCGGTGAGGCGATCCGAGCTGCTTTGCGGGGATGAAGTGCACGCAGGCGCCGCCCAATGCGGGCAGTCCCGCGGCGGCGGCGCTGTCCAGCGTGCACAGGCCGTCGGCTTGGTATACGCATCCACTGGTACACGGGATCAAGGAAGATCCCTCCGTTCTGTTCGGTGATGGGATAGTTTGACCGGGGCAGCGGGTTTTTATGAGCGGAGTTCGGCCTGGGAGCCGGATAGAGGCCCGGGAAGAACCAGGGTCTGTGGAAAAGATCAGGAGGAAGGAGGCCGGATCGGGATATAGGCGATCGAACAAAATGGATCTAGGTTTTGTTGCGAAATGACCGCTGGAACAGGCCGGGAGCTGTACCACTGAAAAGAGTGGGAAAACAGCTTCCGGCCTGATATTTTGCAACAACAACCGTTATTTTGTTCGGTCGCCCCCAGGTGGGGGAGCGAGTGTATCACATGCCCGGCAGCCGGCGCGCTGCTGCAGCGTGATCATTGTAATACGCTATAGGCGGGGGAGGGGGAACTGGAAGGACTCGCTGACCTTGTCGGACCACTCCAGCAGAGCGTTGACTGCGTCCCGGACCTCTTCCTGGCTTTCTTCAAGGCGTCCTAATCGCTCGTTCACGGAATCCAATCGCTCATCCATAGAATCCAATCGTTTATTGACAGGTTCCAATTCTTCTTTCATGATTGCGCGGATCGCCTGCAGATTTTGTTCTGTCATGAAGCCCACCTCCTGAGAACAGTATAGCATGGCTGTCAATATCTCCAATTTATGTAGGCTTTTCTAGATTGATGATAGCTCTGCATTTAGGGAAGTTGGAACAACCATAAAATTTTTGCCCTTTGTTCACGCCTTTTGATGCGGTCCTTAGGACCATAGCACTTCCGCATTTGGGGCATAAAATCGTTGTTGGCTTATCTGGTTCTTTAGAAGGCTCTCTGGTAGAAGGGGCAGATTTGATTTTTTGGATCCCTTCGATATGTGTCTTTTTTTCTTCAGTAGTCACATCTGTAAGGGGTAAAAGCTCCTCGTACATTGAATCTATCTGCTCTTTTGTAAAAACAGCCGGGGATCCTTTAATCCCTGCCCGGATAGATTTTAACATGTCAGGCCGTTTGATCACGACGGTATTTTCGGACTTTTCGCAAATCTTTTTCAACTCACAGCGTTCACTGAATACAATGTACGAGAGGATCCGTGTTTTATCATCTAATTTCAAATACTGTTTCAGTGCTCGAATGTGAGTCTTATTTTGCAGTATAGGATTGTAAAAACGATTCTTTGTGTGCTTATTTAGAAACTGTGTCCAGTATTGACCGTTTTCATCGCCGAAGATCCATCCGCTATAGTTTTTGCTCTCGAAAACGTAGATCCCGGTCTCATGGAGCAAGACCACATCGAGTTCACTAGTCCGGCCTTTGTAGGGCAAATATATGTTGCATAGTTGTTTGGAATATCCAGGGAGGCTCTTCAGTGCATACTCGATCAGATATTCCCCAAAGTGTCCAGGATCGTCAGAATGCAGCCATTGGTCAAACAACCCGGGTTCTTCACCCTTCAGCCATGCAATAAAGCCCATTATCAAGATGCCTCCATCTCTATATCGAGATTATATTTTTTCAGATTTACCTCTCGTGCCTATGAGCCAATCCACTGAAACTCCATAAAAGTCAGCCAGGATGCCAAGTTTTTCTATGTCCGGTTCCGTTCTGCCTGTTTCATATTTTGCAATCTGTGATTGATGGATCCCAGTCTCTTTCTGGACCTCTCTTTGACTAAAGCCCGTGTTCTCGCGGGCTTTTTTTAGTTTTCCAGGAAAAGATTCTCGATACATAGCCAATCTCCTTTACGAGTCAATTTAAGCATCACGCGCAAAAGAAACGAGTTAAATTTTACATCAATGGCGATTCCGAAAAGGAATCTAATATGCTAAAATTAGATCATTGATCGTTTTGATTTTAAGAAGTGAATCAAAAACTGTCAAGAATGTCAGCCACAAAAGAAACGAGTTAAATTTTACATCAATATCGATTCCAAAAAAGAATCTAATATGCTAGGATTAACTCATTGATCGTTTTGATTCTAAGAAGTGGATCAAAAACTGTCAAGAATGTCAGCCCGGTTGGCAACAGGGCTGGCGGGTGGGCGGGTAGCTACTGATCTGTGGCACGGGAAATCAAAGTAGAAAGGAGGACAAGGCAAGATGGCGGATGTAGCGAGATTGGTAGGTATGGAAGTGAGAGAGTACGAGAAGGACGGACAGAAGCGGCAGTTTTGCGGGCTTCACCTGGTGTACGTCGAGGGATCGTTCGACGAAGTAATCGGGAGTCGTGTGGAGGAGACGAGCTGTCCTCGGAGCGTAGATCCGAACGCCCTGGAGGTGGGGCATCTGTATGAGCTGGGCTATGAGCACTACAAAATGAAGGGCCAGCTGTGCGCCCGGCTGAAGACGCTGGACCCTGTGGAGGGCTGACGTGGAAGACTATACGGAAGACTTCAGCTCGGAGCTGGAGAGGGATGACTACATAGAAGAGGACGAACCCGTCCCGGAGCCGGAGGCCCCGGAAGGCCCCAGCGGACCAGGACCGGAGCCGGGAGCCTCGGGAGAGGGCCCCAGCGGGCCCGGGGCGGAGTCCCCGGAGGAGCCGGAGCCGGAAGAGCTCCCGGGCGAGCCGGAACCAGAGACGCCGCCCTCGGAGGAGGACGGCAGCCAGATGCAGGATCTGATCGACGCGATCGGGGATTTCAACGAGACGATCACCGGCGCGGTGACGGAGGAGCAGGAGGGGCCGGAGGACTCGGAGGACCTGTCCCCGGGAGGGGAGGGGGGCGGTACCGGAGGGGGCATAAGCGGCGGGATCGAGGCCGGTGAGTTTTTCAGCCTGACGCCGGTGGTCGAGACGCTGGAGCGCACCAATGAGCTGTTGGAGCAGCAGGAGAGGATCCTGGCCGTGCAGCATGACGACCTGCTCCAGCTCCAGGCCAACGTGGGCTTCGTCTTCCTGGCGGTCTCCGCGCTGATCGGCGTGGTGCTGGGCGGACTGCTTGGGCAGGCCCTGGAGTGGATCTGGAGGTCTTGATGGAAACGGGAGTCGTAGAAGTGTTCGAGATCAGTACGGAGATCTTAGAGTATATGCCTGTGGCTGTAGGAATCGGTGTGGCGTGTTCTTGCTTCGTTATCCTCACGGCTGGCCTCTTGGTCAGCTGTGTCAGGACATTTCTCAGGATGATAGGAGGGAGGTGAAAGGAATGAAGGAGTCTCTCAAGAGTCAGTGTGGCAAAAGGGCGGTCCTGTCCTGTCTGGCGGTCTCCATGCTGGTCTGTACGGCGTTCGCCGCCGAGGACGGCACGGCCGGGACGTCGGCATCCATGGAGACGGTCAAGAGCGCGTTCCAGACCGGGTTCCAGCAGATCGCTTCGGATGCGCTCGGCATCATCGCAATCATCGTCCCGATCGCGCTGGGCGTGTGCGGTGTGATCTTCATCGCCAAGAAGGCTATGAGCTGGTTCAAGTCCATGTCGGGCGGCTGAACCCGGCGCATGACAAAGAGGCCCCGGAGGGTTCCGGGGCTTCTTTTGGGAAGGGGATGTAATACGATATGAGTTTGGCAGCGCGAAGCTCCGCGCGGCTGAAGGAGGATTTTGTAATGCGTCTGGGGTGCGTGCTGGTGTCGGCGGCGGTGCGGGCGTCTCTGGTCCTCCAGCCTCCGAAGGCGAAGGCGTTCTCAGTGACCTCCAGCGCGGTCTCCGCTTTGGCCGGAGGTTTTCTGAGTGCGTGCGGCCTGACTCCGGTGGTATCCGGCATGTATGATGCGCAGGGGGTCGCGGAGTCGATGGACCGGCTGATACGAGAGTATCTGGATACGATGGGTTCGCCGACGCCAGAGGAATGGCTGGGGCAGGAGCTGGCTCTAACTGTGACAGGCGGTAAGATCTTCTTGCCAAAGCCTATAGCGGGGAAGTTGGGCCAGTTCGCGGTATGGGTGGCTTCGAAGTACGGGACGAAGCCGGGGGTGAATGTAGTGTACGGAGTGACTGGCGATCATGTTTTGCTGGCGGACGGGACGAAGTTTTACCTTTGTACGGATCATGATGGTTCATCTCATTTCCTGGAGCACGGTACACCTATTGCGCAAACAGATCTCCCTGTTGCTTTTTCGACTGGATATTCTATAAGATTTGGCGTTGGTGATGAGGATAGCTCTCGTATTTATTTTTGTGATCCGGAAGGTGGACGTGTGGATTCGTGCGGTGGATCATTGGATTATCCTGGTCGTTGGCCCATGTATGTCGGTGTTTGCTCTAGTGGGTCATCTTACCGTGTTTGTTTTATGCACCCGAATTTGTCGACACGTTCTCTTTTTAACTCTATTAACATCGTGGGGTTTGATATCGGTTTTGTAGTATCTGCTGATGAGTCTCTATCTTTGGATGTCTCCGATACGATGCAGGAAGTCCTAGACCGCCTGACATCCCTGGAGGATGGCCAGTCCATCGCGCTGGACGTAGGAGCGACGCAGTCGATGGAGCTGCAGGAGATCCTGCAGGGCATCCTGGACGCGATCCTTGCCGGGGAGCTGTCCGCCAGCGCGGAGATCGTCGACGAGGCCGTGGAGCCTGTGGACCCGGATCCGCCTCCCGTGGTCCCAGTGGTGCCGGAGGGCCTGGACGAGGTGGGCGCGGCCCTGACCTCCCGGTTCCCGTTCTCCATCCCCTGGGACGTGTACAAGGGGATCACGCTGCTGGCCGCGCCGCCAAAGGCCCCGTATTTCGAGGTCGATTTCCTGGCCCCCATCGCCTACCGGGTGGGAGGCTGGCAGGGCAGTACGAAAATTGTGCTGGATATGTCGGAGTATGAGATCATCGGACAGGTGTGCCGCTGGACCAGCACCATAGGCTTCTGCCTGATGCTGGCATCCGGGACGAAACGTCTGATTTGGACGGCGTAGGGAAGGGAGATGGCTTTACAGTGTTTGACGCCCTGTCCGACACGCTGGTGAGCTTCGCCGTCAGCGTGATTGAGCTCTTTCCCGCCTCGCCCTTTACCGTTCTGGATGAAATCGGGAACTCCGAGGTCTACGAGTGGCTGCGGATGGTGAACTGGTTTGTGCCGGTGGGGACCTTTGTCGGCATCCTGGAGACGTGGCTGGCCGGTGTCGCGATTTACTATGTCTATCAGATTGTGCTGAGATGGGTGAAGGTGATTGAATGATTTGGTTTTACTCCGGGACAAATGGCTCGGGGAAATCTCTGCACGTTGCCAGAGACATCTATACCCGGCTTCGCCGCCGGGGCCATAACCGGGTAATCTGCACCTTTGACGTCAACGTCAAGGCGGTGAAGCGCTGCCGGGGGGAGGTCCTCCAGGTGCCGGTTTACCAGCTGTCCCCGCAGATGCTCACCCGGTACGCCCTGAAACATCACCGGCTCTCCGGGCGGCCGGACCAGGTGGAGGGGCAGACGCTGGTGGTCATCGACGAGGCGCAGCGGATATTCAATCCCCGGGATTATGACAAGAACGACCGGCGGGCCTGGCTGGACTGGCTCCCGGAGCATCGGAAGTACGGCTTCAATATCATCCTGATTTCACCCTATGACAAGATGATAGACAAGCAGATTCGGGCTCTTTTCGAGTATGAGGTTAAACACCGCAAGGCAAACAATTACGGTTTCATCGGCTTTCTGCTGAGCGTGTTTCGCCTGCCGGTCTTCTTCGCCATTACATACTGGTACGGGCTCCGGGCACGGTGCGGGGCGGAGGCGTTTCTGTGTCTGAAGCGCTATACGAGAATCTACGATACCTTCCAGCGCTTCGGCGTTGACGGCGATCCGCTGCTTGCCGCTGGCGCTGGCGTGGCGGCGGCCCCTGTGAGGGGACCCGCCATGCCAGCGGCAACAGCGGAGCAGCTGTGCCGCCTTGCGCTGGAGGGAGAATTGGTCTATGTGTTAGGCGAACTGCGGCAGCAGCGGATTTCGGACGCCAGGGAGCAGGAGCCGTGCCGGTTCGTCGGGGCGCTGCATCTGTAATACAGCTTTTGCACTGCAACATCACCTGCAGGTAAAATCGTGTAATACATGCCGGAGGCCGTGGAGGCTGGCGTAAGCGCTCCTGCCCATATTCCCTTGTCCACTTCCCGAAGAGGGGCAAGGCGGGGGGGACCCATCCCCCCCGGCCGCCGATCCAAGCAGCGCAGGGGAGGGGCCCGCCCCGCGGGGCGGGCCAGCAGACGCCTTTTCAAAGGCCCGGGAAAGTTGGGCGTTTTTCCGGGCTCAGGGGCCTACTACGACAGGCCCCTATGTGTCCATTGTCCATTGTCCAGCACTTTGGGGGAAAAGTTATGAATACTCGGAATTCTCGCGGGAGGAACTGGACCTTCGTCGGCTATCCCGAGGACAGCCTCCCAGCGGATTATGCATCCATCTTATCGGATGAACTGCATCTTTGCTGGTGTGAGAGCCCTGTGCATGATGCCGATCTGAACGGGGATGGCTCGGAGAAGAAGGAGCACATCCATTTCATCGTGTCCTTTGAGGGGAACAAATCCTTCGAGCAGATCCAGGAGATCACGGACCGCCTCCGCTGTCCCATCCCGCAGCTGTGCCGGAACGTGTGCTCGATGGTGCGGTATATGATCCATCTGGATAACCCGGACAAGCATCAGTACAAGAAAGAGGAGATCCTTGTCCATGGCGGCTTTTCCATAGAGCCGTATTTCAGCCGGAGCCAGACGGAGAACCGGGACATCCTCAAGGAGATACTGAAGTTCTGCGTCGACAACGAGATCATAGAGTTCTGCGACCTCGTGGAAGCGGTCTTCCAGATGGATAACAACGACTGGATCGATATCATCACCTGCCGGAACACGATGTTCTTGTCTGCGTACCTGAAGAGCCGCTATTACCGGACTCAGCAGCCTGCCCATGGACCTCTGCCAGTGTTGAGGGACGGCATGCTCATAGACAGACTGACCGGAGAGGAGATTTGATAGGAGGACAGTATGGTGAAAAGGAACCAAAAATGCGTACGTCTCACGGACCGGGTGACGAAGTACATAGAAGGCTACCGGGGGGCGAACTTCTCGGAGAAGCTGGAGAACCTGGTGCTGGACATGGAGGAACGCCGGGAGCAGCTGGTCCAGGACTGGGAGCGGCTGCAGGCGCAGGTCTCGGACAAGCATCGGGAGATGCTGCAGATCCAGGAGCGGGTCCGGAAGCTCCGTGATTTGGACCGCCGCCTCGGGCCCCTGGCGGACGTTCTGCTGGACTTACTGAGGATGCCGTGATATGATACAGGCAAGATGACAAGGGAGGAGGCCGGATCGGGGATATGAGCGATCGAACAAAATAAAAATTTTGTTCAATATAGGGGAGCGCCGGGACGCCAGGACGGCCCCCAGGGCCTGGAGCGCCTTTGCTGGAGATCCCGATCCAACGTCTATGAACGATTACCGTACGGAGGCCCCGCCGATCCTGCGGGATTTCCTCGCGTACCACGAGACCGTCAAAGCGCATTCGAAACGGACCGTGGACGAATATTTCCTGGACATGCGGAATTTCTTCCGCTATTTGAAGCAGACGCGCGACCCGGGCTTGTCCGGCCTGGAGCTGGACGAGATCGACATCATGGATGTGGACCTGGATCTCGTCGCCAGCGTGACGCTGACGGACATCTATGGCTACATGACCTATCTGAGCCGTGACCGGATCCAGCATCAAAACAGCCAGACCTCCGGCTATGGACTGAACACCGCGTCCCGCGCCCGGAAATTGGCGACGATCCGGTCCTTTTACAATTACCTGACGAACAAGGTCCATCTCATCCGGGAGAACCCGGTCAAAGATATCGACTCGCCGAAGCTGAAAAAGTCGCTGCCGAAGTACCTGACCCTGGACGAGAGCATCCATCTGCTGGAGTCTGTCGACGGCAAGAACCAGGAACGGGACCACTGCATCCTGACGCTGTTCCTCAACTGCGGCCTGCGGATCTCGGAGTTAGTCGCACTGGACCTCCGGGACATCCAAGGCGACGCGCTCCGGGTCCTGGGGAAAGGTAACAAGGTCCGCATCCTCTACTTGAACGACGCCTGTCAGGATGCCCTGGGGCGGTATCTGGCCGTCCGCCGTCCCATCGCCGGGCGGGACGCCAATGCGCTGTTCCTCTCCTCCCGGAACGAGCGGGTCAGCCGTTCCACGGTCCATGCCATGGTGAAGAAGCGGCTCTCCGCCGCCGGGATCGACGAGAGCGAGTATTCCTCCCATAAGCTGCGCCATACCGCCGCCACGCTGATGCTGCAAAACGGCGTGGACGTCCGGGCCGTCCAGGAGGTCTTGGGCCATGACCACCTGAACACGACGCAGATTTACACGCATATCGACAATGAATCCCTGCGGGTCGCTGCAAAGGCGAACCCCTTGTCACACTTGAAGAACACGAAGAAAAAGGACGGCCGGCAGTGAAACGGGCCGCCCCGGCTGCGGCGGATCCCCTCAGCGATGGACCGCCCCGCTCTTTCGGCGGGGCAAGGTCTGGGGACGCACGTTTTGGGACACGGTTCAAGGCCGTATGACGCCGATGATGTGGACCATCCGGATCTTCCGATACTCATAAGTGGACAAGGGCCGGTAGTCCGCGTCGTAGCTGTGCGCGGCGATCAGGACGTTCTCCGGCGCCGCGGGATCGCCGACCGACACGACGATGGGCGAATGCTGGAACTCCTCGCCTTTGAAGGACAGCTGGATCAGGTCCCCCGGCAGCAGGTCCTCCAGCTGGCAGGGCTCACCCAGGGGGCCGACGGACCGCTCCGCCCGGGTCAAGAAATTGTAGAGATACGGCACGCCGGTCCACGCGGGGGCCTTCCGGTCCGCGTCGATGTAGTACCATCCGTAGGTCGGCGTGAAATTCATGATGCCGCTGCCCGCGTAGATGCATTGGGACGCGAAGTTCGTGCAGTCCCCGCCTAAGTATTCGTAGTCGTAAAAGCGCGGGTTCCGGCCGTAGGCCCACTGGTGGGCATAGAGCACGGCGGCGCGCCGGTCGTATGGATACAGCTGCATACGCTCCCCTCCCCTTCCTCTCCCAGGATATGCGGAGAGGCCCGGATGGGTGTGCCCTCCTGCCGGCGGGGCATCCGGGGACGCCGCTGTCCCGCGTCATGGAGGGGCGCGCCCATGAGGCCCGCCGGCCCAGGGGACGCCCGGCATCCCCTGCCGGGTGGATATGGAAAGGAGACCTCAGATGGATCCGCACGTTTTTCAGATCGGCCATATCCCCTCCGCCCTTTGGGGCCCGCCCTCGGAGCGGGTCATCGTCGCCGTCCACGGGGCGCAGTCCAGCAAGACCGACGTCCCCATCCGCCTCTTGGCGGAGACGGTCCCCCGCTGCCAGGTCCTGAGCTTCGACCTGCCGGAGCATGGGGACCGGGTGGCCGAGCCGGCCCTCTGCAAGCTCCCGGTCTGCGTCCGGGAGCTGTCCGCCGTGCTGGACTACGCCGAGGGGCGGTGGAGGACGATCGGTCTGTTCGCCGTCAGCATGGGGGCGTATCTCAGCCTCCTGGCCTGCCGGGACCGAAGGATCGAACACGCCTGGTTCCTCTCCCCTGTGGCGGACATGGTGCGGCTGACCCGGGATATGATGAGCTGGTCCGGGATCTCGGAAGCCCGCCTGGAGGCGGAGGGAGCGGTCCCCACGGCCATGGGACAGACCCTCTATTGGGACGACTGGTGCTACCTCCGCCGGCATCCCGCCGACCGCTGGCCGTTCCCCACCGACATCCTCCGCGGGGCCGGGGACACGCTCTGCGCGGAGGAGACCGTCACCGATCTTGCGAAGCGCTCCCACTGCCGCCTGCGGATCGTCGAGGGCGCGGGACACTGGTTCCATACCCCGGAGGAGCTGAGGGCGCTGTCCGATTGGCTCCATGAAACGGCCTTTCTCCGTTGACGATCTGGGGTCTTGCCTGTATAATGGAGATGCGAGGAAGACAGACAGTCGCGTGGGCAGGCCGAAAGGCCGTCCATGAGGAAAGTCCGGGCTCCACAGGGC
>NZ_CAJUBK010000002.1 GCF_910584465.1 uncultured Oscillibacter sp.
GCGGCGGCAAGGCTATGCCTTGCCGCCGCTGTGTTTCAGGACCGGATCACAAGAGCCCCTGGATCAGGATGATCAAGATCAGCACCGGCAGCACGAACTGGAAATAGGGCTTCAGCCAGCGGGGCATCTTCAGGCCCTCTCCGGCGTTGGCCTCCTCCAGATAGCGCTCATAGCCCCAGCCCTTCCGGCTGACGCAGAACAGCAGGTACACCAGAGAGCCCAGGGGCAGGAGGAGGTTGCTGACGATGAAGTCTTCGCTGTCCAGCACGTCCCGCCCGCCGATGAGGCTGACGTCCTTCCACAGGTTATAGCCCAGCACGCAGGGCAGGCTGGCGACGAAGATGAAGAGGCAGTTCAGCAGCGCGGCCTTCTTCCGGGACCAGCCGAAGTTGTCGATGCAGCTGGCCTGGAGGTTCTCGAAGACGGCGATCACCGTGGAGAAGCTGGCGAAGGTCATGAACAGGAAGAACAGCGCGCCCCAGAGACGGCCGCCGGACATGTTCAGGAAGACCCTGGGCAGGACGCAGAAGATCAGGGTGGGGCCCTGGTCCGGCTCCACGCCGAAGGCGAAGCAGGCGGGGAAGATGATCAGGCCCGCCATCAGGGCCACGAAGGTGTCCAGGATGCAGATGCGCACCGCCTCGCTGGTGAGGGTGTGCTCCCGGGTCATGTAGCTGCCGAAGACCTCCATGGCGGCGATGCCCAGGCTCAGGGTGAAGAACGCCTGGTTCATGGCGGCGGTGACCACGTGGCCCAGGCCCGCCTCCGACGCCCGCCGGAGATCGGGCTGGAGATAGAACTTGACGCCCTCCATCCCGCCGGGCAGGGTCAGGCTGTGGACCGCCAGCACGGCGATCAGGATCAGCAGGCCCAGCATCATCACCTTGGTGATGCGCTCCAGGCCCTTCTGGAGGCCGAAGCTGCAGATCAGGAACCCGCCGAACACGGTGATGCCCATGAAGACCGTCATCTCCAGCGGGTCGGCCAGCATGGCGAAGAAGACGCCGTCCACAGCGTCGGCGGCAAGGCCGCTGAAGGCCCCGCCGGCGAACTTGAAGAAGTACCCCAGCATCCAGCCGGAGACCGTGGTGTAGTACATCATCAAAAGGCAGCAGCCCGCCACGCAGAACCAGCCGTGGATATACCACTTGGTGCCCGGCCGCTCCAGGGCCTGATAGGCCTGGACCGCGCTCTTGCGGCTGGCCCGGCCCACCGCCAGCTCCATGGTCAGCACCGGCACGCCCATGATGGCCAGGAAGATCAGGTAGAACAGCACGAACACGCCGCCGCCGTTCTCTCCGGTGATATAGGGGAATTTCCACACGTTGCCGATGCCCACGGCACAGCCCGCGCTTACCAGCAGGAAGCCCAGGCGGGATCCAAAGCGCTCCCGTTTCATCGATCCTCTCCCTCTCTCGATCTGATATCGTCTAAAGTCCCGGGGGCGGGGAGGCCCGCCGCCGGACATTTCATCCATGATAAAGGGCACCGGCGGAAATGTCAATACTTTCGCCGGCGGAAGCGGGCGGAGGGGGCTTTTTTCTCCCGCCCTGCCGTGGTATACTGGTCTTGTGGAAGGGTCATCCCCGCCGGAAAGGAGCGCGCCATGACGGACTGCCGGACCCGATACCCCATCCTGCTGATCCACGGCCTGAACTGCCGGGACGACTGGATCTTCCCCTACTGGGGCCGCGTGGCGGACGTCCTGCGCCGGCACGGCGCCCGGGTCTATCTCAGCGGGCAGGACGCCTGGGGGAGCATCCCCGGCAACGCCGGGGCCCTCCGCCGCCGGGGGGAGGAGATCCTGGCGCAGACCGGGAGCGGGAAGCTGGACCTGATCGCCCACTCCAAGGGCGGGCTGGAGGCCCGGTACCTGATCTCCACCTTGGGCTTCGCGCCGAAGGCCGCCTCCCTCACCACCATCTGCACGCCCCACCGGGGCTCCAGGGCGGCGGCGGAGTGGCTGGAGCGGGAGCGGATCTGCCGGGCGGCGGGCCGCGCGATGGAGGGCTTCTGGCGGGCCAGGGGGGACCGGGACCCGGACTTCCGCGCCGCCGTGTCCGCCCTGACGCCGGAGGCCATGGAGCGGTTCAACCGGGAGAACCCGGACAGCCCCCTGGTCTATTATCAAAGCTGGGGAGCGCGGCTGGACGGAGGGGGCTGGGACCCCCTGGACCGGTTCCAGCTCTGGCTGACGAAGGCCGACGCGCCGACCGACGGCCTGGTCTCCCCGGAGTCCGCCGTCTGGGGGCACTGGCGGGGGACGCTGGAGGGCGTGTCCCACCAGGACGGCGCAGGCGGGCGGCGGCGCAGGCGTCCCGGCTTCGACGCCGGAGAGTTCTACGTCCGCCTGGTGCGGGGATTGGCGGAGATGGGTTTTTGAAGGAGGACGCGATGGAACGGTATATGCAGGCCGCCCCGGCGAAGATCAACCTGGCCCTGGACATCCTGGGCCTCCGCCCGGACGGCTATCACGAGATGCGCATGGTGATGCAGACGGTGGGCCTCTGCGACGAGGTGGCCCTGGAGGAGGCGGGGGAGGGCTTCTCCCTCTCCGCCCGGGGCATCGAGCTGCCGGAGGGGGAGCCGACCCTGGAGCAGCGGGCGGCGGAGGCGTTCTTCCGGGCGGCGGGGCGGCCCATGCCGGGCCTCCGCGTGACGCTGGAGAAGCGGACCCCGGCCTATGCCGGGCTGGGCGGCGGGAGCGCCGACGTGGCGGCGTTGCTGCGGCTGCTGCGGGAGCGGTACGCCCCGGGGATGCCCCGGGAGGCGCTGGAGGCCGTCGGGGCTTCGGTGGGCAGCGACATGCCCTTCTGCATCCGGGGCGGGACGGCCCTGGCGGAGGGGCGGGGGGAGGTGCTGACGGACCTGCCGCCCCTGCCGGAGTGCCGCTTCCTCATCTGCAAGCCGGAGTTCGACCTGCCCACGCCCCGGATGTTCGCCCGCCTCCGCTCCGGCGGGGGACGCCCCCGCCCCGACGTGGACGGCATGGTCCGGGCGCTGGCCCGGGGGGACCTGGAGGCCATAGCGGGACGGGTGGGCAACGTGTTCGAGGACGCGCTGGAGGCGGAGGAACGGCGGGAGATCGACGCCATCGAGGGGACGCTCCTCCGCCATGGGGCGCTGGCCTCCGCCATGTCCGGCTCCGGCCCGGCGGTGTTCGGGCTGTTCGGCCCGGGGGCGGAGACCGGCGGGGCGGAGGAGGAGCTGCGCCGCCGCTATGCCCAGGTCTTCCGGGCGGGGCCCGTGAGGCGGCTGCTCTGAGCCCGGCCCCGTCCCTGCGGGGGAGGGGGACGCGGGAGGGGGAGGGAGCGGATCTAGAGCCGGACGGGCACCTCCCGCCGGATCTCCAGGCTGTCCGGCGTGACGGCGCAGTCCCAGGCGCACACCCGCACGCCCGCGGCCGCCGCCTCCCGCAGGGCCGCGCCGAAGGCGGGGTGGGTCTCGTCGTTCGGGGCCACGCTCGCCATCCCCTCCATCTGCACCACGAAGAACAGCGCCGCGCCCAGGCCGGCCTCCGCCGCCTTCTGGAGCTCTCGGATGTGCTTCACGCCCCGCTCCGTGGGGGCGTCCGGGAACCGGGCCGCGCCGCCCTCCTCCAGGGTGACGCCCTTGACTTCGATCAGGTACGGCGGCTCCTGGGGCCGCTCCACGCAGAAATCCAGCCGGGACCCTCCGTAGACATACTCCCGGCGAAGGACCGCCCCCGGCGGCAGGAGGCCGGAGGCCCACTCGGCGAAGACCCGGTTCGGGGCCTGCGCGTCCATGTTGATCAGCAGCTCCCCCTTCCGGACCGCGATCAGGTCGAAGGCGGTCTTCCGGCGGGGAGCCGCGCACCGCTCCAGATAGACGGCCGCGCCGGGGACGAGCAGCTCCCGGCAGCGGCCGGTGTTTTTCACATGGACGGTCTGGACGGCCCCTTCCGCCTCCACCTGGGCGATGAAGCGGTTGGGGCGGGCCAGGAACCGGCCCGGGACGACGGCTTGGTAGCGCATGTCGGGCTCCTTTCCGGCGGGCGGACAAAATCTTTTCGCATCCTTAACGGGGGAGGATCGTGCGGATCTGCCCGCTTTTTTTTCGCAGTCAGCGGGATTATACCACGATCCCCGCCTTTCGTCGAGACCTCTAAAAAAAGCCGGAAAAAGCCTCGATGAAATTTCTGGAAAGTCATTGTTTTTTTGCGTGGAAGTTGGTACAATAACCCTGCATCTAATTTTTAGGAGGGAGCATATGCCAGCAGAGTATTCCAGCCTGTTCGTCTGCCTGATGGGCATGGGGACCGTGTTCTTCGGGCTCATCTGCCTCATCGTCCTGACGATGATCATGGGCAAGATCGTGGGAGGCCACGCGGCCCCCGCCGTCCCCGCCCCGGCCCCGGCCATGACGGCCCCCGCCGCCGCATCGGAGGGCGACCGCCAGGAGATCGCCGCCGCCGTCTCCGCCGCCATCGCGGAGGAGCTGGGCACCGGCATCACGGGCATCCGCATCGTATCCATGAAGAAACTGTGACCCAAGAACGTAAAGCGAAATAAGAAGGAGAGCGTATCATGAAAAAGTACAGAGTCACCGTCAACGGCACGGCCTATGAGATCGAACTGGAGGAGCTGACCGGCGCGGCCCCCGCCGCCGCTGCCGCCCCCGCCGCTCCCGCCCCGGCTCCCGCCGCCGCGGCCCCCGCCGGAGGCGAGCAGGTCACCAGCCCCATGCCCGGCACCATCCTGGACATCAAGGTCAGCCAGGGCTCCGCCGTGAAGAAGGGCGACGTGCTGATGATCCTGGAGGCCATGAAGATGGAGAACGAGATCATGTGCCCCTGCGACGGCAAGATCGCTTCCATCAACACCTCCAAGGGCGCGGCGGTGGAGTCCGGCGCTCTGCTGTGCGTGATCCAGTAAGCGGCTGGAGGGACACAAATGGAAGCTATTCTGGATTTTGTCAACAACTCAGGCTTTGCCCTGTTCGCCCAAGGGGACAACTGGAAATGCCTGATCATGCTGCTCATCGCCTGCGTGCTTTTGTACCTGGGCATCGTGAAGAAGTTCGAGCCCCTGCTGCTGGTGCCGATCGCCTTCGGCATGCTCATCACCAACCTCCCCGGCGCGGACATGTATCATGAGATCTTCTTCGCCGGCGGCCACATCCACTGGGACCTGATCGGCGGCGCGGAAGTCACCCAGGAGTTCATCACCGGGCTCCGGGAGGTGGGCGTGGCCGAGGCCGTGCTGGCCACCGCCCCCGTGGGTTCGTCCATCACGGCGGGCCTGATCGACATCCTGTATCTGGGCGTGAAGCTGGGCATCTATCCCTGCCTGATCTTCATGGGCGTGGGCGCCATGACCGACTTCGGCCCCCTGATCGCCAACCCCAAGAGCCTGCTCCTGGGCGCGGCCGCCCAGCTGGGCATCTTCATGACCTTCGTGGGCTGCCGCCTCTCCGGCATCTTCACCTCCGCCCAGGCCGGATCCATCGGCATCATCGGCGGCGCGGACGGCCCCACCGCCATCTACGGCGCGACGAAGCTGGCCCCTGAGCTGCTGGGCCCCATCGCCGTGGCGGCGTACAGCTACATGGCTCTGGTCCCCGTCATCCAGCCCCCCATCATGCGGGCCCTGACCACCGAGGCCGAGCGCAAGATCGTCATGAAGCCCCTGCGCCAGGTCTCCAAGACCGAGAAGATCGTCTTCCCCATCCTGGTGGCCGTGTTCGTCGCTTTGCTGGTGCCCTCCGCCGCCCCCCTGATCGCCTGCCTCATGCTGGGCAACCTCTTCCGTGAGTGCGGCGCGGTGGAGCGCCTGAGCAAGACCGCGCAGAACGAGCTCATCAACATCGTCACCATCTTCCTGGGCATCTCCGTGGGCGCCACCGCCACGGGCCGGACCTTCCTCAGCCTCCAGACCATCGCCATCATGGCCATGGGCATCGTGGCCTTCGGCTTCGGCACCGCCGGCGGCGTGGTCTTGGCCAAGATCATGAACCTGTTCCTCAAGGAGAAGATCAATCCCCTCATCGGCTCCGCCGGCGTGTCCGCCGTGCCCATGGCCGCCCGGGTCTCCCAGGTGGAGGGCCAGAAGGCCAACCCCGGCAACTTCCTCTTGATGCACGCCATGGGCCCCAACGTGGCCGGGGTCATCGGCTCCGCCATCGCGGCCGGCGTGATGATCTCCCTGTTCGGCTGAGTATAGGAGGTAATGGAAATGGCTATGGAATTTTTGTCTAAGAAGCCCCTGTATATCACCGACACCATCCTCCGGGACGCCCACCAGTCCCAGGCGGCCACCCGGATGCGGGTGGAGGATATGCTCCCCGCCTGCGAGGTCCTGGACTCCATCGGCTACTGGTCCCTGGAGTGCTGGGGCGGCGCGACCTTCGACTCCTGCATGCGCTTCCTCAACGAGGACCCCTGGGAGCGCCTGCGCAAGCTCCGCAAGGCCCTGCCCAACACGAAGCTCCAGATGCTCTTCCGGGGGCAGAACATCCTGGGCTATAAGCACTACGCCGACGACGTGGTGGACGCCTTCTGCCGCAAGTCCATCGAGAACGGCATCGACATCATCCGCATCTTCGACGCGCTGAACGATGTGCGCAACCTGGAACAGGCCATCAAGTCCACCAAGAAATACGGCGGCATGGTGGAGGCCACGCTGTCCTACACCATCTCCCCCATCCACAACGAGGAGTACTTCGTCAAGCTGGCCAAGGAGCTGGAGCAGATGGGCGCGGACGTGATCTGCGTCAAGGACATGGCGAACCTCCTGCTGCCCATGGACGCCTATTCCCTGGTGAAGAAGCTGAAGGAGACCGTGAAGATCCCCATCCACCTGCACACCCACAACACCACCGGCACCGGCGACATGGTGTATCTCATGGCCGCTTACGCCGGGGTGGACATCGTGGACACGGCCCTGAGCCCCCTGGCCAACGGCACGGCCCAGCCCGCCACGGAGTCCCTGGTCGCGACCCTCCAGGGCACCGTCCGGGACACGAAGCTGGATCTGGGCAAGATGAGCGAGGCCGCCGCCCACTTCCGCAAGGTCGCCCAGAAGCTCAAGGAGCAGGGGTCCCTGGACCCGAAGGTCCTGAACGTGGACACCAACACCCTGCTCTATCAGGTGCCCGGCGGCATGCTGTCCAACCTGATCTCCCAGCTCAAGCAGGCCAACAAGGAAGAGAAGTATTACGACGTGCTGGCGGAGATCCCCCGCGTCCGCAAGGACTTCGGCTATCCCCCGCTGGTCACGCCCACCAGCCAGATCGTGGGCACCCAGGCCGTCATGAACGTGGTGGTCGGCAAGTACAAGACCTTCCCCAAGGAGTCCAAGGGCCTCCTGCGGGGCGAGTACGGCCAGCTCCCCGGCGAGGTGAGCGAGGAGGTCCGGGCCCTGGCGGGCATCAAGCCGGAGGACGTCATCACCTGCCGTCCGGCGGACCTGCTCCAGCCCGAGGTGGAGAAGTACCGGGAGGAGTTCAAGGGCATCGCCAAGAGCGACGAGGACGTGCTGTCCCTGGCCCTGTTCCCCCAGGTGGCCCCCAAGTTCCTGGCCTGGCGCGACGGTCCCCACGACGAGCCCGCCGCCGCTCCGGCCCCGGCCCCGCAGAAGGCCGCCCCGGCGGATCCAAACGCCGTGCGGGAGCTGTTCGTGGAGTTCAAAGGATAAGGGACCGGTCTATCTTGCGCAGTGATCCGGCTAAAAGGAGGACGGTATCGAAAGATACCGTCCTCTTTTCGTCACGACCAGCTGCGGATCCCCTCCGTCGTCACCGAGCCCTCGAAGGTCCCCAGCGTTCCCCCCGACTCGTCGTACAGCGTCACGGTACAGGGGAGCTCTCGGTCCAGGATGGCATAGACGCCGGGATCCGCGCTGTGGATGGGCCTCCGATACCACAGGTTGGCGATCTCCGGCAGGGTCAGCTCCATGGGATCGAGGTCGTCCACATCCGCGTCCCTGCCGAGATAGCGCTCGTGCGCATCATAGGGGAAGACGAAGACCTGGTCTGCCAGACGGGTCCCCTCCAGGGCGAACTCCCGGGACAGCACCCTGCCGTTGGGCTCCGGCTCCTTCTCCGCCCGGACCACGGCGACGGCGGAGGCGGCTCCCTCGAAGGGGCCGGCCGCGTAGATCTTCCCGGCCCGGGCGACGCAGGCGGATCCCTCCCCAAAGACCGTGCTGAAACCGGCCGACCAGTCCCGGCGGCTCCCCAGGAGGCTGTCCCTGTAGCTGAAGAACAGGTAGGTATCCCCGCTCCGGGCCGCGACGTTGGTGAGATGGAGCGTGCTGGAGGAGAACAGGTGTATCCGGTCCCGCTGGACATACAGGGGCTCCACCTCCCCCAGGAGGTAGTCGTTCCGGACCTGGCGGCACATGCCCTTCACGGTGTAGGGCGGGAAGCCCTGGGAGGCGTAGATCAGGAAGGCCAGCAGCAGGGCCAGGAGCAGGTTCCGGACGGTCCTGCGCCCGCGGTTCCAATGCCTCATGCCGCTCCCTCCCATCCCGCGGTCAGGACGTTCCCGGTCCGGGGGATCGTCACCTCCACCTGGTGGGGCGGGCCGTCCAGGATCAGGAGGATCTGGTCCCGGTATCGGGTCCAGCCGTGCAGCCGGTCGTCGAACGCGTAGAGGACCCAATAGCCGCATTCCAGTCTGGGGCCGTCCTCGACATAGGACCCAAAGGGGATGGGCCGGCCGTCGACGGCGATCTCCAGATCCCAATAGTTGAACAAGTTCAGCATGTGGTCGTGGAACACGTCCCGGGTCTCCGCCCAGATGGTGAGGGGGACCTGGACGCGGGTCTCGCCGGGGAGAGGGGCCGCGTCCGAATAATAGGGCACGCGGAGGGGCTCCGGCTCTCCGGGGGCCAGCCAGAGGTCCAGGTAGTCCGTGGCGGTGTGGCTCGTGCCGTGAGACGGGACGCTCCAGGTGAGCTGGTCCCAGGTGAGCTCCGGCAGGGACTGGGTGTAGATGTCGTCCTGCCAGATCTTCCACACCAGCAGCAGCGCCAGGGCCAGGGCCAGGAAGCGGCTGAACTCCCACAGCCAGCCCAGCCAGGGCTTGTGTACCTTGTCCAGGGCCCAGCCCACCTCCTGGGGGTTCCCCATGGCCTCCAGGGCCCGCTCCTCCGCCAGCTCCCGGTCCCGGCCCAGGCGGATGAGGTCCTTCACGTGGTCCTCGTAATGGTCCCGGAGCTCGAATTCGATGCGCCTGTGGTCCGGGCGGAAGCGGACCTCCTGGCAGACGGCGTTCACCCAGATCTGAAAGCTGTTCCGCATGGCCGCCTCCTCACGCCGGGGCGGCGCTGTTGACCACAGCGTCCACCTGCTCCCGGAAGACCGCCCACTCCTCTTTCCGGGCGTCCAGGGCCTTCCGGCCCTTGCGGGTGATGCGGTAGTATTTCCGGCTCCGGCCCTCCTCCGACTTCCGCTCCCGGACGCTGACCAGCCCGTCGGCCTCCAGGCCGTGGAGGATGGGGTACAGCGTCCCCTCCTTCAAGTCGAAGATGTGGTTGGACCTCCGGGCCAGCTCGGTGATCATCTGGTAGCCGTACATCTCCTCCCCCGCCAGCAGGGAGAGGATCAGCAGGGTCGTGCTGCCGCTCATCAGGCTCTTGTCGATCTTCATACAGCGCCTCCTTCTCCAAATGCCTCGGTCATCTAGGCCTAGTATACATAGATGGCCGAGGTTTGTCAAGAGGGCGCCCAGGAGAGGGCGCGCAGGCCGTCGAAAGTCGTGAGGGGCTGAGCGGGGGAGGGGCGGAGCTGCGGAGAGGGGCCCTTTTTGACGGCCTGCCGAAAGACGCGGGGGAGCGGGATGACGGGAGGGATGGCGCGGGGGATCCGGGGAAGGGCCCCTGCGCCCTCCGGATCGAAAGGTCCTGAAAACTTGGCCCGGCGGCCGAAACTACGTTTCGACCGCCGGGCCGCTCTTCATGTGTAGGACCGCTCCACCCGGACCACGGCCTGATAGCCGCTGTCCAGGACCTGGACGGCATCCTTGATCTTCTCCTCCACCTGCCGGTCGGTGAGGCGGAAGTCGAAGGGAACCGCCGCGTCGAAGACCAGCTCCGTCCGCCCCTGCTTCGGGACCATCCGGAAATCGTGGATGGTGATGTCGCTGTCGATGCACCGCACCAGCTCCGCCACCTTCCGGTGGGTCTCCTGGGTGAGGGCGTCCGTCATCACCGGATCCATGTGGATCACCGCCTCGCAGCCCAGACGCTCCCGGAGCTCCCGCTCCACGTGGTCGATCTGGCTGTGGAGCTCCAGGATGTCCCGCTTGGCGGGGACCTCGGCATGGAGGGAGATCATCCGCCGTCCGGGGCCGTAGTCGTGGACGATGAGGTCGTGGACCCCGATGATGTGCGGGTGGGAGAGGACCAGGTCCTGGATCTGCTTGACGAACTCCGCCGAGGGCGGCGTGCCCAGCAGGGGGTCCATGGTGGTCTTGACGGCCTGGATCCCGGACCAGAAGATGAACAGCGCCACCAGCAGGCCGCACCAGCCGTCCAGGGGCAGGTCCGTGTACCGCTCCGCCAGGGAGGCGGCCAGGACCACCGCCGTGGCGGCGCAGTCGCTGAGGGAGTCCAGGGCGGCGGCTTCCATGGCGGTGGAGCGGATGCGCCTGCCGATGCGGCGGTTGTAAAAGGCCATGTAGAGCTTGACCAGGATGGCGGCGCACAGCGTCGCCGTCACCGCCCAGCCGGAGGCCACCGGGGCGGGGCGGAGGATCTTCTCCACGGAGGACTGGCCCAGCTCGAAGCCCATCAGCAAGATCAGCATCGCCACCAGCAGCCCGGAGAGGTATTCCATGCGCCCGTGGCCGAAGGGATGGTCGTGGTCCGGCTTCTGCTCCGCCAGCTGGAAGCCCAAGAGGGTGACGATGGAGGACCCGGCGTCGGAGAGGTTGTTGACGGCGTCGGCCACGACGGCGATGGACCCGGAGGCCAGCCCCGCCAGCAGCTTGCCGAGGAACAAGAGCAGGTTCAAGAACACGCCGGTCCCGCCGCAGAGGATGCCCCAGCCCTTGCGCAGCTGGGCTTCCGTCTTCCCCTCGGGCTTGAGGAAGATCTTGGACAGCAGGGCGATCATGCCGCGTCATCTCCTTTCGCCGGGCCCTCCCGTGATATCGCGATGCCGCCGGGAACGCCTCATCCCTTCCCCGGCAGGACCAGTTTCATGTGGCAGCAAAGATCGTCCAGGTCCCGGTCCGTGGCGGCGGGCACCCGGAGCTTGGCCCCGCAGTCCCGGCAGATGAGGTCCACGGCGGACCGGCGGATCTCCATGCCGTAACGGCGGCTGCCGCAGGCGCAGACGATCCCGTCGGGCCGGGAGGCGATGTCCTTCAGCTCGGACAGGACCTCGTACATGATCACGTTGTCCAGGAACGCCTCGCCGCCGTCCTGCTTCTGCTCCTTCTCCGCCAGGATCGCCAGCTCCCGGAGCTGCCGTTCCACAGTGCCCTCCGGACCGATGAAGCAGCAGAACTGCTTCGTCCCGGCGCAGGCCAGGGCCGTGGCCCCCTCCAGCACCCGCTCCGCCGGGCAGACGGCGGTGTGCGTCCCGCCGCACAGGCCGCAGGGCACCGTCAGCCGGTAGCGTTCCCCGTCAAAGGACACCGTCAGGGCGGAGCCGCCGCAGCTGCACTCCACCTCCGCACCGGACGCCTCCAGGGCGAACACGGAGCGGGCCTTCATGACGGTCTTCCCGCATTTGGGGCAGAGATAGCCAAAGGTGCGCATCTCCTCGCGCATGGCAAAGCGCCTCCCTCGATCCGCCCGGCGGGGCCGGGCGTTTTTTACAGACAGATAGTTGGAGTAAAAATTATACCATGGGAACGAGCGGCAGTCCAGCATTTTTCATGCCTGTCCCATATTTTATCCCGGAGAAAAAATTTTCTGTTGCCATTTGGGGAAGGATATAGTAAAATAGCAGGGTAAGTCTTCCGCGGGGAGCTGCGGAGCCGGTCTCGCGCAATGGATGCCCGCGAACCATGTCAGGCGGGGAACCGAGCAGCATTAAGCGGGACGTTCCATGTGCCGCGAGGCAACCGGCTCCGCAGCTTCGCACGGAAGACTTATTTTTCTTTTGAGGGACCAGCGGCCGGAACGGCCCCCGGCGGCCAAGCGGCTCCGGCGGGCGGCCTCGACCGCGTCTTATGGGGAGGTGAGGCGGTGTATCAGGCGCTCTACCGCAAGTGGCGGCCAAAGACCTTTGCCGACGTCATCGGCCAGGAGCATATCACGCAGACCCTCCGCCGCCAGGTGGCCGAGGGCCGGACGTCCCATGCCTACCTGTTCACCGGCACCCGGGGCACCGGCAAGACCACCTGCGCCAAGATCCTCGCCAGGGCCGTCAACTGTGAGTCCCCCGTGGACGGGGATCCCTGCGGGGAGTGCCCGTCCTGCCGGGGGCTGGACAGCGGCAGCTTCTTAGACGTGCTGGAGCTGGACGCCGCCTCCAACAACGGCGTGGAGCAGGTCCGGGCCCTGCGGGACGAGGCCGTCTACTCCCCCGCCAACGTCAGGAAGCGGGTCTACATCGTGGATGAGGTCCACATGCTCTCCACCGCCGCCTTCAACGCGCTGCTGAAGATCCTGGAGGAGCCGCCGGAGCACCTGATGTTCATCCTGGCAACGACGGAGCTCCATAAGGTCCCGGCGACCATCCTCTCCCGGTGCCAGCGGTTCTCCTTCCGGCGCATCCAGCCCAAGGACGTGGCCGCCCGGCTCTCCTATGTCGCGGACCGGGAGGGCATCGACCTCCGGCCCGACGGGGCGGAGCTCCTCAGCCGCCTGGCGGACGGGGCCCTGCGGGACGGGCTGAGCCTCCTGGACCAGTGCGCCGCCGCCGGCGGGACCATCGATGCCGCCGCCGTGCTGGACGTGCTGGGCTTGGCGGGGAACCTGCAGACCGCCCGGCTGATGGAGCGGATCTTGGACCGGGACGCCCAGGGGGCCCTCCTCCTGCTGGACGAGCTGTACAAGGGCGGCAAGGACATGGGGGCCGTGCTCTCGGAGCTGTCCACCCTCACCCGGGACCTGCTGCTCCGGAAGACCGCCCCGGAGGGCGGCGCGGCCCTGCTTTCCGGCGGCTTCGATGACGCCGCCCTGGACCGCCTGGGCGGGCACGTGCCCGCCGCCCGTTTCCTGCACCTGGCCTCCACGCTGCAAAAAGCCTCGGCGGAGCTGTATGCCAGCGTGGACCGCCGTTTGGACACGGAGCTGTGCCTCCTCCGCCTGTGCGACGAGAGCCTCTCCGGGGACCTGACGGCCCTGGAGGCCCGGATCTGCCGCCTGGAGGACAGCCGGTCTGCCCGGGGAGAGCTGGCCCGGCGGCCCGGTCCCGCCCCGTCTCCGGGCCCCGCCGCTCCCGCGCCAAGGGCGGAGGCGGCCCCTCCCCCGCGGGAGGAGCCGCCGGGAGGAGCCGCGGACGATGCGCCGCCCTGGGACGAGCCCCCCCTGCCGGAGGAGCCGCCGTGCCCGGACGAGCCCGGCCGGCGGGTCTATGACGTCCCGGAGGCCCCGCCGCCGGAGCCCCCCAAGGCGGCGCGGCCCGGCGCCTCCGCCCGGCAGGGGGCCGCGCCCCCTGCCAAGCCCGCCGGCGGCTGGTGGCGGACCCTGGCGGAGAACTGCAAGGGCCGCCTGCCGCCCATGTACCGCCCCTTCCTGGGCATGTGCTCCGGCAGGATGGAGGGCGATCTGCTGACGGTCTTCGCGCCGGACGACCTGACCCTCAGCCGTCTGGACAACGACCGGGTCCGGGAGGCCCTGTCCCAGGAGGCGGAGGCCCTCACCGGCGGCGCGGTGCGGCTGCTGCTGCGGACCGGGGAGCCGCCCCAGGCCTCGCCGGAGGAAAACTTCAAAAACCTGCTGCGCTTCAGCAGTCAGTTCGACAACATCGAGATCAAGTGAAGGAGGAGATCGTCATGGGGTACAGCGCCCGCCGCGGTTTCAGCAGCGGCAGCATGAAGGCCACCGGCGCCCAGCGCCAGGCCGAGGTCCAGCAGAAGATCGCCCAGATGCAGGAGGCGATGAACACCGTCCAGGAGGAAGTGGAGGCCCGTTCCTTCACCGCCAGCGTGGGCGGAGGCGCGGTGGAGGCCGTCGCCAACGGCAGGAAGGAGCTCGTCTCCCTGACCATCAAGCCGGAGGCCGTGGATCCCGAGGATGTGGAGATGCTCCAGGACCTGGTGGTCTCCGCCGTCAACGAGGCCCTGCGCCAGGCCGGGGAGGCCATGGACAAGGCCATGGACGGCATCACCGGCGGGCTGGGCCTGGGCGGCCTCGGCATCTGAACGAGGGACCGGCCTTGCGCCCCCGCGGGGCCGGAGACGATGCGCGATGCCTGCACAGCAAAAGACCGCCGTCCGATGGACGGCGGTCTCTTCGTTCAGATCCGGGGAACGGGGGATGCCTTCACAGCTGCTGTACGGTGTAGTACACCGCCAGGGCGAAGAACACGACGCCCAGGGCCCACATGGCGTAATACGCCATGGAGGCGCTGAACAGCGCCAGGACGATGGCCGCGGCGGACAGGCCGCTGGCCGCGTAGATGGGCATCAGGTCGGCCTTGGGGGGGAGGAGCCGGCCCAGCTTCCCGCCCTTCGCCAGCCAGCAAAGGCCGGCCAGCAGCAGGATATAGACGACGGACAGCACCTTCACGGGCACGCCCAGAGTCAGGTGGCTGAACAGGCGGCGGCTCACCCATAAAACGATCATGGAGGCGCTGAGCACCGTCAGCGCGATGGAGCACTCCCGGTCATAGAAGGCCCAGAGGACGCTGAGGACCATCAGCACCGGCACCACGATGCTGAGGAGCATCAGGGCGGGCTCCTGGTACGCGCGGATCAGGAGGCTGCCGCCGGCGAAGAAGGCGCCGATCCCGGCCAGGCACCAGCCGATGAGGCGCCTGCGCCCGTCCGCCTTCCACAGCACGCTCAGCACGACGCCCAGGACCAGCACCGCCGCCCCCAGGCCCGCGAAGACCGGCAGGCGGTCGTGCCACACCAGGGTCTGCGTCACCATATCGCCATGGATGTAGTATTTCCGGAGGACCATCAGGTACGCCTCCGCCAGGCAGGCCGCAAAAAAGAACAAGGTCGCGCCAAACAGGGAATCATCCCGCTTCATAGACTTTCCGTTCGGATCCTTTGCCATTTATCAAGACCTCCAAGGTAGTTTTTCTTGGCAAAAATGCCGGGTGGGAAATACTTCCGCCGACACGTTTTAATAGTATAACAGACTTTATCCCCTTTTGCAAGGCCAACCCGCCACCTTTTTTATTTTTTCGCCGAAAATACAGTTTTCGTTGAGAAGCGTCGCAGGCCGTGCTATACTATCCTATCATCACGCAGAGGACATGAGGTTTATTATGAGACGTTTTCCCGCATATGTTTGTTTGCTGGCCCTGCTGCTCACCGGCTGCGCCGCCCCGGCGGACCCGGACACGGCCCAGGAGAGCATCCAGGTCATCGCCATGGACACCGCCATGCTCATCACCACCTACGGCGAGCGTTCCCCCGCCGCCGCCTACGCCGCCGAGGACGTCATCCGGGACCTGGAGGCCAAGCTCTCCCGGACGGACCCGGACAGCGCCGTCTCCCGGCTCAACGCCGCCGGGACGCTGGAGGACCCGGAGGCGGATCTGCTCTCGGTCTTGCGCCAGGCCGGGCGGTATCACCGGGAGACGCAGGGGGCCTTCGACATCACCGTGGCCCCGGTGGTGGCCGCCTGGGGCTTCGCCGGGGGAGAGGAGGAGCGCGTCCCCGGCAAGGCGGAGCTTAGGGAGCTTTTGAAACGGGTGGACGGCTCCGCCGTGAAGGCGGAGGACGGCGCCGTCACCCTGGGCCCCGGCCAGTCCGTCGACCTGGGGGCCATCACCAAGGGCTACGCCGCCGACCGGCTGACCCAGGTGTTCAACGAGTACGAGGTCCCCAGGGCCCTGGCCGAGCTGGGGGGCAACGTCCTGGCCTGGGGGGACCGGCCCGACGGGACCCCCTGGCGGGTGGGCATCCAGGACCCGGCCCGTCCCGACGACCGGGACGCCCTGGTGGGCGTGCTGGAGCTGGTGGACTCCTTCGCCGTCACCTCCGGCAGCTACCAGCGGTATTTCGAGGAGGGCGGGGAGCGCTACCACCACATCATCGATCCCGCCACGGGCCGCCCGGCGGACAGCGGACTGACCTCGGTCACGGTGGTGGCGGGCACGGGGGCCGGGAACGGCGCCATGTGCGACGCCTACTCCACCGCCCTTTTCATCATGGGGGCGGAAAAGGCCCTGGAGTTCTGGAGGAGCCAGCTGGACGGCACGCTGTTCAGCCTGGTGCTGGTGACGGAGGACGGCCGGGTCATCGTGGCCGACGAGATCGGCCGGTTCGACTTCATCCCGGAAGAGGACAGCGGGTACACGTATGAGACCATCACCAAAACGGTCTCCTGAGCTGCGGCCCACGGCCCGGGACGCGGCGGTGGTCCTCTGCGTGGCGGCGCTGGCCCTGGGGACCGCCCTGTTCCAGTGGCGGGCCGGGAGCGCCGGGGCCCTGACGGCCGTGGTGTCCGTGGACGGGGAGGAGATCGACCGGGTCCCCCTGGACCGGGCCGCCGGGGAGAAGACCTATCAGGCCAGGGGCCATGCCCTGACGGTGAGCTATGCCGACGGGAGCGCCCGGGTCCTCTCCTCCGACTGTCCCACCCAGGACTGCGTCCGCAGCGGGCCTGTCACCCGGAGCGGACAGAGCATCATCTGCCTCCCCGCCCGGATCGTCATCCGCCTGGAGGGCGGCGCGGCGGATCCGGACGGCGTGGACGCGGTGCTGGGTTAGGAGGTGCGGGATGGATCTGACTGCCAAACAGCTGGCCCGCTGCGCCCTGCTGGCGGCGATGGCGCTGGCGCTGAGTTATCTGGAGGGGCTCTTCCCCCTGGCCCTGGCCATCCCCATCCCCGGCGTGAAGCTGGGCCTGGCCAACATCGTGACGGTCTTCGCCCTCTATGCCCTGGGGAGCGGGGCGGCGCTGGAGATCCTGCTGGCCCGGTGCTTCCTGGGCTCCCTGTTCGCCGGGAACATGAATGCGCTGATCTTCTCCCTGCTGGGGGGGCTGAGCGCCCTGGGGGCCATGGCCCTGCTCTCCCGCCGGCCGGGACTGTCCGTCTACGGCGTCTCCATCGGCGGCGCGGCGGCCCACAACTGCGGGCAGATCCTCGCCGCCCTGCTGACCCTGGGCAGTACCGCTCCCCTCTATTATTTGCCTGTTTTGCTGGCGGTATCCCTGCTCACCGGCGGTTTGACCGGGCTGGCCTCCGCCTGCCTCTTCCAGGGGCTGCGGCACACCGATCTGATGAAAGGCTGACACATGGACAAGAAGGACAAAAAGGACGAGATCATCCTCCAGCAGCTGGAGGTCATCCAGACCCTGACGGAGCACAACCTCCGCCGGATGGGCACGGATTTCTGGGGGCCGGCGCCGCAGGCCCCGAAGGCGCCGCCCGCGCCGGCGCCGCAGGCGGGAGGGACGCCGGGCGCGCCGGGATCGCCGAAAGCGGCGGGAGCCGCCCCCGGCGGCGAGGACGGCGCGGCGGAGGAGGCCCTCCCCCCGCCGGAGGCGCTGGAGGACCTGAAAAAGGAGCTGGACGGCTACGTCGGCCTGGCCGCCGTGAAGAAGGAGGTCCGGGACCTGATCGACCTGGTGAAGATCCACCAGCTCCGGGAGCGGAACGGCCTGCCGGTGGCGGAGCTGTCCCTCCACATGGTCTTCTCGGGCAGCCCCGGCACCGGCAAGACCACCATCGCCCGCCTCATGGCCCGGATCTACCGCTCCCTGGGCATCCTCTCCAAGGGCCAGCTCGTCGAGGTGGACCGGAGCGGCCTCGTGGCGGGCTACGTGGGCCAGACGGCCCTCAAGACCGGCAAGGCCATCGAGAAGGCCCTGGGCGGCGTGCTGTTCATCGACGAGGCTTACGCACTCAACGGCTCCTCCGGCAACGACTTCGGCCAGGAGGCCATCGACACCATCCTCAAGGCCATGGAGGACCACCGCCGCGATCTCGTGGTCATCGCCGCCGGGTACGACGATCTGATGGACCGCTTCATCCACTCCAACCCCGGCCTGGAGTCCCGGTTCAACCGCTTCCTCCATTTCGAGGACTACAGCCCGGAGGAGCTGCTGGCGATCTTCAAGATGCGCTGTGAGAAGGGCTGCTACGAGCTGGAGGAGGACGCCGCCGGACTGATGCGGGACTTCCTCCGGGAGGAGGGGCAAGATCCGGAGTCCTTCGGCAACGCGCGGGGCGTGCGGAACGTCTTCGAGCGCGTGCTGGTCTGCCAGGCGAACCGGCTGGCGGGCCTGGAGACCGTCACGCGGGAGGACCTGATGAAGCTGACGGCGGAGGACGTGCTGGCCGCCCGGGGCCGGGGGGCCCCCCGGCCGGAGGGGGACGGCGGGAGATGAGGACAGCGAAGCTCTTCCTCGCCGGGATGTATGTCCACCTGGTCCTCAGCGTCGCCGTCCCCATCGGCATCCTCTATCTCGGCTGGGGGATCGGCTGGAACGGCACGAACGCCGGCCTGCTGCTGTTTTATATCGCCGTGCTTGGCCTGGTCCTGCTCCTGGGCTGGGTCAGCGCCGGGGCGGCGGTCTCCGCCTATCGCCGGGACGATCTGCGGCGGCTCCTCTCCGGCTGGCGGACGCTGAAGCTGGGGGCCATCCCCTTCTACATCCTCAATTCCCTCTGGAGCTCCTTCGTCTGGGGCTCCATCGTGGCGGCGTCCCGGGGGATCTTCATCATCCTGGTCCCGATCCCCATCTGCGTCACCTGGCTGACGATCGTCCAAAGCGGGATCACCGGCTGGCTGGCGATCCGGACCCTCCGGGAGAGGGGGGAGGACGTCGCCGTCCTCCACAGCGTCTGCCAGTTCCTCCCGGTGCTGGACGTCCTCAGCACCCTGCTCCTGCTCCGGCGGGAGGGCGCGGGACGCGCGAAGACGGACGAACGCTGATATCCCCGGAGGTGTCCTATGCTGAAACGATCCCTTTGCCTGTTGCTGGCCCTGGCCCTGCTGTCCGGCCCGGCGGCGCTGGCGGTGAGGTGGGAGCGCCCCATATCGAGCTGTCCCGATACGGCTTACGCCGACATGCTCCCCGTCACCCCCTTCGAAGAGGACGGCCTCCAGGCCGCCCTGAAAGAGCTGGAGGGCATCTGCTCCCGCCACAGCCGCGGCCGGGGCGGCGAGCCGTCCCGCCGGCGGGCCGGCGTCCTCTACCAACAGATCTTGTCGGAGCTGGACGTGCTCATCACCAAGGCCAACCTCGCCGGCGTCCAATACGACGCCAGCGGCGGGGCCGAGGCGGAGGCGGCGCTGTACCGGGAGCTCTCCGCCCAGCAGACCCGGCTCTACGACCGGTGCTATCAGGTCCTGGCCGTCCTGGCCGCCTCCCCTTATGGGGACATCCTGGACGACGACGCCGGAGCCGGCGCGGCGGAGAGCCTTTTGGGCTACCGGGGCCTGACGGAGGAGGAAGCCGCCCTCTATGAGGAGGAGGATCTGCTGGTCCAGACCTACGATCAGATCATGAGCAAGGGCGTCCCCGTGCTGGCGGCGGGCGGTATTTGGACGGAGGACACCTTGCAGAGCGCCGACGTGGACGCGGAGACCTATCAGACCGTCCGGGAGGCCCTGGACAAGGAGCGGGCCCGCGCCGCCGGGGAGATCTTCCGCCAGCTGGTCCGGCTGCGGACGCAGTCCGCCGCTCAGGCCGGGTATGACAGCTACGCCGATCACGCCTACGAGGCCCTCTATACCCGGGACTACAGCCTGGAGGAAGTGGAGCCCCTGCGGGAGGCGGCGAAGCGGTATCTGCTCCCCCTCCAGCTGCGGCTGCTGGAGGACATCTCCGACCAGGATCTCCGGGCCCTCAGCGTCCGGAGCCGGAAGAGCGGCGAGGAGATCCTGGACGCGATCGCACCCTTCCTCGAAAGCTTCGACCGGGAGATGGCGGATACCTTCGCCTACATGCGGAGGAACCACCTCTACGACATCGAGTACGGCGAGGCGAAGCTCCCCACCGGGTACACCGTGGCCCTCCCGGCCTACGGCAGCGCCTTCATCTTCAACAGCCCTTACGGGGACTATCAGGACCTCAGCGACATGGTCCACGAGTTCGGCCATTTCCACGAGACGATCCACAGCACCCGGCACGACCTCTGGACAGACTTCAACATCGACGTGGGGGAGATCGACTCCCAGGCGCTGGAGCTGATGTTCACCGGCAGCGCCGATGAGCTCTTCGGCGAGCGGTACGGGGCGGTGTATGAGGAGGTCATCCTCTATAACATCCTGGACGCCGTCCTGGACGGCTGTCTCTACGACGAGTTCCAGGCAGCGGCCTACGACGATCCGGGGCTGAGCGTAGAGGAGCTGGACCGCATCTTCAAGGAGCTGTCGGAGGAGTACGGCTATTCCTACGACAGCGGCGTAGAGGCGGATCCGTCCTGGGTGGAGAACGCCCATACCTTCCAAAACCCCATGTATTTCATCAGCTACGCCACCTCCGCCCTGTCTGCCCTGGATCTGTGGTTCCTCTACCTGGACGCCCCCCGGCAGGGCCGGGAGACCTATCTGGAGCTGTCCGCCCTGTCCCTCTCCCTGCCGTACCGGGCGGCGGTGGAGGAGGTGGGGCTTCGGGACATCTTCGATCCGGAGACGATCCCGGCGCTGGCGGAGCAGCTGGAGGCCCATCTGGATGGGGAGGCCCCTGCCTCCCGGCGGGGCGCGCCCTATCGGGCGGCGTCCGCCGTCATGATCTTCGCCGCCGTGGTCTTCATCCTCCTTTGCGTGGCGGCGGTGGTCCGCTGCACCCGCTTCCTGAACAGGAACGATGGCTGGAAGGAACTTGCCAAGCCCCGGAAGGACCGGAGGGGAGAGGATCCGCCGGGGGAGCCCTGGGATGCCAGACAGGAAAGACCGCCCTGGGAATTTTGAGGAGAGCCGCCCGAACGGGCGGCTTTCAGCCTGTCGAAAAAGTAGAGAGAACTACATCGACGGGAAGGAAGAGAGTTACGAGAGGGACCCAGGAAGGGTCCCTTTCGTTTTTGATGAATAAGTTTTCAGAACTTTTTGAACGTTCTGAAAACTTGCTCAGGCTGTCGAAAAGACTTTTTCGACAGCCTGAGAGCCGCCCGAACGGGCGGCTTTTTCCCTGTCCCCTGAAGAAGATCGCCCTCCTTCCTCGTATCCTATAGCGGGGCTTGACTTTTGAGGGAGTCAGGTGTATCATTGTATTATTGCATTAGTTTAATGGAGGGAAGCACTATGAAACGTCTGAAGACCTTGGTCCGCCGGACCGCCGGGCTCTGCCTGGCCGTGCTCCTGACCGTCCCGGCCCTGGCGGCGGAGCCGCTGGACCCGGCGAAACGGCAGGAGGATCTGGATATCCTCTATGAGGAGGTCCTGATGAAGGGCCATCCCAATGCGTTTGCCAACGCCTCGGAAGCGGAGTTCCTGACGCTGAAGGCGGAGATCGAGGGGCGGCTGGAGACCGTGAGCGACACGGAGTTCCTGCTGGACCTGATGCGTCTGACGGCGCTGGTGGGAGACTCCCATACCTCGATCTCCGTGGGGAGCGCGGCGGCGTTCCGGGCCTATCCCTTCGCCCTGGTCCGGACGGGGACGGGCTATGGGGAGCGCTGGTATCTCTCCGCCGTGCCTTCGGAGCATGAGGCCCTGCTGTGCCAGGAGGTCACGGCGCTGGCGGGGGAGCCGGTGGGGGACGTGATCGACGCCTTCGGGACGCTGTTCTCCGCCGACAACCCGGTGCACCTCAAGCGGCAGTTCCGCCAGGCCTGCAACGTGGCGGATATCTACGAATACCTGGGGCTGGTGGAGGCCGGGGAGCCCCTGACCATCGCCCTGAAAAACGGGGAGTCCCTCACGCTGGAGCCCATGGGCATGGAGGAGATGGGGGAGCTGGGGGCCGCAAGGCTCTCCGACCGGGTCGAGGGCACGCCGGAGACGGCGGCGCAGGACGTCTGTTACTTCTCCAAGCCTCTTTCGGAGGAGGTGTACTACATCCAGTACAACGTCTGCCGGGAGGACGAGGACCTGCCCATGGAGGAGTTCGCCGCCCAGGTGGCCAAGGACCTGGAGGAGGGGGGCTATTGGCGGGTGCTGCTGGACCTCCGATACAACGGCGGCGGGTCCGACGGCGTGATTTGGCCCCTGCTCGAGGTCCTGCGGAAGGAGATGGACGACGAAGACGGCCTGGAGCTGGTGGGCCTGATCGGTGAGCGGACCTTCTCCTCGGCCCTCATCAACGCCGTGGAGATCCAGGAGATGGGCGGCGTGCTGGCGGGGGAGCCCACCGGGGGCAGCGTCTGCCACTTCGGCGCGGTGCGGACCTTCTCCCTGCCGAACTCCAAGGTCCGGGGACAGGTGTCCAGCAAGTACATCGACCTGAACACGCTGCTGGACGCGGCGGCGGGCCGGGGCGTGGTGTCCCTGGAGCCGGATGAGCCCCTCACCCAGCCGCTGGAGCATACGCTGAACGGAACGGACAGCGTGGTGGAACACATGCTGACCCGCAAGACCTATGTCCCCCGCCTCCCCATCGACGGCGCGCCCCTGACCCGGGGCCGGTTCATCGGCCAGCTCTACGAGGCGGCGGGGAGCCCGGACGTGGAGGTCGGGGAGGCGCTCCCCTTTGCCGACAGCTTCGGCATCGAGTGGTATCTCCCCGCCCTGGCCTGGGCCAAGGAGAACGGCATCGCCAAAGGATACGCGGACGGGACCTTCTCCGCCGCGAAGCCCCTCACCTGGCGGGAAGCGGCGGTGTTCCTGGGCCGGGCGGCGGGGGCGCTGGGCCTGTCGCCGGATCCGGCAGCGGACCGCTCCGGCCCCGTCCCGGCGGCGCTGGCCCAGGGCGGGGACCGGGACGCTGCGGCGGCGGCCTGGGATCTGGGCCTCCTGCCAGCGGAGGCCGGCTCCGATCAGGGCCTCACCAGGGCCCAGGGCGAGGCGCTGGCGGAGCGGCTGGGAAGCGCGATCGGGTAAGCGCTTGGGCCGGACGCGCCTCCCCGGATCTTGCCGCGAGGGAGCGTCCGCCGAGACGAAGGCTCCAGTGAAGGAAGGGCAGGAAAGCAAGGAAAACTTCCTGTCGAAAAAGGAGAGGAAACTACATCGACGGGAAGGAAGAGCGTTACGAGAGGGACCCAGGAAGGGTCCCTTTCGTTTTTGATAAAAAAGTTTTCCGAACTTTTTTGAACGTCCTGAAAACTTGCTCAGCCTGTCGAAAAGACGTTTTCGACAGGCTGAGGGCTCCCAGGCCGGCCTGGGAGCCCTTTTTTGCCGAACGATCCCCGCGGCCGATCCCTGCGCCGGTCATGGCGGGACGCGGGCGGGCCTGGACGCTCATACGCCGGCCGATCTGTCCGACAGCCGCACGGAGATCATGGACGCCGCGTTCTCCTCCACCGCGTTGAGGATGAACCCGGCCAGATCGCAGGCGTAGAAATCCCCCTCCGTCTCCAGGCCCTGCGCGTGGATGCAGCGCTCGAGGGCGGCATAACCGGCGGAGATGTCCCATCGTCCCCGGCAGCAGAGATACAGATACCTCCCGGCGGGCTTCTCCCTGTGATAGGGGAAGTCCGCCTCTTCTTTGATTCGGGTATAGAGATGGCTGATCGGGCCCGGTCCGCCCCGGTCCCCCGGCGGATGGATGGCCCCCAGCTGGAAGTCGGTCTGTATCCCATACTGCCCGCACAGCGCCCGGCACCGCTCCAGCACGGCGATCAGCCGCTCATCCTCGCCGGCCGCCGGGGCCATTAGTCCCTCCAGCTCCTCCGCGGGGACCGCCAGCAGGTGCTCTCGCTCGAACCAGGCGGCCTGAGGGACCATGTCGGGCACCGCCCCGGATCCCAGGCTGCGCAGGGCGCTGGAGAGCACGAACTCCATATGCTCCAGCTTCTTCCGCTCCGCGGTCAGGCGCGCCTCCTGTTCCCGCAGCAGCTCCAGGGTCTCGGCGGCGTCGTGCCCCCGCAGGCAGCGGCGGATCTCCTCCAGCGGCGTCCCCGTCTGGCGGAAGATGGAGATGGCGTAAAAATCGTAGAACTGCGCGACGTCGTAGTAAAAATAACGGTTGGCCCCCTGGTGGGCCGGGAGCAGGAGCCCCACGTCTTTATAGTGCCGCAGGGTCTCCTTGGTCGTGCCGCACAGAGCGGCGAAGGCCCCGGAGGTCAGCCAGCCGGTCCCCTGTTCCAAAAAACTCCGCCTCCTTTTTGAAAAATACCGCTTGACTGCGTGGCGGCCACACGGTCTATGATACCTCTTGCCGGGCATGATCGCAAGCGCCGGGCGCAAAATAAGGAAAAACAGGAGGCTGACAGGATGGATCTTGGATGCAGCAGCTTTTCATGGACGACGAAGGACGGACGGCACCTTTTGGGGCGGACCTATGACCAGTTCGGGGACCTGGCGGCGAACCGGGTGATCGGCGTCCCCCCGGGGATCCCCAGCTCCCCGAGCCTCCGCCCGGAGGGCGGCGGCGCGCCGGGCAGGTACGGCTATACCGGCATGGCGGTGCTGGGCTTCGGGGAGCCGATCCTGGTGGACGGCGTGAACGCCGCGGGCCTGATGGGGGCGCTCCTCCACTACCCGGAGTATGCGGCCTATCCCAAGGAGCCAAAGGCAGGGACGGCGGCGGTCCACCCGGGCCGTCTGCTGGCCTGGCTGCTCAGCCGGTGCGCCGGTGTGGAGGAGGCCGTCGAGGCGATGGGAGGCATCACCCTGGTGGACGAGCCGATCGAGGGCAAGCCCCTGCCCGCCCACTATATCCTCAGCGACAAGACCGGCGAGGCCGTCATCCTCGAGCCGGACGAGGGCGGCCTGTCCGTCCACCGGGACACCGTCGGGGTGCTGGCCAACAGCCCCGATTACCTGTGGCACCGGACCAACCTGCGGAACTTCGTGGGGGTCACCAACCTGCCCAAGGCCCCCCGGACCGTTGCCGGCCACGAGATCCGGGAGTTCGGCGAGCGGCTGGGGGGCGGCTCCGGCCTGCCGGGGGATTACTCCTCGCCCTCCCGCTTCGTGCGGCTGGCTTTCCTGAAGGAGTTCGCCGTCCGGGGGAGGGACGAGGTGGACGGGGTCTCCCGGATGTTCCGGGCCTTTGCGGCCGTGGACATCCCCGAGGGGCTCGCCAAGGCCGACCCGGACTACGACGTGTACGAGCAGACCCTCTGCACCAGCGTCATGTGCGCCGAGAGCGGCGTTTACTATTTCGCCCCCGCCTGGGACCGGCGCATCTCCGCGGTCCGGCTCCCGGCCCAGGGGCAGGAGATGCGGTACTTCAGCCTGGGGGACCGCCAGGATATCGACTACCGGAACTAGGAGGGCGGCATGACTACCAAACTGGACGCGTATCACCGGCCGGTCACCGGCCGGAACATCCTGCGCTTCGCCTTCCCCACCATCGTCATGACGGTGTTCAATACCTTCTACACCATGGTGGACGGGCTGTTCGTCTCCAACCTGATCGGGATGGAGGCCCTGTCCGCCATCAACCTCACCGCGCCCGCGATCGCCCTGATCACGGCGGTATCCGGGATGCTGGCCACCGGCGGCAGCGCCGTGGTGATGAAAAAGATGGGGGAACACCGGGAACAGGAGGCCCGGCAGGACTTCACCCTGCTGATCGTGACCAACGCCGTCGTGGGCGCGGCGATGATGGCCCTGGGCTATGGCCTGATGGACACCCTGCTGGGGTCCATGGGCCTCTCCCCGGCGGTGTCCGGCTACTGCCGCACCTATCTGAGCGATTATCTGCTCTTCACCATCCCTATCCTGCTCATGTATAACTTCTCCCTCTACCTGATCGCCGCCGACAAGTCCACCCTGTCCCTGATCTGCACCGTGGCGGGGGGCGTGAGCAACATCGTCCTGGACTACGTCCTGATCGCCCTGTTCGATTTGGGCATCCGGGGCGCGGCCATCGCCACCGGCCTGGGGTACTCCATCACTGCCGTGGTGGGCTTCCTGGTGTTCCGGAGACAGGACGGCCTGCTCCACTTTGAAAGGCCGGTCTTCCGCGGGAGCGTGCTGTTCCGCGCCTCCACCAACGGCCTGTCGGAGCTGGCCACCTCCCTGGTGTCCGGCATCACCACGCTGCTGTTCAACCTGGCGATGCTGAAGTATGTGGGGGAGGACGGCGTGGCGGCCATCACCATCATCATGTATGTACTTATGTTCGTCAGCGCCCTGTTCATCGGCTACTCCTACGGCGTGGCCCCCATGATCAGCTATTACCACGGGGAGCAGGACCACGGGAAGCTGAAAAAGCTGGTGGGGTTCAGCGTGCGCTTCATCATTGGGACCTCCGTCCTGTGTACGGCGGTCTCCATCCTGGCCGCCGTCCCCCTTGTGGGCATCTTCACCCGGCCGGACAGCCCGGTGTATGCGCTGGCGGTGACGGGGGACCGGCTGTGCTCCGTCGCGCTGCTGTTCGTGGGGCTGAACGTCTTTGCCAGCGGGATGTTCACCGCCCTGTCCAACGGGGTGGTGTCCGCGGTGCTGGCCTTCTCCCGGTCCTTCCTGTTCACCGCTGCCAGTATCCAGATCATGCCCGTCCTGCTGGGCGGCGTCACCGGCGTGTGGCTGGCGACGCCGGCGGCGGAGCTGCTGGGGGCGGTCATGGCGGCGGCGCTGCTGCTGAGATACCGGGGGCGGTATGGGTATTGAGCGGGACGCCCCAACGGCGGCGGGCCGTGCCGGTTTTCCGGACCGGCGGGGGCGTTTCGTGACCGGTTTGCGACATCCGGTTACGATCGCCCTTGCCGCTCCGCTTGGTGTATGATAATCTGACAGGGGGGAGCGTGGTGATGGACATGATCAGGTTCGCGGTCTGCGACGACGAGCCTTCGATGGCCCAGGAGCTTGCGGACCGTCTCGCGAGCTATATGGAGGAGCGGCGGATCGGGGCTTACTCCGTCAGCCGGTTCTCCGACGGCCGCGCCCTGCTGGAGTCCGGGGGCGGCTTCGATGTGGTCTTCCTGGACATCCGGATGGGAGAGCCGGACGGGATGGAGACGGCCAGAGAGCTGCGCCTGCGGGGCGAGCGCTGTCTGCTGGTCTTCGTGACGGTCCTGAAGGAGCTGGTGTTCGACGCCTTCGAGACCGAGGCGTACGACTACCTGCTCAAGCCCCTGGACGCCGCGCGCTTCCGCCGGACGATGGACCGGGTGCTCCGGACCCTGGGACCGAGGGACGGGGAGGGCATCGTGATCCGGCGGGGGAGCGGCTGTGAGGTCGTCCCGCTGCGCGACATCGTGTATGGCGAGGTGCTGGGCAGGAAGATCTATCTCCATAAGGAGGACGGGACGGTGGCCGACTATTACGGCAGGATGGAGGATCTGGAGCGCCGCGTGGACGGACGCTTTTTCAAATGCCACCGGAGCTATCTGGTGGGCCTGGACTATGTGCGCGGATGCCGGGACGGACAGGTCCTGCTGCCCCGGGGGGAGGTCATCCCGGTCTCCCGCCTGCGGGAGCGGGAGCTGACGCAGGCCCTTTTGCGCCATCTGAAGGAGAGCTGACATGGACTATATCACCCTGGTCCTGGACAGCCTCTGTCTCTTTGTGGGGCATGGCGTGATGCACTTGCTCTTTACCGGCCGCCTCAGCGGGAAGAAGCTGAAGGGATGGTACTTTGCCGCTTATTTCCTCCTCCTGAGCGCGATCCAGGTCATCTCGGACCGCTTCGCCCTTGACGGGATACTCCCCGTAGGCGCGGGCGTCTTGGCGCTCTATGCCCTCAGCCGCTTTGGGATGGGGGTTCAGCGGTCCGTGGCCTGGCTCTCCGCCGTGCTGTCCTACTACATCTCACAGCTTTCCTTCGGGATCGTCAACTCCGTGGAGGCGGCCTTCTTCCCCCGTTTCATCGGGAGCCCGCTGTTCTATCCGCTGCTTTTGGCGGCACAGCTCCTTTTCTTTGCGCTGTGCGCCGGCTGCTATCATGCTGTCTTGAAGCTCCTGGCCTGGACGGAGGTCATCCGGACGCCCTATATCGGACTCGTGCTGTTCCCCGGGCTCTTCTTCTTTGCCGCGGAGCTGTATATCCTCCAGACCGCCTACAGCTTTTTTGACCCCACCATTTCTCTGGAGGAGATCGGGAAGCACGGTACGCTGCTGCTCCTGCAAGTCATGGGGCTGGCGGCGCTGCTGTGCACCCTGTACGCCTACCGCCAGCTCTGCCGGGGCTTCCAGGCCCAGGCGGAGCTGCGGTCGCTGGCCCAGGCGGCCCACGCGCAGAAGGTCTATCTCGCCGAGGCCCAGGCGCGCTATGAGCAGACGAGATCCTTCCGCCACGACATCAAGGACCATTTGTCCGTGCTGGACGGCCTGCTCAAGGGCGGGAGGGCGGACGAGAGCAGGGCGTACCTGAAAAAGCTGGAGGCCGCCTCGGACGCGCTGTCCTTCCCCTGCCAGACCGGCGACCCGGTGGTGGACATCCTGCTGGGGGAGAAGCTGGGTCTGGCGAAGGGGATCGAGGCCGAGGTGTCCCTGGTCCTGCCCAAGCCCTGCGGGATCGACGAGCTGGATCTGTGCGTGCTCTTCGCCAACGCCCTGAACAACGCCATCGCCGCCTGCCGCGGGAGCGCCGGGGACAAGGTCATCCGCATCGGCGGGAAGCGGCAGGGGGAGCTCTATATGCTGACGTTCGAGAACACCTGCTCCGACGGGCCGCTGCCCCCGGCGGGGACCGGGCTTTCCAACATCAAGGCGGTGGCGGAAAAATATCATGGGGCGGTGCTGACGGAGAAGAGCGGAGGATGGTTCTATTTGAGCGTGCTGCTGGACATCGGAGCGCCGGAAGAGCAGTGAGGGCTTCACCGACGGGGAAGAGGAGGCGAAGGGGCCCTTCCCGGGCCCCTCTCGCAGCGCGATTCCTTCCCGCCGATGAAGGTCTCCTGCCTTTTTTGGCACTCCGAGACGAAAGGGGCCCCTCCCGGGCCCCTTTCGTCTTCGATATCGCGTCTCCGCGGCGGCGAGGGCTTGGCGGTCCGGCCCGTCATTCGAAGATGAAGAGCTCTTCGATCGGGGCCTCCACCGCCCGGGAGATGTCGATCGCCAGCTTCAGGGAGGGGTTGTACTGCGCCTTTTCCAGGCGCATGATCGTCTCCCTGCGGACCCCTACCTGCGCCGCCAGCTGCTCCTGGGTCAGGTCTTTCAGCTGCCGGTATTTTTTCAGCCTGCACTCGAATGCCGCCATGCCTCATCCCTCGCCTTCGTCCGTCCAATCGTCGTGGTCGTAACGGTACAGCAGATATCCCGGGAGGAACATGCCCAGGGCCAGGGTCAGGGAGAGCACGACGATCGCGGCGATCAGAGTATGCTCCAGACTGCCGAACAGCTTCCCCTGGCAGAGGACGGCCAGCGCGGTCAAGGTGAGGCCGAAGGTGGTCTTGTACGCGGCCAGCTGGGCGCGGGCGGCGTTCTCGCGGAAGCGTTCGTCCATGAAGGTCCCGGACATCTTCCCCTCGTAGAAAAAGGCGAAAAACCCGAAGAACAGGAAGAACGCGAAGGGGGCAACGACGCCGCTGGAGGAGTAGGTCCAAAAGCCGGTGAAGCCCAGGAAGCCCAGCAGGCCCAGGGCCCCCAGCCTGGGGTCGATCCTGCGGACCGTATCCGCCCCGGCGGATGCCTTCCGCCATCTCCAGGCGCGGAGGAGCAGGACGAGGGACAAAGAGCCGATATAAATGCAGGTGAGCGAGACGGATAGGATCATGGGCAGGTCCTTCGGGCGGAAGACGTAGCTCCCAAAGTCCATCGGGGCGACCAGGCGGGAGTCGTTGAACGTGACAGAATGCCAGACGGAGAGCAGCGTGGCGGCGAGGCAAAAGATCCCGCCGCCGACCCAGATCGTTGCATGGTGCTTTTTCATAGAGACCTCCAAATGATGAGATATATTTATCTCTTGATGGGATAAATATATCACTTCCGATCCTGGGTGTCAATAGGGGATGAGCGATATTTGCCGCTTTTTTCTTGGGAGCGTCCGCCGCCCCCTCCGGCGGGGAGCAGCCCGGCGGATGGGGCGCCCGCGGCGGCGGACGCGGGGCATCTCATGACATCCAGAGCGCAGTTCGATACAAAAGCCTTGAAGCGGCGCGTCCCCATCCGTAGACTGGTAGGAGACGGGACGATCAGTCCGGGATCTGCAAGAAGGAGGAGATACGAGCATGAACGTACAGATGATGGAAGGGCTCCTGGGCACGAGTTCGAACCTCAAGCTGGCCGGTACGCCGATGAGCGTCTATCGCCAGGCCAGCGCCGAGGGCGACACGGAGAAGATGAGACGGGCGCTGGGCTATACCGGCGAGTGCACGGAAAAGGCGGCCAAGTACCAGGAAGAGCTGGACGAGGGTATGGAGGCGGAGGCGCAGGCCGCGCGGGAAAAGGCGAAGCTGGAGCGGGAAGCCGCCATCGAAAGACGCCGGGAGGAGCGCGAGCGGGCGGAGAGCGCGGAGGAGCCGGAGCGCCCCTCGAAGACCGATCGGGTCCAGATCAGCGAGGAGGCGGAAGCGGCGCTGGAAAAGGAGCCCGTGGAGGCCGCGGTGCCGATCGGCGGCGGTCCGGTCATTTACACGCCGGACGGCGGGACCGCCGCCGCCCCGGCGGAGCCCGAGGCCGCGGTCTCGTTCACCGCATGAGATCTTGAGGAGGGATGACGTATGATGCCGATCGGCAGCGTAGGCATGAGCGCAGTACGGCCCGTGAAAACGGTGGAGGAGACGCAGGGAGCGGCCGGGATCCGGAGACCTGAGGAGGAGGCCCAGGGCCGTCCGCGGAGGCCCGCGATGGACGTGTATGCCCCGGAGGAAAAGCGGGAGCCCTGCGGCCGCTACTGGATGGGCAGGGATGAGGACGGCCAGCCCAAGGTCTGTTTCGACGATCCGGAGCGGGCGGGCGCGCCCCAAGGACCGGGAGCCGCCTCCGGCGCGAAGGAGCCGGACGCCCCCGGAGCGGGCGGGCCCGGGCAGGCGCAGGGGGCGAAGGGACCGAAGGGGAAACAGGGGAAGGAGGAGCGCTGCGTCGGCGACACCGGCAAGGTGGACCGTGAGATCGAGCGGCTGAAAAAGGAGCGGCGGGAACTGGAGGAGCGGCTCGGCACGGAGACCGACGAGGCCAGGATCGAGGATCTGGAACGGCGGCTGGCCCAGGTGGAGCGCGAGCTGAGCCGGAAGGACAACGACGCTTACCGGAAGCAGCATTCCACCTTCACGCAGCTCTCCTGACCCGATCGCCGGGCGGCGCTTGAAAACGCGGGGCCCTGAGCAGCCCCGGCGAAGCGGACGCAGGCACGGACAAAAACAAGGAGCCGCCCGGCATAGCCGGGCGGCTCTTTATCGTGCTCACAGATCCTTGAACAGTTCCCTGCTGGGTTCCAGGTATCCCAGGTCGTCCGGACGGCCGGTGAGCTGGCGGAGGTTCGCCGCCGCCGTGCGCTTCTTGCCCATCGCCGCCTTCTGGAGCTTCTCGAGCCCGCCTTCCATGGGCTCTTTGAACTCCAGGACGCCCTTCTCCCGGGCCAGGTCCAAAAGCCGCTGGCCCTTCTCGGAACGGACGATGATCTGGTTCCAGCCCTTGTCCACGTCCCAGCCGTCCGCGCTCCGCGCTCCGCCGACGGACAGATCCGCGAACTCCGCCGTCATATCCGCGCAGTACCGGCAGCCGGAGCGGACCAGCGGCGTCACTTCGTCCAGGTCCACGGAGACCGTCTCCCCCTCCTCCCGGAGCTCCAGGGAGTGATACTTGCTGGGGGGGATGTCCATGTGGGACACCTTCGCCGGGTCGGCGTGCGCCGCCGTCAGGGCGTTCAGCCCGTCCCAGTCCAGGCCCCATCCGCAGAACAGGCCGAAGACCATGCCGATGTTCCCGGATCGGTCCTCCTCCTCCGGCAGGGGGTATGCCTTCATCTTATAGACCGCCAGGGTCTTGCAGGGCGTGCCCACCACGCCGATGCTGTGATACCGGTCCTCCTTGAGGGCCCGGTTCAGCACCGCCAGCGTGGGCGGCACCTGGAAGCTGCTGCCGGAGCAGGAGCGGACCTCCTCCGCCGTCGCCGCCAGGACGCCCTCCGGGGCGAGCCCGCCCCGGGAGCGGGTCAGGACCGCCGCGTCGATGAAGCCCTCCACCAGGGCCAGCTCCACCAGGGCGGTCATGCTGCCGCCGTGCTGGGCGCTGGCGCGGATGCTCTCGTCCGCGGCGCGGGCCAGGTACAGCCCCCGGAAGGGACCGATCTGCGGCAGGATGGTCTCCGCCGGGAAGGACTGCCTGCGCAGCGCGTCCAGATCCGTGGGCATCCGGGGGCAGAAACGCTGGCAGCGCCCGTCCCGGCGCTCACAGTCGAAGAAGCAGACGGTCCGCCCGTCCACACTGCCCCAGTAAGGGCACAGGCCCTGACAGGCCCCGCAGCCGGTGCACAGGCCCGGGCGGAGGACCTGGGTGTCTAACGCGATCGTACTTAACATCGTCTCCTCCTCCTTACACCAGCACCTGGGAGAACCCGAAGAGGTCCAGCCGGATCTCCTCCGCGTCCTCCGGGACGTAGTCCCCCAGCGCGTGGTCCATGCCGCACAGGTGCTCCTGATAGAGACAGCGCCAGCCGGCCTTCCGCCGGTCCACGAACCCCCGCTCCTGGAGCAGCGCCGTCAGGGCGGAGAACCGGGTGTCGCGGGGGAGCTCCAGCGTCAGCTCCGCCTTGGTATCGGGATGGTGGAAATGCGCTTGGATCGTCTTCATCCGACAGCGCCCCCTTTCTTCGCGGCCTCGCGGCCCATGGCGAAGGCCCGCCGGTTCAGCTCCAGCACTGCGCCCTGGAAGCGCTGGGCCAGGATCTTCTCCAGGTCCCCGCCGCTCAGCGGGGCGGCGGGCAGTTCGCTGAACGCGCCCAGCAGGGCGATGTTGGCGGCCTTGGAGTCCCCGGCCTCCATGGCGATGTCCGCCGCCGGGACGGCCAGCGCCGCGCTGGACAGGGCGCGGATCTCCGCCTCCAGCTCCTCCAGCGGCGGATAGGTCTGGACGCCCTGGAGGACGCCCAGGGGATAGACGGGCCGGGGATCGTAGACGGTGACGGTATCCGCCCCGGCGTACTTCCGGGCGATGCGCAGGGTCTCCAGGGGCTCGAAGCCGATGATGATATGGGCCTCCCCGGCGGGGATCAGCACGCTGGGGTCCCACTTCTCGGACACCCGGACGTGGCTCATGACCGAGCCGCCCCGCTGGGACGCGCCGTAGGTCTCGCCCACGGCCACCTTGCAGCCCCGGTCGCACATGGCGCTGCCCAGGATCTCGGCGGCCAGCACGTTGCCCTGCCCGCCGATGCCGCAGACCACGATGTTCAGAGGGTCGTATTTCAGCTTCACGCCTCGTCACCTCTCTCCACTTTGATGGCCCCGCTGGGGCACAGCTTGGCGCACACGCCGCAGCCCACGCAGGTGACCGGGTCGATCAGCGCCTTGTTTTTTTGGAAGTCCCAGGTGTTGCCCGGGCAGCCCCAGACGCGGGAACAGTATTTGTCGCACCCGCAGCCGTCCCCCAGGCACACGTCCTGGTCCACGTAGACCCGGACGGGCTTCCGGCTCCGCTCCTTGGCCATCAGCGTGGCGCAGGGCTGGCGCATGATGAGGACGTTCATCCCCGGCTCGTCCAGCATCCGGCGGAGGACCTTCTCCGCCTCCGTCACGTCGAAGGGGTCCGCCACTTCCACTTTACAGCCCACGGCGTCCAGGATCTTCGGGATGTCCATGGCCTTCACCCGGTCCCCCATGGCGGTGAGGCCGGTGCCCGGATGGGGCTGGAAGCCGGTCATGGCCGTGGCGGAGTTGTCCAGGACGATGAGGAGCATGTTGGCGTTGTGATACGTGGCGTTCACCAGGCCGGGCAGGATGGTGTGGAAGAAGGTGGAGTCGCCGCACATGGTGACCACCTTCTGGTCCAGGCCGTAGTTGGTCAGTTGGCCCAGGCCCTCGGCCACGCTGACGCCGGAGCCCATGCAGTTGCAGGTCTGCCAGGCGTACTGCCCGGCGGACTGGCCCGCCATGAAGTAGCAGCCGATGTCGCCCACCACCACGCCGGGATGCTTCTCCTGCCGCATGGCCCGCTTGAGGAGGTGGAAGGTCGCCCGGTGGGGGCAGCCGGCGCAGAAGCTCATCTCCCGGACGGGCAGCTCCAGCCCGCTGGCGGGCCGCGCCTCCGGCGACGCCGCGCCGGTGAGGCGGCAGATGGCGCCGGTGACCACGTCCGGGTCCAGCTCGCCCACGGCGGGCAGGGCGCTGCCCCGGCCCAGGAACTCGATCCGCAGGCCCTCCCGGCCCGCCAGGGCCTGGACGGCCTGCTCCAGGAAGGGATCCACTTCCTCCAGGATCAGGACGGTCTCCGCCGTGCGGAGCCGCTGCGCTATGTACCGCTCCGGCAGGGGCCAGAGGGTCCCGAGGGACAAAAAGCCGGTCTCCTGCTCCTTCCCCAGGCGGCGGAGGGCCTCCTGCCCGTAGAGCCGCCCGGTGCCTCCGGCGATGATGAGCCGCTTCGGGTGCTCGGGGCCCTGGTAGTGGTTGCAGGGGCTGTCCTCGAAGCGCTCGCGGAGCGCCTCCAGCTTCTGCAGGGCCGGGCCGTGCATGTAGGAGACGCAGACCATCCGGTCCCATTCCCGCACCCGCTCCAGGGGGCGGGGGGCTTCCGGCAGGGGGCCCAGGACCACGTTGCCCCGGCCGTGGCACACCCGGGTGGTCACCCGGATCAGCACCAGCTGGCCCACCTCCTCGCTGAGCGCGAAGGCGTAGGGGATCATGTCCTTGGCCTCCTGCATCGTGGTGGGCTCCAGCAGGGGGATGCCGGCGGACATCGCCTGCCAGCGGGAATCGAACTCATTGGTGCTGGAGTGGGCGCTGGGGTCGTCGCTGGAGACGATCACCAGCCCGCCCTTCACGCCGGCCTGGGCGGCGCAGTGCAGCGCGTCCGCCACGCACAAAAGGCCGTTCTGCTTCACCACGCACAGCGCTCGGCCGTTGGCCAGGGAGGCGCCGGTGCAGGCCTGCAGGGCGCAGACCTCGTTGGTGGACCACTCCGCGTAGAAGCCCCGCTCCCGGGCGATCTTGCCCAGCATCCCCAGGACCTGGGAGGAGGGGGAGCCGGGATAGGAGGCGGCGAAGTTGATCCCGGCCTCCACCGCGCCCCGTACGATGGCCTCGTTGCCCTGCATCAGGCAGACCTGACCGGGAGCATTGGCCGTCATTGTCCATTCCATGTTGCTTGTGTCACCCTCTCTTAGAATATTTCGACAGGTTCAACAGGTTCTCTCCGCTGTTCATTGTAGCACTCCTATAAAGAATTGCAAGTAAAGAATTGCAGGGGCCGGACCGGGGAGGCCCGGCGGACCGCGCCGTAAAAGCGGTTGCGCGGAGGCCGGGATCGTGTTACACTCCAGATATCACCGAACCGACAAGAAAGAGGAGGATGCAGATGGATTTCAAGACGCTTTCCGCCGCGCGGTACTCCCTGCGCAAGTTCAGCTCCCGGCCCGTGGGGCAGGAGGAGCTGGACCTCATCCTGGAGGCCGGGCGCAACGCCCCCACCGCCCACAACTACCAGCCCCAGAGGATCTTCGTCCTCCGGTCTCCCGAGGCCCTGGAGAAGATCGACGCCTGCACCGGCTCCCGGTTCCATCCCCCGGTGATGCTGGTGGTGGCCTACGACGCCTCCGTCTCCTGGAAGCGGGAGACCGACGGCAAGGACCACGGCGAGATCGACGCGGCGATCGCCGCCGCTCAGATGATGCTCCAGGCCGCCGACCTGGGGCTGGGCACCACGTATGTCGGCATGTTCGAGCCGGACAAGGTCCTGGCCGCCTTCCCGGAGATGGCGGGGACCGTCCCCATCGCCCTGCTGCCCCTGGGATACCCGGCGGAGGGCGCGCATCCCGCCCGGCTCCACACGGACCGCAGGCCCATCGGGGAGCTGGTGCAGTATCTGTGACCCCCGCGGGAAGGGAAAACGGAGACCGCCAAAAGGCGGTCTCCGCTTTTCGTTTTTCACCGTCTCTTCCGTCCGCCCCGGTAGCTCCCGCGGCTCCGCCCGGCGCCGACGCTGCGGCCGTAGCGGTAGCGGCGGCGTCCCATGATCAGCTTCCAGCCGCCCGCGGCCGCGGCCAGGACGGCGGCCGCGATCAGGCCCACCCTGGCGGCGGTGGTGGAGAAGAACTCCTTCACGTCCCGCCAGAGGATGCGCAGGCGGGACGCCTCCACGCCGGTGAAGGCCAGCAGGTCCACCTGGGCCAGCTCCTCCCCGTCCAGGCGGATGGTCAGGGTGCCCAGCACGTCCCCCTCCTCGATGGGGGCCTCCACCGGGTCGGACTTCAGCACGATCTCCTTCTCCAGCTCCTCCAGGTCCACGCCCTTGGGCAGGAGGAGCTCCACCGCCTGGGCGGGGCGGAGGGTCACATGGTCCACGGCGGAGAGGGACACCGGGGCCTCCCCGGCCACGTCGTCCTCCTTCAAAAGCGTCTGATAGGCGAAGTTGCCGAAGGCCCAGTCGTAGAGCCGGTTCGTCTCCGTGAAGCTGTAGGTCCACCAGATGCCGTTCTCGTCCTGGACCCGTTCCGCCCCCAGGATCACGCACAGCAGGTCCATGCTGGCGTGCTGGGCGGTGGTGACCAGGCAGTTCCCCGCCATGGAGTGGGACCCGGTCTTCACGCCGTGGACGTCGGCGTTGTAATACTCCCGGGTGCTCCGGATGAGGAAGTTCGTGTTGTTGAGCTGGCGCTCCTCGGCCATGTTGGTGGCGGGGACGACGTGGGAGCTGGTGTCGCAGACGGTCATGAACATGGGGTGCTCCAGCGCCGCCTTGGTGATGAGGTACAGGTCCCAGGCGGAGGTGTAGTGCTGGGAGTCGTGGTAGCCGTGGGGGTTCATGAAGTGCGTGTCCTCGCAGCCCAGCGCCTGGGCCTCGTCGTTCATCCGGTCCACGAAGCCCTCCACGGTGCCGGAGATCTTCTCCGCCAGGATGGCGCCCGCCTCGTTGGCGGAGACCACCATCAGGCAGTAGAGGAGCTCCTCCACCGTCAGGACCTCCCCCGCCTTGATGCCGGCGGTGCTGCCGTCCTCGGCCAGGCCCTCCAGCGCCGTGGGGGTGGCCGTGATCTCCTGGTTCAGGCTCAGCCGGCCCTCGTCGATGGCCTCCAGCACCAGCAGGCAGGTCATGATCTTGGTGAGGCTGGCGGGATAGAGCTCGTCATGCTCGTTCAGGCTGTAAAGGACGGCCCCGGTCTTCCGGTCCACCAGGAGGGCGGCCTTGGCCTGGACGTCGGGGTCGGGCACCTTCGCCGCCTGGGCGGGGACGCTCAGCTGCCCCGCCAGCAGGAGGGCCAGGAAAAAAATCGAGAAGAAACGTTTCGTTTTCATGTCCATCCCCCAAAATATGTGATATAATCCCTTCGGACCCGTTTTCAAAACGACGGCCCTGCGCCGCCGTTCGATGGACCGGCCCCCATTATACCAAAAAAAACGGAGGAACGCAACCATGGACACGCGGAGGATGACGGAGCGCTGCGAGTGGGCGCTGCTGGGCCTGACGGCGCTGTTCCTGGGCCTGCTCCTGGCGCTGTCCTGCCGCGACCGGGCGGAGATGGCGGCGCCGGGCTATGTGGAGACGAGGGTGACGGTCCCCGTGGAGGCGGTCCGGCCGGACCCGTCTCCCCTGGACCTCAACGCCGCCTCGGAGGAGGAGCTGACCGCCCTCCCGGGCATCGGCGAGGCGCTGGCCCGGCGGATCGTGGAGCACCGGGAGGCCCACGGGCCGTTCGAGACGGTGGAGGGATTGACGGACGTGTCCGGCATCGGGCCGGCGAAGCTGGCGGCGCTGGAGGGACTGATAACGGTGGAGGATGCTGAATGAAGATACTGGTGGTAGACGACGAGCGGACCCTGGTGAAGGGGATCAAGTTCAACCTGGAGAACGAGGGCTATGAGGTGGAGTGCGCCTACGACGGGGCCGCCGCCGTGGAGATCGCCCGGGAGGGCAAGCTGGACCTCATCATCCTGGATCTGATGATGCCGGAGCTGGACGGGCTGGAGGCGTGCATGCGCATCCGGGAGTTCTCCAACGTGCCGGTGATCATGCTGACGGCCAAGAGCGAGGACGCGGACAAGCTGATGGGCTTCGAGTGCGGAGCGGACGACTATCTGACCAAGCCCTTCAACATCCTGGAGCTGAAGGCCCGGGTGCGGGCCCTGCTCCGCCGGGCGGCGGGGGTCCAGCGCAGCCGGGGGAGCGTGCTGGCGGCGGGGGGCATCACCCTGAACACCGAGGAGCGCAGCGCCGCCCGGGGGGACCGGAGCGTGGACCTCACGGCCAAGGAGTACGACCTGATCGAGCTGCTGATGCGCAACCCCCGGCGGGTCTACAGCCGGGAGAACCTGATGAACGTGGTGTGGGGCTACAGCTACGCCGGGGATTACCGGACCGTGGACGTACACATCCGCCGCCTCCGGGAGAAGCTGGAGGAGAACCCGGCGGAGCCGGACCACATCTGCACGAAGTGGGGGGTGGGGTACTATTTCAAGGAATGAACGCCCCGTTTGGGGGAGCCTCCAGTTCCGTTTCGGACTGAGCTACATCCTGGTGATCCTGGGGGTGCTGCTGCTGCTGAACTCCTACCCCCTGATGGTGTCCGAGGATCTGGTCTTCCGGTCCAAGGCCGCCAACCTTCAAAACGGCGTCTCCGTCATGGTGAACTCCCTCTCGGGCCTGGCCCGGCTGACGGAGGAGAACGTCACCGACGCCATGAGCGTGGCGGAGGAGTCGGGGCTGAGCCGCATCCTGGTCACCGACGCCGCCGGGCGGGTGCTCTACGACACCCGGGAGACCGGCTCCGCCGTGGGGAACCTGGCCCTCTATACCGAGATCGTCCAGGCCCTGCTGGGCTATGACGCGTTCAGCTGCACCTTCCAGCGGGGGGCCTTCCGGAGCCGGGCCTCCTCGCCGGTGATGTACCAGAGCCAGATCATCGGCGCGGTCTACGCCTATGAGTACGACACCGAGCAGGCCGCCCTGCTCCTGGGGCTCCAGGATACGCTTTTGCGCCTCTCCGCCGTGGTGGGGGCGCTGGTGCTGGTGCTGAGCCTGGTCCTCTCCAAGGCGCTGACCCGCAAGATCGGCCTGCTCCTCAACGCCATCCGCCAGGTGCGGGAGGGCGCTTACAGCCACCGGGCGGACATCCGGGGGCGGGACGAGATCGCCCAGATCGGCCATGAGTTCAACAGCCTGACGGACCGGCTCCAGACCACGGAGAACGCCCGCCGCCGCTTCGTCTCCGACGCGTCCCATGAGCTCAAGACCCCCCTGGCGGCCATCCGGCTGCTGTCGGACTCCATCCTCCAGACGGACGGCATCGACCCCGAGATCACGAAGGAGTTCGTCACCGACATCGGCCGGGAGGCGGAGCGCCTCTCCCGCATCACGGAGGACCTCCTGCGCCTCACCCGGCTGGACAGCGGGGTGCTGGACCCTCCGGCGGAGGTGGACATCCTGCCCGTGCTGGAGCAGGTCATGCGGATGATGAACCTGGTGGCCCAGGAGAAGGGCGTGGACCTCACCTACTCCGCCGGGGAGGACTGCGTGGTCCTGGCGACCAAGGACGAGATCCACCAGGTCATCTACAACCTGGTGGACAACGCCGTGAAATACTCCGCCATCGGCGGCGCGGTCCAGGTCTCCCTGGGCCTGGAGGGCGGGCAGGTGGTCCTGGCCGTGGCGGACAACGGCGCGGGCATCCCCGAGGCGGACCTGCCCCGGATCTTCGAGCGGTTCTACCGGGTGGACAAGGCCCGGTCCAGGGCCGCGGGCGGGACCGGCCTGGGCCTGGCCATCGTCAGCGACACGGTGAAGCGCCGGGGCGGGGCCGTGGAGGCGGCGAACCGCCCGGGCGGCGGCGCGGTGTTCACCGTCCGCTGGCCCCGGACCGAAAGGAGGGAGGGGGCATGAAACGATGGGCCTGCTGGTCCCTGGTCCTCCTGCTGGTCCTGACGGGCTGCCGGAGGGAGGAGCCGCAGCGGACCGCCTACCTCCTGTATTTCCAGGAGGCCGATCTGACCTACTCCGCCGGGGACGGGGCCTTCCGCACGGAGGAGGTCTACCTGTTCGACGAGGAGACCGAGACCTCCGGCGAGCTGGCGCAGACACTGATGGAAGAGCTCTTGAAGGGCCCCGCCGACGAGACGCTGAAAAGCCCCTTCCCCGCGGGGACCACCCTGCTCTCCCTGGACCTCACCGGGAGCCGGGCCAGGGTGGATCTGTCCGCGTCCTACAGGAGCCTGTCCGGCGTGGCCCTGACCCTGGCGGACAGCGCCATCGCCATGACGCTGTCCCAGGTGCCGGAGATCTCCTCGGTCCAGATCACCGTCCGCGGCCGGGAGCTGGCCTACCGGGAGCGGCAGGTGCTGAACATCCGGGAGGTCCTGCTCACCCCGGAGGAGGACGTGATCAGCACCGTGGACGTCCGGCTCTACTTCCTGGATCAGGCGGGCTCTCTCACGCCGGAGGAGCGGACGCTGGATCTCTACGAGGGCGATACCCAGGTCTCCGCCGTGGCCAGGGCCCTGGAGGACGGACCGGAGGACCGGGAGCTGCTCAGCCCCCTGCCGGAGGGCTTCCAGGTGAAGTCCGTCTGGCTGGAGGAGGACATCTGCTACGTGAACCTCTCCTCCGCCCTGTTGGAGGGGCTGGAGGAGGCGGCGGTGCGGACGGCCCTCCGGGCCCTGGAGGACTCCCTGTGCTCCCTGGAGGGGGTGCGGGCGGCCCGGTTCCTGGTGGACGGCGAGTTCAGCCGGGACCTGGGGACGGCGGACAGGGCGGCGGATCCGGGCTGAATATCCCTTGACATCCTCCCTCCCATCCGGTAGACTAAAGGTGGACCTTTCCGGGCCCCGCGAGTACGCACTACAGAAACAGGAAGGAGAACCCCGCCATGAGAACCCCCTCTGACCAGCAGACGCTGTTCCAGATCCGAGGCATCCCACCCCTGGGCTCCGCAGTCTCCCTGTCGCTCCAGCATCTCGTCGCCATGATCGTGGGCTGCGTCACGCCGCCCATCATCATCGCCGGGGCCATCGGCCTCAGCCAGGCGGACCGGGTCCTGCTGATCCAGGCATCCCTGGTCATGTCCGCCGTCTGCACGCTGATCCAGCTCTATCCCGTCAACAAATACTTCGGCTCCGGCCTGCCGGTGATCATGGGCGTCAGCTTCGCCTACGTCCCCAGTATGCAGGCCATCGCCTCCTCCGGCGGGGGCGTGGGGGCCATCGCCGGCGCGATGATCGTGGGCGGCGTCGTGGCGGTGGTCGTGGGCGTGTTCGTGAAGAAGATCCGCCTGCTCTTCCCGCCGGTGATCACCGGCACGGTGGTGTTCACCATCGGGCTGTCCCTCTACCCCACGGCCATCAACTACATGGCCGGCGGCACGGCCAATACGTATGAACTGGTGGTGGAGACCAAGCACCAGACCGCGGCGCTGGTCTACGGCTCCTGGCAGAACTGGCTGGTGGCCATCCTGACCCTGGCGGTCGTCATGCTGCTGAACAACCACGGTAAGGGCATCTGCAAGCTGGCCTCCATCCTGATCGGGATGCTCTGCGGCTATGTCACCTCCATGGCCTTCGGCATGGTCTCCTTTGCCGAGGTGGGCTCCGCCGCCTGGTTCTCCCTGCCCCGGGTGATGCACTTCGGCGTCACCTTCGATGTGCCCTCCTGCGTGGCGATCGGCCTGCTGTTCGCCATCAACTCCATCCAGGCCATCGGCGACTTCACCGCCACCACCGTGGGCGGGCTGGACCGCGATCCCACCGACCAGGAGCTCCAGGGCGGCATCATCGCCTACGGCGCCAGCAACATCCTGACGGCCTTCTTCAGCGGCCTGCCCACGGCGACCTACTCCCAGAACGTGGGCATCGTCACCACGAACAAAGTCGTCAACCGGATCGTCTTCGCCATGACCGGCGGCTTCCTGCTGCTGGCCGGGCTGTCCCCGAAGTTCGCGGCGGTGCTGACCACGATCCCCCAGTGCGTGCTGGGCGGGGCGACGATCACCGTCTTCTCCACCATCGCCATGACGGGCATGAAGCTCATCGCCTCCCAGGACCTGACGGCCCGGAACACCACCATCGTGGGGCTCTCCGCCGCCCTGGGCGTGGGCGTGTCCCAGGCCAGCGGGGCGCTGAGCCAGTTCCCCGAGGGCTTCACCATGATCTTCGGCAAGTCCCCCGTGGTCATCGCCACGCTGATGGCGGTGCTGCTGAACCTGATCCTCCCGAAAGAGAAGCATTGAGGGCGCCATGGAGATCGAGATCTTACATTTCCACTGTCCCGGCCTGGAAGACGGCGGGACCTTCCCCCGGGAGAACACCGGGTGGGGGAAAGACCTGTCCCCGGAGATCGTCCTGGAGGACTTGTCCCCCCGGGCCAGGACCCTGGCCGTCACGCTGGAGGACATGAGCCACCCGGTGAAGGGCTTCACCCACTGGGTGATGTGGAACTTCCCCGCCCGGAAGGTCATCCCCGGCGGACTGCCCAAGCACGAGCGGCTGGAGAACGGCATCACCCAGGGCGTCGCTTACGGCATCCACCGCTACGCGGGGCCGAAGCCGCCGGTCTGGAGCCACCACCGCTACCGTCTGACGGTCTACGCCCTGGACTGCGTCCTGGGCATCAGCTCCAATTCCCGGAAGCGGCAGTTCCTCAAGGCGGCGGAAGGGCATATCCTGCAAAAGGGCAGCCTGACGGCGGGATATGGCGGATGAAGGTCCTCCCCGGAGCATCGGAAAAGCGGCGGAGGCTCCATCGATGGGGAGGGAGAACATCACGAGAGGGACCCGGGAAGGGTCCCTCTCGTTTCTTCGATCCACGAGACGCCGTTTTGCGGGCGCCCCGGCCCGCCGGGGCCGCGTCAGCCGATCCCGAACTCTTTCGCGTATCGCATGACGCCGTGGAGGCTGGGGGCGTTTTCCTTCAGCTTGCGGGCCATGAAGTTTTCGCGCGGCACGTCGAACGGCGGCTTTATGCCGGATCGGTCCGCCGGCAGATATCCTGCCCTCGAGTAGTATCCCCCGTCGCCCAATACGACCGAATACGCGTGCCCCGATCCGGCGGCGATCTTGTGCCCCTCCTCGATCAAAGCGGTGCCGATCCCCTTCCCCTGGTATCCGGGGAGGACGGCCAGGGGCGCCAGGGCCAGGACCGGGACATCCCCGACGCTTGCCGCTGTGAACAGGATGTGCCCCACGATCTTCCCGTCCATCTCGGCGACCAGGGACAGATCGGGGATGAACGCGTCCCCGGCCCTCAGGGCATCCACCAGGTCCTGCTCGGTCCCGTCGGAATGCTCCGCCTGGCTGAACGCGGCCTTTATCAGGGCGTATACCGCTCCGTGGTCCTTCGCTTCTTCTTTCCTTATGACGAGCATATCACACCTCACGATCTTGATCGGACGGTCCGATCGTGACACAGATCCCGGTCCGAGCCAAGCTTTTTTGCGGGGACGCCGGGCCCGGGAGCGGCCCCGCCCCTCCCGGAGCGGGATCTTGGAGGCCCTCTTTTCAGATCGGCGCCGTTCGACGGCTTTTGACAAAATGATCCGTCAAAATATCGAAAGCGCACCGTTCCCCGATACCGGCGTGTGACTGCCCGAGAGATCGGGATCTCCCGATCTGGGTATTCACGATAAGATGCTTGCGATAATAGCGATCGTGCAGACGGATGATACTCCCGCACTGAATATGACGATCACTTTTTTGACCGCTTTATCCCCATTTACCGCCATATCTATTTTGCCTGAAAACAAAGCGCAGACGATGGCGGCGATCATTAACGATATAGACATTGACAATATAGAAAGTTTCCCCATATCTCCCTCCACGGCTTCCGGTCTGCTGAGCCGATCATAGCACACCGTTGCTGCTGCGTCAACCGGGTTTTGTAGAAACTGCCGAAGTGATGCCTTGGCAGCACGTTCCTCAAGGGGGATCCTGGAAATTCCCGCTTTATTATTGGCGCGGATCGTGCTATACTGACGATGTATCGACAAAATTTGCTCGAAGTCCCCGGGACTTCGTCCATGCAGGAAAGGAGCGCCTATGGACGAGCGCAGATCCCCCCCCCTGGAAGCCGACGGCATCATCGAGGGGCGCAACGCCGTCATCGAGGCCCTGCGGGCCGGGACGGCCATCGACAAGATCTACCTCCAGAAGGGCGAGACGGACCGGACCCTGGGCCACATCGCCTCCAAGGCGAGGGCCGCCGGGACGGTGGTGGTGGAGGCGGACAGGCGGAAGCTGGACGCCATGAGCCGCACCCACGCCCACCAGGGCGTCATCGCGCTGGCCTCCGTCCGGGAATATGCCAGCGTGGAGGACATCCTCCGGGCGGCGGCGGACAAGGGCGAGCCGCCCCTGCTGGTGGTCTGCGACGAGCTCTCGGACCCCCACAACCTGGGGGCCGTGATCCGCACGGCGGAGTGCGCCGGGGCCCACGGCGTCATCATCCCCAAGCGCCGGAGCGCCGGGCTGACGGCGGTGGTGGCCAAGACCTCCGCCGGAGCCGTGGCCCACGTCCCCGTGGCCCGGGTGCCCAACCTCCCGGCGCTGCTGAAAGAGCTGAAGGGCCGGGGCGTCTGGGTCTTCGGCACGGCGGCGGACGGGGCCGTGCCCCTCTACGACGCCGACCTCAAGGGCCCCGCCGCCATCGTCATCGGCAGCGAGGGGGACGGCATGGGCCGTCTGGTGGCGGAGAGCTGCGACTTCCTGGTCCGCATCCCCATGCGGGGGAAGCTGAACTCCCTGAACGCTTCCGCCGCCGCCGCGATCATGCTCTATGAAGCCGTCCGGCAGAGACTGTGACGAAGACCCGCATCCCTTTTGAAGGAGGGGATCCCATGACCCCGATGGATGACAACCATATCGATGCCCCGGTCCCCCCGGAGGAGGATTACTCCCTGGAGGAGATCCTGGCCGAGTACGGCGGGAGCCTGGAGGACCACCTCCTCCACTCGGCGGAGCCGGCCCCGGGCGATGCGGCGCAGGCCCCCTCCCCGGAGGGACCTCCCTCCCCGGAGGGGCCGGGAGGAGGGCCCGCCCCGGGAGCGGCGGGAGCGCCCCCCGCTCCGGAGCCCCCGGCGGCGTCCCCGCCGCCCCCCGCCCCGGAGCCGCCGGGGACGCCGGTCCCGCCGCCCAAGACGCCCGATCCCATCCAGGAGGCGGAACGGGCGGCCCGGGCGGATGTGGAGAAGCTGAAGATCCCCCGCCCCCGGCCCATCTCCCTGGAGGATGTGGTGGGCAGTACGGTGGACGCGGTGATGGAGGAGGCGCGGGAGCCCATCCTGCCGCCGCGCCGCGGGGGCCTGTTCTCCCGGAAGCCCGCCGAGGACACGGAGTCCCTGCCCCCGCCTCCGCCGCCGGAGCCCGAGCCGGATCCGGAGCCCATCGGCCCCGAGCCGGAGCTCTGGGAGGCGGCCCACGACGCCCGGCAGCTCTATATCCGCCGGAAGCACACGGTGGTCCTTCCCCTGATCCCGGCGCTGCTGCCCACCCTGGCCCTGATCCTGGAGCGGTATCAGATCAAGCTGCCCTATGTGTCCGGGAGCCTGGGGTCCCAGTGCGTGTTCCTGCTGGTCTGCCTGGGGCTGACGGCGGTCCTTTGCCGCCACGTGTTCATCAAGGGGGTGGGGATGCTCCTGCGCCGCCGGTTCGTGGCGGAGCTGCTGGCCTCCCTCTCGGCCCTGGTGTCGGCGGCGGACTGCGCCGCCCGGCTGCTGGGGGACCGGCCCAGCGAGGTGACGCCCTACGCCGCCGTCTCCTGCATGGTCCTGGTCTTCGCCCAGTGGGGCGTCCGCCGGGAGAGCAAGGGGAATCATGACATGCTCCGGGCCGCGTCCGTGGACGACGACCCGCCCTACCTCATCACCGACACCCCCCAGGGGGCCTGCAAGCAGCGGGGGGCGGTCCCGGGCTTTTTCACCACCGCCGCCCGCAGCGACATCTCCACGCTCTGGCAGACGGCGCTGCTGCCGGTGTTCCTGGCGGCGGCCGTGGTGTTCGCGGGGCTCGGCGCCGCGGAGCGGGAGGGGACCTTCCTGCTGAACCTCTCGGCCATCCTGCCGGCGGCGGCCACGTGCTCCCTGCCGCTGTGCTGGGCCCTGCCCTGGTCCAAGCTGTCGGAGCACCTGCAAAAGACCGGCTGCGCCGTGGCGGGCTGGTCCGGGGCCCAGAAGATCAGCGCCCGGCGGCGGATGATCGTCACCGACGGGGACCTCTTCCCCCCCGGGGCCGTCCAGCTCAACGGCCGGAAGCTCTACGACGAGACGCAGGAGCGGGCCGTCTCCCTGGCCGCGTCCATGGCGCGGGCCGCCGGGTCCGGGCTGGAGCGGCTCTTCAACAACCTGGTCCGAAGCGAGGGCGGACGCTATGAGAAGGTGGATGATTTCAGCTTCTACGAGGAGGGCGGCTGGTCCGGCATCATCCGGGGGGAGTCCGTGCTGATGGGCAGCGCCTCCTTCATGCGCAAGATGAACGTGGACCTGCCGGCGGACGTGACCCTCCGGACCGGCGTCTTCCTGGCGGTGGACAAGGAGCTTGCCGCCGTCTTCGCCGTGAAATACAACCCGGCGGAGAACGTGGACTTCGCCCTGCAGATGACGCGGCGCAGCCGGATCCAGCCGATCCTGGCCTCCCGGGATCCCAACATCACCCCGGCCCTCATCCGGCGGAAGTTCAGCCGGAACATCGGGCTGGAGTATCCCGGCCTCACGGAGCGCGTCGCCCTCAGCGAGGCGGAGAAGGACCGGGGGATACCCCGCGCCCTGCTGTTCCGGGAGGGGCTGCTGCCCTACGCGGAGACGGTGGCAGGGAGCCTTCGGCTGTGCAAGGCGGTCCGCCGGGCGGCGGCGATCTCCCTGCTGGGCAGCTGGGCGGGGACGCTGCTGACCTTCTACCTCACCAACCTGGGGGCCTATGAGCTGCTGGACCCCCTGGCGCTGGAGCTCTTCCTGCTGCTGTGGACCCTGCCGGTGCTGCTGATGGCGGACTGGACGGGGCGGTACTGAGATCTTATCTTGAAGAGAGGAGCTGGACTTGATCATGGGGAGATTCGATGGCGTGCTGCTGGCCAGCGACTTCGACAACACGCTGCTCTATACGGAGGACGCCCTCCGTTCCGGGGGCCCGGTGCCGGATCTGCCGGAGCGGAACCGGCAGGCGCTGGAGTACTTCATAGCGGAGGGGGGCCGCTTCGCCGTCGCGACGGGACGGGCCCTGGCGGCCTTCATCCGCTATGCGGACATGGTGCCCATGAACGCCCCCGGCGTGGTGTGCAACGGCGCGGCGATCTATGATTTCGCCAAGGGCGAGTACCTGGAGACCGCCATGCTGGACGCCGCCGCCCGGGAGCGGGGGCAGGCCGTGCTGGACCGCTTCCCCGGCGTGGCGGCGGAGGCGTACCACATCGACAACGTGATCCACGCCGTCCACATCAACGACATCTGCCGCCAGCACGAGCACATCACGAAGGCCGCCCTCACGGAGATGCCCTCCCTGCTGGACGTGCCCCTGCCGCTGGGGAAGATCCTCTTCGAGGCGGAGCATGGGCTGCTGGAGGAGGTCCTGGCCTTCCTCCAGGCCCAGGGCTGGGCGGAGGATTACGAGCTGATCTTCTCCGTGTCCCACCTGCTGGAGATGACCACCAGGGGCGCCAACAAGGGCGGCATGGTCCGCCGCCTGGCGGCCCGGCTGGGGATCCCCATGGAGCGGGTCTACTGCGCCGGGGACGAGGCCAACGACATCTCCATGCTCACCGCCGCCGCCGAGGGCTTCGCCCCCTGCAACTGCTCCGAGGCCGTCCGGGCCTGCGGGGCCACGATCGTGGGCCACGCCAGGGAGGGGGCCGTGGCGGATATCGTCGAACGGCTGGGCGAGCGGTATCCCTGAGATCCGATATATGACCAAAGCCCGGCGGGGGATCCCGCCGGGCTTTGAAATAAAAGGTGACAAGCGGCAAAAACTTTGGTATACTAAGGACACGATAGACGGATGAGGCGCCGCCCTCATCATCTGAAAAACGAAGGAGGACTCGTATGAATATCGTATGTCTTGACATGGAGGGCGTCCTCGTCCCCGAGATCTGGATCGCTTTTTCCGAGGCCAGCGGCATCCCCGAGCTGCGCCGCACCACAAGGGACGAGCCCGACTATGACAAGCTGATGAAGTTCCGCCTGGGCATCCTGGAGGAGCACGGCCTGGGCCTGAAGGAGATCCAGGCCACCATCGCCAAGATCGATCCCCTCCCCGGGGCGAAGGAGTTCCTGGACGAGCTCCGGACCAAGACCCAGGTGCTTATCCTCAGCGACACCTTCGAGCAGTTCGCCAAGCCCCTGATGGAGAAGCTGGGCTGGCCCACCATCTTCTGCAACACCCTGGAGGTGGGCGCGGGCGGCAAGATCGCCGGCTATAAGATGCGCTGTGAGAAGTCCAAGCTCACCACCGTCAAGGCCCTCCAGTCCATCGGCTACGAGACCATCGCCGCCGGGGACAGCTTCAACGACCTGGCCATGATCCAGGCCAGCAAGGCGGGCTTCCTCTTCAAGAGCACCGAGCAGATCAAGAAGGACCATCCGGAGCTCCCCGCCTACGAGGAGTTCGGCGACCTGCTGGCGGCGATCGAAGCGGCGCTGTGAGGCGGGCATGGATCTGAGCGTTTTCCGGGGGGCCCTGTGGGAGATCTCCCGGGTGCCCCTGACGATCCTGGCCGCTCCGGCCCTGCCGCTGGCGGCGGTCTGCCTGGGGACCATCGCGGTCATGGTCTGCCGGGAGCTGCGGAAAAAATAAGTAGGAAGGGAGATCCCGCATGGATCCCAAATTTGAAAAGCTGGGCTTCTATCCCGCCGACATCCTCTTGCCCAGGGAGGGCACGGATATGACGAAATGGGCCGTGGTGGCCTGCGACCAGTTCACCTCTCAGCCCGAGTACTGGCAGGCGGTGGAGGACACCGTGGGCGGTGCGCCGTCCAGCCTCCGCCTCATCCTGCCGGAGGCGGCGCTGAGCGCTCCGGACGTGGAGGAGCGCATCTCCGGCGTCAACGCCGCCATGGGGAGGTACCTCTCCGAGGGCCTCTTCCGGGAGCTGCCGGACAGCCTCCTTTATATCGAGCGGGTCCAGTCCGACGGGAAGATCCGCCACGGCCTCGTCGGCATGGTGGACCTGGAACAGTACGACTTCACCCCCGGCTCCGGGGCCCTCATCCGGGCCACGGAGGGCACTGTCCTCTCCCGCATCCCCCCTCGGGTCAAGGTGCGCAGGAACGCCCCCATCGAACTGCCCCACGTCATGCTTTTGATCGACGATCCTAACAAGACCGTCATCGAGCCCCTGACCAGGGCCTCCGGCGAGATGGAGCAGCTGTACAGCTTCGACCTCCAGCAGGGCGGCGGGCACATCACCGGATGGAAGCTCACCGCCGCCCAGATGGACGGCGCGGCGGACGCCCTGGCGGCGCTGTGCACCCCGGAGGAACAGGCGTGGAAGTACGGCGTGAAGGACGCCGCGCCGCTGCTGTTCGCCGTGGGCGACGGGAACCATTCCCTGGCGACGGCCAAGCAGTGCTATGAGGATCTGAAAAAGACCACCCCCGAGAGCGAGTGGGCCGGGCTCCCCGCCCGGTACGCCCTGGTGGAGGTGGTGAACAATCACGACGACGCCCTCCAGTTCGAGCCGATCCACCGTGTGGTCTTCGGCGTGGAGCCGGAGGCGGTGCTGGAGGCGCTGAAAGCCTATTGCCCCGGCGCTTACGAGGGCAGGGGCGAGGGGCACACCATCGCCTATACCCACGCGGGCGGGACGGGCTGGATCACCGTGCCCAAGCCCCGGGTGCAGCTGGCGGTGGGGACGCTCCAGGCGTTCCTGGACAGCTACGTCAAGGACCACGGCGGGGAAGTGGACTATATCCACGGCGACAGCGTGACGGACCGCCTGGGGGAGCAGCCGGGGAGCATCGGCTTCAAGCTCCCCGCCATGGGGAAGCAGCAGCTCTTCAAGACCGTCATGGCCGACGGCGTGCTGCCCCGGAAGACCTTCTCCATGGGCCACGCGGAGGACAAACGGTACTATGTGGAGGCCAGGAAGATCCGCTGATCTCCGTACGATGCTGCGATAGAAGGACCGGGAACGCGGTGCGTTCCCGGTCCTTTTTCGGATGCGCGGCCCTTTTCGGGAAGGATCGACAAAATACGATCCGGACCCTATAATGGCGGAAGGAGAGCGTTGCTGCATACAGACGGTTGGTCCACCGTTATGACCCCTGCGCGAATACCAAACAGGGGGAGGTGGTGCTGATGTGGAAAGGATGGCGTTTTGCCGCCCTGCGCTTCCTGGTGTTTTTCACCGGGGCGCTGTGGATACTTACCACGAAAGCGTGCTAGCCGTCCGGCTGTCCCCGAACGGCTAGCGGTTTACCCGTTTAGCTGATCCTATGGGCCAACCGTCTTGCGGCAGCGCCCTTCTATGTTGATTGTACGCTAATACTAGCGGCTTGTCAAGCGGAGGATAGAAGGGAGCCGGTCCTTTTTCACGTCTGGTCTCCCTCGTCTTCCTCCAGGCTTGCCAGAGCGACCCGGACGGCTTCGACCACGAAGGCTGAGAAGGTACATTCCTTCCCTTGGATGGCGGATTCTACCGCCTCGATCAGGTCGTTGGGGAATCGGATGGATTTGTTCGTAGTTGGGGGGATGTTAGGAATTTTGAAACTGCCCATAATACACCTCGCAATACAATTGAAATTCATAGCGTAATATAAATTGTATTGCAAAATTTGTAGATTATGCGCATTTCATTTGCTACGCAATTGCGCTACAATTGCGGCGAGGTGATATACATGGAAAAACTTCCGCGCTATTATCTGCGTCTTTTCAATTCCGTCACGGACGCGGTCGCACTGATCGGTGAAATGAACTTTGGCGCCGCCAGGGATACCCTGATAAAAGGACAGCTCTGGGCGGAGGAGCTGTATGTTTTAGAGATGGAAGGGGACCTGACGAGCGAGAAAGAGCTTGAGATATGGCTGCGCCTGGAAGAGGAGAGGACGAGGGAACGGATCCTGGCGGAGCAGGAAGACCCCTTAAGGCTGGATCGAAGCGTCAAGGCGATCGTGGAGACGCTCCAGGAGGGAACGGTATCGGCGGAGGATCTGGAAAGGAAGATAAGGGCCGCCCTTGCCCAGGTGGTCGAATAAACCTGCAAAGGGGAGGCTGGAGGGACGTCATGCCCCATAAAGCGCGGATATATATGATCATATAAAAGGCGGGGCCGTCAGGCCCCGCCTCTTTCAGTTCCCCTCCTGCTTGTTCATATCGATATAGGAGTACAGGGTATATTTGGAGATGCCGAAGTATTTGGCGACCTTATCGCCGGACTTGGTGATGAGGAACGCGCCGTTCTGGCTGAGGAACTGGATGGCCCGGACCTTGTCGTCCTTGTTCATGACGGCGGCGGGCTTGCCCACCAGGGCCACGGACTGCTGGATCAGCTCGTCCAGCAGGTCGCTGACATTGGTGATCTTCTCCGGCTCGGCGGGGGCCGTCTCTCCGGTGGAGACCAGATCGTGGAGGGCCTCCTCCATCAGGATGAGGCGGGAGATGTCATAGTTGATGGCCAGGATGGCGGAGACCTTCCCCTTCCGGTCCCGGATGTAGACGGTGGAGGACTTCAGGATCTTCCCGTCCGGCGTCTTGGTGAGGTAGCAGAGATGGTCCTTGGGCTCCGGGTCCTGGGTGCGGAGCTGTTCCATGACCACGTTGGACGCGCCGTCCCCGACCTTGCGCCCGGAGACGTGGCCGTTGGCGATGAAGACGATGGAGCGGTCCGGATCCCGGCTGAGATCGTGGATGGCGACCTCGCAGCTGCTGCCGAACTGGGCGGCGATGCCGGAGGCCACTTGGCGCAGCAGGTCTAATTTGCTGTTTTCCGTGGTGATACCCCCTTTTTGGGCCGATCTTCGTGGAAAGACACGGATCCATGCTGTCATCATACCACGGTCTTTTGAAGAAAGCAACCGGTTTTCAAAAATTTTTTTAGGTTTTCAAAAATTTTGTTTGACAACCGGGGATATTGTGATATGATAAGGCTGTAAGGAACAGACGGCCGGGGAGACCGGGCCGCCGGCGATAAAATTCAAATGGAGGTCTGCATCATGGATTTCGAGAAGATCAAGTCTGCGGCGGAGGGGTACAAGGCGGAGATGTCCCGGTTCCTGCGGGACATGATCTCCCATCCCAGCGAGAGCTGCGAGGAGAAGGAAGTGGTCCTTTGCATCAAGGCCGAGATGGAGCGGCTGGGCTTCGACAAGGTCGAGATCGACGGCCTGGGCAACGTCATCGGCTGGATGGGCCAGGGCGAGAAGATCATCGCCATCGACTCCCACATCGACACCGTGGGCGTGGGCAACATCGACAACTGGGAAGCGGACCCGTATACGGGCTATGAGACCGACGAGATCATCTTCGGCCGGGGCGGGAGCGACCAGGAGGGCGGCATGGCCTCCGCCGTGTACGGCGCCAAGATCATGAAGGACCTGGGGCTGATCCCCGCGGGATACAAGATCATGGTGGTCGGCTCCGTCCAGGAAGAGGACTGCGACGGCATGTGCTGGCAGTACATCGTCAACAAATACTTCGCCGGCCCCGAGGACGCCCGGAGCAAGATCGAGTTCGTCATCTCCACCGAGCCCACCGACGGCGGCATCTACCGGGGCCACCGGGGCCGCATGGAGATCCGGGTGGACGTGAAGGGCGTCTGCTGCCACGGCTCCGCCCCGGAGCGGGGCGACAACGCCATCTACAAGATGGCCGACATCCTCCAGGACGTCCGGGCCCTGAACGAGAACGGCGACGGCCCCTCCAACGAGGTCAAGGGCCTGGTCAAGATGCTGAACCCGGCGTTCAACCCCGCGCATTACGAGGACGCCCAGTTCCTGGGCCGGGGCACCTGCACCACCTCTCAGATCTTCTACACCTCCCCCAGCCGCTGCGCCGTGGCGGACAGCTGCTCGATCTCCATCGACCGGCGCATGACCGCCGGCGAGACCTGGGACTCCTGCCTGGAGGAGATCCGCCAGCTCCCCAGCGTGAAGAAGTACGGCGACGACGTGAAGGTCTCCATGTACATGTACGACCGCCCCGCCTGGACCGGCACCGTGTATGAGACCGAGTGCTTCTTCCCCACCTGGATCAACAAGGCCGGCGCCGCCCACGTCCAGGCCGTGGTGGACGCCCATCACGCCCTCTGGGGCGAGGAGCGCATCGGCCACGCCGACGCCGACCCGTCCAAGGACGCCATGCACCTGCGCACCGGCCGCCCCCTGACGGACAAGTGGACCTTCTCCACCAACTGCGTCTCCATCCAGGGCCGGTACGGCATCCCCTGCGTGGGCTTCGGCCCCGGCGCGGAGAGCCAGGCCCACGCCCCCAACGAGATCACCTGGAAGCAGGATCTGGTGACCTGCGCCGCGCTGTACGCCGCCGTCCCCGGCCTCTACAAGCCCGAGAACAAGACCGGCGACGTGACGGAGTTCCGCCAGAGCCTGACGGACAACGATATCCGGTGACCGCACCGGACGGAAGAGCTCCGCATCCTGCATCATAATATCATACATAATAAAGGGGTATCAGATCATGTCTAAGACCATCGAGCTGGCGCAGCACCTGGAAAAGCTGCACATCAACAACATGTACAAGTCCGACTTCTACTGGACCTGGGACAAGACCGACGAGGAGCTGGACGCCATCTTCACCGTGGCCGACGCCCTCCGGGATCTCCGGGAGCGGAACAAGTCCACCCGCATCTTCGACTCGGGCCTGGGCATCTCCATCTTCCGCGACAACTCCACCCGGACCCGGTTCTCCTTCGCCTCCGCCTGCGACCTGCTGGGCCTGACCGTCCAGGACCTGGATGAGAAGAAGTCCCAGATCGCCCACGGCGAGACCGTCCGGGAGACCGCCAACATGGTGTCCTTCATGGCCGACGTGATCGGCATCCGGGACGACATGTTCATCGGCGAGGGCCACAAGTACCAGAAGACCTTCATGGACGCCGTGAAGGAGGGCTACCGGGACGGCATCCTGGAGCAGCAGCCCACCCTGGTCAACCTCCAGTGCGACGTGGACCACCCCACCCAGTGCATGGCCGACATGCTGCACATCATCCATCAGTTCGGCGGCGTGGAGAACCTGAAGGGCAAGAAGATCGCCATGACCTGGGCCTACTCCCCCAGCTACGGCAAGCCCCTGTCCGTGCCCCAGGGCGTCATCGGCCTGATGACCCGCTTCGGCATGGACGTGGTGCTGGCCCATCCCGAGGGCTATGACGTGATGCCCGAGGTGGAGGAGATCGCCCGGAAGAACGCCGCCGCCACCGGCGGGAGCTATCGGAAGGCCGCCTCCATGGAGGAGGCGTTCCAGGACGCCGACATCGTGTATCCCAAGAGCTGGGCCCCCTTCGCCGCCATGGAGGAGCGGACGAAGCTCTACCAGGCCGGCGACCAGGCGGGCATCGACGCCCTGGAGCAGCGGCTCCTGGCGCAGAACGCCCAGCACAAGGACTGGACCTGCTCCGAGGAGATGATGAAGAAGACCCGGAACGGCTCCGCCCTGTACCTCCACTGCCTCCCCGCCGACATCACCGGCCTCAGCTGCCCCGAGGGCGAGGTGGACAACTCCGTCTTCGACCGCTATCTGGTGCCCCTGTACAAGGAGGCCAGCTACAAGCCCTATATCATCGCCGCCATGATCATGATGAGCAAGGTCAAAGATCCCGTGTCCGCGCTGATGGCGATGGACCGCGGCGGCAAGCGCAAGTCCTTCTGAGCGCGCCGGGGGAGGGCCGGCCCCCTTTGCGGGGGCGCCGCCCCTCCGGGCGGCCCGGGCGGCGGGCCCCGGCAGGATGGGCGCCGCCGCGGAGCGGATCTGCATGATCTCCCGCCAAGGCGGAGAAACTGACCGCGGCTCCTTCGGGAGCCGCGATCGAATCCATGATGAGAAAGAGGATGCTGAAAATGGCTGAGCGTATCGTCATCGCCCTGGGCGGCAATGCCCTGGGCAGCAATCTCCCCGAGCAGATGGCCGCCGTGAAGCAGACCGCCAAGGCCATCGCCGACCTGATCGAGCAGGGGCATCAGGTGGTCATCGCCCACGGCAACGGCCCCCAGGTCGGCATGATCCAGAACGCCATGACCGAGCTGACCCGGTCCGACCCGGAGAAGTATATCCCCTGCCCCCTGTCCGTCTGCGTCGCCATGAGCCAGGGCTATATCGGCTACGACCTCCAGAACGGCCTGCGGGAGGAGCTGCTGGACCGGGGGATCGACAAGGGCGTGGCGACCGTCCTCACCCAGGTGGAGGTGGACCCGAGCGATCCCGCCTTCGAGGCCCCCACCAAGCCCATCGGCGCCTTCATGACCAAAGAGGAGGCCGACGTGCTGGTGAAGGAGCGGGACTATAAGGTCGTGGAGGACGCCGGACGGGGCTGGCGCCGGGTGGTGGCCTCTCCCAAGCCGGTCTCCATCGTGGAGATCCAGTCCATCCGGGACATGGTGGAGGCCGGGCTGGTCGTCGTGGCCTGCGGCGGCGGCGGCATCCCGGTGTTCAAGACCGAGGGGAACCACCTGAAGGGCGCGGCGGCGGTCATCGACAAGGACTTCGCCAGCGAGAAGCTGGCCGAGCAGCTGGACGCCGACACGCTGATCATCCTGACGGCGGTGGAGAAGGTGGCCGTGAACTTCAACAAGCCGGATCAAACGTGGCTGGACAGCCTCACCCCCGCCGAGGCGGAGCGGTATATCGAGGAGGGCCAGTTCGCCCCCGGCTCCATGCTGCCGAAGGTCCAGGCGGCGGTGAAATTTGCCCAGTCCCGGAAGGGACGCCGGGCACTGATCACCCTGCTGGAGAAGGCGGGGGCCGGCGTCGCCGGGGAGACCGGGACGACCATCTCCGCGTAAAGGGCCATGTCTGAAGAGGATCCCCGGGAGGGGGTCCTCTTTTGCGCCGCCCGCCGGCGGCGTTGTCTGCAAAAAACAGGTGCCATCGATGGGGGGACGGGAGGAGGAGCTTCGTCGTTTTCCACTAGGATGGGGCGGGAACGCGGCGTCCCTTTCGTAAAAATATCTGGAAAAGGCGGGATATCGGATTTTTTTGTTGCGCTTTGGGGGACAGATATGTATAATGAAAAAACAAGACAAGCGGCGGAGGTCTCCCCTATGTCGATGACGAACGCGCTCAACAGCATCCTTGGCCTGTACATTATTCTGGTCCTGGTACTGGTAGTCCTGGTATCGAAACCGAATAATGCGTTTGGTCATGCGCGAAACAAGGGCGGGACGAACGGCCTCCTCCAGACAGCCTGAGGCCAGCAGCCGCCGAAGACCGGAACTCTTGCAAGTCCGTGACCCGACGAGGGACACGGGCTTTTTTTGGCGAAAGGAGCGGTAACAGCATGGAAATGACAGGCGCGCAGATCTTGATGGAGAGCCTGGCGCGGGAGGGCGTGGAGCGCGTCTTCGGCTACGCCGGGGCCACCATCTGCCCCATCGCCGACGCGCTGCGGGAGGACCCGAACATCGACTACACCCTGGTCCGCACGGAGCAGAACGCGGGGCACATGGCCTCCGGCTACGCCCGGGCGACAGGGAAGACCGGGGTCTGCATCGTCACCTCCGGCCCGGGGGCCACGAACCTGATCACCGGCGTGGCCACGGCGTATATGGACTCCATCCCCATAATCGCCATCACGGGGCAGGTGCCCTCCAACCTGCTGGGACGGGACATCTTCCAGGAGGTGGACATCACCGGCGCGGTGACCCCCTTCACCAAGCACTGCTATCTGGTGAAGGACGCGGCCCAGCTCCCGGTGGTGATGAAGGAGGCGTTCCACATCGCCTCCACGGGCCGCCCCGGCCCGGTGCTGATCGACATCCCCATCGACGTGCAGGAGCAGATGGTCTCCGGCGTGGCCTTCCCGGAGGAGGTCCGCATCCGGGGCTATAACCCCAGCGTCCGGGGCAACGACAAGCAGATCGCCAACGTGGCGATGGCGATCGGGCTGGCCCGGAAGCCGGTGATCTGCGCGGGCGGCGGCGTGTTCCTCGCCCACGCGGAGGCGGAGCTGCGCCGGTTCGCCGAGGAGACGGGCATCCCCGTGGTGACAACGATGATGGGCCTCAGCCTCCTGCCCACGGAGCACCCGCTGAACATGGGCATGATCGGGGCCCACGGGAACACCACGGCCAACAAGGCCCTGGTGAAGTCGGATCTGCTGATCATGATCGGCACCCGCGTGGCGGACCGGGCCATCGTGTCCCCGGACGAGATCCAGCGGCGGATGGCCAATATCCACATCGATGTGGATCCCGCCGAGATCGGGAAGAACATGCAGTCCACCCTGCCCCTGGTGGGGAACGCCAAGGTCATCCTCCGGCAGCTGATGGAACGGGGGGCCGAGGCGGACTGTGCCGAGTGGCGGGAGATGCTCCAAGATCTCCGGCGGAAGAACCTGGGCCGGGGCTATCCCGCCAAGGACGGGTACGTGTTCCCCGGGCGGGTCCTGCGGCTCCTGGGCGAGCGGCTGCGCGAGGACGCCGCCGTCTGCGTGGACGTGGGGCAGAACCAGATCTGGGCCTGCAAGCACCTGCGGCTGAACGGGGCCCGGTTCCTCACCAGCGGGGGGCTGGGGACCATGGGCTACGCGATCCCCTGCGCCATCGGCGTGAAGACGGCAGATCCCCGGCGGCAGGTGGTGGCCGTCTGCGGGGACGGGTCGTTCCAGATGTCCATGAACGAGCTGGCCGCCGTGAAGGCGGGGGGCTTCGATCTGAAGATCCTCCTCTTCCGCAACGGCGTGCTGGGCCTGGTGAACCAGATCCAGAGCAGGGAGCCCTATCACGGGCCCTTCGGCGTGCGGCTGGACGGGGACCCGGACTTCGCCGTCATCGCCTCGGCCTACGGCATCCCCAGCGTCACGCTGCGCAGCGAGGCCAAGGTGGAGGAGGCCCTGGACCGCTTCCTCTCGGAGGAGGGCCCCCGCCTGCTCATCGCCGAGGTCAGCCCCGAGTGGCGGACCACGGACTGAAGAAGGGAGGGACAGAGGATGAAACAGACGATCTCCATCCTGGTGGAGAACCGGGCGGGCGTGCTGAACCGCATCGCCAGCCTCTTCTCCCGCCGGGCGTTCAACATCGATTCCCTGGCCGTGGGCGTGACGGACGACCCGTCCCTCTCCCGGATGACCATCATCGTGGACAACGGGAACAACGTGGTGGAGCAGGTGGAAAAGCAGCTCAACAAGCTGATCGAGGTCATCAAGGTCCGGACCCTGGACGAGGGGAACATGATCGGCCGGGAGCTGATGATCATCAAGGTCAGCGCCAACAAGAACAACCGGGAGCACATCATGACCATCTGCGGCATCTGCGGGGCCAAGGCGGCGGACATCTCGCCGACCTCCATGACCCTGGAGATCTCCGACACGCCGGACCGGGTGGACGTGTTCGAGGACATGATGCGGCCCTTCAACATCCTGGAAGTCGCCCGGACGGGCGTCATCGCCCTGCAAAAGGGCGGCGGGAAGATCTGAGGATACGGAGAGAAGACAGCATGGATAAAGAACGGAGGAAAGCCCTGGCGGCGGAATGGAAGGAACGCCGCCCGGAGATGGGCGTGATCTCCCTGCGGTGCAGGGAGACCGGAGAGACCTTCCTGGGGATCGCCAAGGATACGAAGGCCGGGCTCAACAGCGCCCGGGCCAAGCTCTCCGGCGGCGTCCATCCCAACAAGCGGCTGATGGAGCTTTGGAAGCAGTACGGCGAGGCGGGGTTCGAGTTCTCGGTCGCCGCCGTGCTGGAGTACGAGGACCCGCAGGAGGACCACACCGAGGAGCTGGAGACCCTGCGGGAGCTTTGCCTGGCCGAGGATGCGCGCGCGGTGAAGCTGTGGAAGTGAACCGCCGGGAGAGGAGATGGGATCTATGAAGATCAAAGCGACCGCGGCCATCATGGAGTGCCTTTTGGAACAGGAGGTGGACACCGTCTTCGGCTATCCGGGCGGCACCATCCTGAACGTCTATGACGAGCTTTACCGTTACAAGGACAAGATCCGCCATGTGCTGACCGCCCACGAGCAGGGCGCCGCCCACGCGGCGGACGGCTACGCCCGGTCCACCGGGAAGGTCGGCGTGTGCTTCGCGACGTCGGGCCCCGGGGCGACGAACCTGACCACGGGCATCGCCACCGCGTACCTGGACTCCTCCCCGGTGGTGTTCATCACCTGCAACGTCACCGAGGCCACCCTGGGCAAGGACGCCTTCCAGGAGGTGGACATCACCGGCATCGCCATGCCGATCACCAAGGCGACCTTCCTGGTCCGGGACGCGCAGACCATCCCCGCCGTCATGCGCCAGGCGTTCGCCGTCGCCGCCAGCGGCCGGCCGGGGCCGGTGCTCATCGACTTCCTGAAGGACGTCACCTTCCCCAGCGTGGAGATCGACTATACGTTCGTCCCCTGGCGGGAGAACCGGGGCTGCGCCGGGATGCGGGAGCTGGGCCGGGACCACGAGCTGAAGAAACCGACCCCAAACCAGCAGGACGTGGACATCCTCCTGGAGATGATCGCCGCGGCCAAGAAGCCCTTCGTCATCTGCGGCGGCGGCGTGGTGCTGGGCCGGGCGGACAAGGAGTTCAAGGAGTTCGCCGAGAAGCTGGACGCGCCGGTGGCGATCAGCCTCATGGGCGGCGGCGGCTTCTCCGGGAGCCACCCCCTCACCACCGGCATGATCGGCATGCACGGGTCCAAGGCGTCCAACACCGCCTGCGACGAGTGCGACCTGCTGATCGCCGTGGGCTGCCGCTTCTCCGACCGCGTGGCGCTGAAGCCCGCCTCCTTCGCCAGCCAGGCGCAGATCTGCCAGATCGACATCGACCGGGCGGAGATCGACAAGAACGTGCTGACGGACCACCATATCATCGGCTCCGCCCGCCGGGTGCTGGCGATGCTGAACGAGAAGCTGCCCCAATACGACCACAGTGAGTGGAAGGCCCATATCCTGCCCCTCCGGTCCCCCTCCGTGGCGAAGGAGAGCGACCACCTCACCCCCCAGCAGATCCTGGAGACCATCCGGGTCCAGATGCCGGAGGACGCCATCGTGGCCACGGACGTGGGCCAGCACCAGATGTGGGCCATCAAGTACCTGCACTTCCAGTACCCCGGCCAGATGCTCACCAGCGGCGGCTTCGGCACCATGGGCTTCGGCCTGGGGGCCGCCATCGGGGCCCAGACCGCCCACCCGGACAAGCGGGTCTTCCACATCACCGGCGACGGCTGCTTCCGCATGAACTGCCATGAGCTGGCGACGGTGCAGCACTACCGGCTCCCCATCATCACCGTGGTGTTCAACAACGGCACCCTGGGCATGGTCCGCCAGTGGCAGAGCCTGATCTACGGCAGGCGCTACTCCGAGACCACCCTGGACCGGGGGCCGGACTTCGTGAAGCTGGCGGAGGCTTACGGCATCCGGGGCTTCCGGGTGGAGAGCGCGGCGGACATGGAGGAGGCCCTGGCCCAGGCGCTGGGGAGCGGCGAGGCGGCGGTGATCGACTGCCGCCTGGACATCGACGAGATGGTCCGGCCCATGGTGGCCGCCGGGTCCGGGATCACGGATTTCCTGCTGAGCGAAGGAGGAGAGTCATGAGAAAGCAATGGGACACGGAAAAGAAGCTCTACACCCTCTGCGTCCTGACGGAGGACACCCCCGGCATCCTCAGCCAGGTGGCCCGGCTCTTCTCCCGGAAGGGGTACAACATCGAGTCCATCGTCTCCGGGGCCACGGACCGGCCCCACACCGCCCGCATCTCCATCGAGCTGCTGGCGGACGAGCTGGTGGCCAACCAGCTGGCGACCCAGTGCCGCCGCATCCTGGGGGTCCAGGCGGTGAAGATCCTGGACGAGGAGACCTGCATCCGCCGGGAGATCGCCCTGATCAAGGTCCGGACCAAGGACCACAGCGCCCGAGAGGAGATCATCCAGCTGGCCAACGTCTTCCGGGGCCATATCATCGACATCGACAAGGAGTCCCTGACCGTGTGGGTCTTCGGCTCCCAGAGCAAGAACGCGGCGCTGATCGAGCTGCTGGCGGATTTCGAGATCCTGGAGATCGCGAAAACGGGTACTATCGCCATCGAGAGAGGGCGTAGCACGATATATGACGAGAGCAAATTGAAGGAGGAGTACGAATATGGCAAAAATGTATTATGAAAAGGACTGCGACCTGGGCAAACTGGACGGTAAGAAGATCGGCATCATCGGCTACGGCTCCCAGGGCCACGCCCACGCCCTGAACCTGAAGGACTCCGGCTGCGACGTGTGCGTGGGCCTGCGTCCGGGCAGCAAGAACCAGGCCGCCGCCGAGCAGGCGGGCCTGAAGGTCATGAGCGTCCCCGAGACCGCCAAGTGGGCCGATATCGTCATGATCCTCATCAACGACGAGGTCCAGGCCGACGTCTATAAGAAAGACATCGCCCCCAACCTGGAGGCGGGCAATATGCTGATGTTCGCCCACGGGTTCAACATCCACTTCAAGCAGATCGTGCCCCCCGCCGGGGTCGACGTGGCCATGATCGCCCCCAAGGGCCCCGGCCACACCGTCCGCTCTACCTATGTGAACGGCAAGGGCGTGCCCTGCCTGGTGGCCGTGGAGCAGGACGCCACCGGCAAGGCGTACGACCTGGCCCTGGCCTATGCCGCGGGCATCGGCGGCGCCCGGGGCGGCGTGATGGAGACCACCTTCCAGGATGAGACGGAGACCGACCTCTTCGGCGAGCAGGCCGTCCTCTGCGGCGGCGTGGTGGAGCTGATGAAGATGGGCTTCGAGACCCTGGTGGAGGCCGGGTACGCCCCCGAGAACGCCTACTTCGAGTGCATCCACGAGATGAAGCTGATCATCGACCTCATCAACAAGGGCGGCGTGGCCATGATGAACTACTCCATCTCCGACACGGCCGAGTACGGCGAGTACGTCTCCGGCCCCCGGGTCCTGCCCTATGAGGAGACCAAGAAGAACATGAAGGCCGTGCTGACGGACATCCAGGACGGCGTCTTCGCCGGGAAGTGGATCGCCGAGAACAAGAACGGGCGGACCTTCTTCAACTCCAAGCGCCGCCAGCTGGCCCGGCACCAGATGGAGCTCGTGGGCGCGGAGCTGCGCAGGAACATGCTCTGGGGCGACGACACCGACCCCGATACCGCCTCCAACTGACCGCGTTGCTTCGGAAAGCGCCGCCTCCCCGGGCGGCGTTTTTCGAACAAGGCTGGACTGACCTATGCGGGGACGTATCCGGAGGCCCCGCGAGAAAGGACTGACGATATGGACCGTATCCTTCCCCACCTCGTCCTCTACAGCGCCCTGGGCGAGGACAGCATCCTGGTCCGGCTGGCGGAGATCGTCCGGGACAGCAAGGACGGCGGCGCCAAGGAGGTGCTGCTCCAGCGGACCTACGCCCAGGTCAAGCGCCTCCTGGACCTGGGCACCGTCTGCGGCTTCGACGAGGACCTCTGGCAGTGCTACCTCACCTGGGTGCTCATGACCAACGACAATTCCTTCACCCGCACCTGTGAGCGGGTGGGGGCCACGGAGGGCGGCAGCGTGAACCGCTTCGCCGAGAACGACTTCGCCGTCTTTTACCAGCTCTTCCACTACGACTTCTCCAACCTGGAGCAGTACCTGCTCACGGACTGCTTCTCGATCCTGACCAACTATCGCGCCATCCCCAAACGGGAGCGGACCTATAACCGGGACGTCAGCGACCAGGTCCGCACCCTCCGCAGGGCCCTGGCCGGCGCGGCGGACGGGCGGGAGATGTTCCGCCTGGTGACGGAGTACTATAAGCAGTACGGCTACGGCGTGTTCGCCATGAACCGGGCGTTCCGTATCCGGCGGGGGCCCGCCGGGCTGGAGTTCCTGCCCATCAGCAACGTGGACGGCGTGCGCCTGGAAGATCTTTTGGGCTATGAGCTCCAGAAGAAGGAGCTCCGCCGGAACACGGAGGCGTTCCTCGCCGGGAAGCACGCCAACAACGTCCTGCTCTACGGCGACGCGGGCACCGGGAAATCCACCAGCGTCAAGGCCCTCATCAACGAGTATTACGACCGCGGGCTCCGGATGATCGAGATCTACAAGCACCAGTTCGGGGAGCTGTCCCACATCCTGGCCAAGATCAAAGACCGGAACTACCGCTTCATCATCTTCATCGACGACCTCTCCTTCGAGGAGAACGAGGTGGAGTACAAGTTCCTCAAGGCCGTCATCGAGGGCGGCGTGGAGACCCGGCCGGAGAACGTGCTGATCTACGCGACCTCCAACCGGCGCCACCTCATCCGGGAGACCTGGAACGACCGCACAGACGTGGAGCGCCACGGGGACATCCACCGCTCCGACACCATGGAGGAAAAGCTCTCCCTGGCCGCCCGGTTCGGCGTCACCATCAACTACAACGCGCCCACGCCCAAGGAGTTCCAGGCCATCGTCAAGGCGCTGGCGGCGCGGCAGGGCGTGGAGATGGACGAGGAGGAGCTGATGGTCAAGGCCAACGCCTGGGAGGTCCGGCACGGCGGCTTCTCCGGACGGACGGCCCAGCAGTTCGTCCACTACCTGGAGGGCCTGGAGGGATGAAGGTCCTGGTCAGCGCCTGCCTCCTGGGGGAGGACTGCAAATACAGCGGCGGGAACAATCGAGACGAGAGGGTCCTGGCGTTCCTCCGGGACCACGAGGCGGTCCCCGTCTGCCCGGAGGTCCTGGGGGGACTGCCCGTCCCCCGTCCCCCGGCGGAGATCGTGGACGGCGTGGTGACGGCCCGGGACGGCCGGGTCGTGGACGCGGAGTTCCGCCGGGGCGCGGCCCTGGCCCTGGAGCGGGCCAGGGAGGAGGGGGCCGGGCTGGCCATCCTCCAGCCCCGGAGCCCCAGCTGCGGCGTGCGGCAGATCTATGACGGCACCTTCTCCGGGCGGAGGATCGACGGGCAGGGCGTGTTCGCCAGGCTGCTGCTGGAGAGCGGCTTTTCGGTGATGGAGCCGGAGGACCTTGCCTGAAAAGCCCGCGGCCGGGGATTGCGGAGCATCCCGCCGTATGGTATAATCATCTGAAAAACCTCCGCCTCACGGCGGGATCCAAGGAAGGAAGGTCGGCGCGCGATGATGGATCGAAAATGGCTCCAGACGTACCGGGAGGAGATCGAGGCTTTCTCCGGGAAGATCGGCGAGTTCCAGGAGGGCAAGATCGCGAAGAAGGACTACAAGGGCTATTCCGGCGGCATGGGCAGCTATGCCCAGCGGGACCAGACGAAGCACATGCTGCGCCTGCGGATACCCGGGGGCCGCCTGAGCGCGGAGAGGCTGAAGTTCCTGGCCGAGACCGTGGAAAAGTACGGCGTCCGGAGGCTGAAGCTGACCACCTGCGAGACGGTGCAGCTCCACGACCTCCCGGCGGAGCAGGTGCCCGCCATCATGGAGGAGGCCATCGCCTGCGGCATCATCTGCCGGGGCGGCGGCGGGGACAACCCCCGCAACGTCATGTGCAGCCCCCTGTCCGGCGTGCAGGAGGGGGAGGCGTTCGACCCCACCCCCTATGCCGAGGCGGTGACCGAGTACCTGCTCTCCATCTGCCGGGACATCCACATGCCTCGGAAACTGAAGATCGCGTTTTCCAACGGCGTGGACGACAGCGTCCACAGCGCCTTCCGGGACATGGGCTTCCAGGCCCGGAGGGACGGGACCTTCTCCCTGCGCATCGCCGGGGGGCTGGGGGCCTCCGGACAGCGCATGGGCGTGCTGGTGGACGAACACGTCCAGCCCAGGGAGGTCCTCTATTACGTCAAGGCCATGGTGGACACCTTCTGCCGGCACGGCAATTATGAGAACCGGGCCAAGGCCCGGACCCGCTTTATGCAGGACACCCTGGGCCCCGACGGGCTCAAGGAGGCGTTCCTCAGGAACGTGGCGGACTTGAAGGCCCGGGGCGGGCTGGAGATCCGCAGCCTGGAGGCCCTGGCGGACGTCTGCGGGGGCGGCGGGACCCTGGACCACCCCCGGGCCATCCGGCAGAAGCAGCCGGGGCTGTACGCCGTGGAGTACCACCCCATCGGCGGCGTGCTGCCGGCGGAGAAGCCCGCGGAGCTGTACGCCGCGATCGAGGGCCTTTGCAACGCGGAGTGCCGGGTGGGGCCGGACGAGACCCTGTATGTCATCAACCTCCCCGCGGCCCAGGCGGAGGAGGTCCTGGCCGTCACGGAAGACGGCGCGGAGACGGAGTTCGAGCACAGCGTGGCCTGTATCGGCGCGACGGTCTGCCAGCAGGGCGTCCGGGACAGCCAGGGGCTGCTCCAGGCCGCCGTCCGGGCGGTCCGGGAGGCGGGCATTCCCGACGGGGCCCTGCCCCGGATCTGCGTCTCCGGCTGTCCCTCCAGCTGCGCCGCCCATCAGGCGGGGGCCATCGGCTTCCAGGGCTGTGTGAAGCCCGTGGACGGCAAGCCCCGGCCCGCGTTCAAGATCTTCCTGGGCGGGAGCGGCGCCCTGGGCGCGGCCCGCTTCGGCGAGGCCGGGCCGGCGATCCTGGAGGAGGACGTCCCCGCCCTGCTGGTGGAGCTGGGCCGGGCCGCTTCCGCCGCCGGACAGGGCTGGGCCCAGTGGTCCGAGGCCCATGCCGGGGAACGGGACGCCATCATCGCCAAGTACGCCTGAGGCGCGATCTTATGACAGGGGAGGAGACGAGCCCGGGGCCCGCCGCCTCCCCTGTTCGACGGGAGAGGATATGGGATGGAACGTATCTGCATACTGCTGGCGCTCGTGCTGGCCCTGACCGCCTGCGGCGAAGCCCTGCCGGACGCCGGCGGGGAGCCGCGGCCCCCCGCCGGGGACGCCGTCTCCTTCACCGACGACCTGGGCCAGGACTTCCGGCTGGAGCCGCCCCAAAGGGTGGCGGCGATGATCGGCAGCTTTGCCGACATCTGGTGCCTGGCGGGAGGGAAGGGGTCCCTCATCGCGGCGGCGGGGGACGCCTGGACCTCCTTCGACCTGGGGCTGGGGGAGGACGTGGCGGATCTGGGGGCCGTCAAGGAGCCGAACCTGGAGGTCCTGCTGGCGGCGGAGCCGGATCTGATCCTGGCCAGCGTCAACACCGCCGCCGATCTGGAGCTCCGGGATACCTTCGCCCAGGCGGGCATCCCCGCCGCCTACTTCGAGGTGGACGGCTTCGGCGACTACCTCCGGATGCTGGAGGTCTGCACCCGCCTCACCGGGTGTACGGGGAATTACCGGACTTACGGTGCGGACATCCAAGAGCAGGTGGACGCCGCCGTCCGGCGGCAGGACGGCTCCGCCCCGAGGGTCCTCTACATCCGGGCCGCCGGGAGCGGCTGCAAGGCCAAGGGCAGCGAGGGCAGCGTCCTGGGAGAGATGCTGGCGGACCTGGGCTGCGTCAACATCGCCGACGGCGGGGGGCTGCTGGAGGACCTGAGCCTGGAGGGGATCATCGCCGGGGATCCGGACTATATCTTCGTCGTCTTCCAGGGAGCGGACGCCTCTGCCGCCTCCGCCGCTCTGAGTGCCTCGCTGCTGTCCGATCCCGCCTGGGACAGCCTCCGGGCGGTGGAGGAGGGGCGTTGCATCACCCTGGACCACCGGCTCTACAACCTCAAACCGAACGCCCGCTGGGGGGAAGCCTATGAGATGCTCGCGGACATCCTGTATCCCAACTGAATCCGTCCTCCCGGCCCTGGCCCTGCTGGCGGCGCTGTCCGCCCTGCTGAGCCTGTGCCTGGGGGCGGTGCCCGTGGCCCCGGGGGAGGTCCTGGCCGCGCTGCTGGGGAGGGGGAGCGGCGTGTCCGCCCAGATCGTGCTGCTGGCCCGCCTGCCCCGGACCTGCGGCTGTCTCCTGGCGGGGGCGGCGCTGGCGGCGTCGGGGACCATCATCCAGGGCGTGCTGGGCAACCCTCTGGCGGCGCCCAATGTCATCGGCGTCAACGCCGGGGCGGGACTGCTGACGGCCCTGTGCGCCGCCCTCTGGCCCTCCCGGACGGAGGCGGCGCCTTTGGCGGCGTTCCTGGGGGCCCTGGGCGGCGTGCTGCTGGTGCTGTTCATCGCCCAGCGGACCGGCGCGTCCCGGATGACCCTGGTCCTGGCGGGCGTGGCGGTGTCCGGCATGTTCAGCGCGGGCATCGACGCCGTGCTGACCTTCTTCCCCGACGCGCTGAACGGCTACACGGATTTCCGGGTGGGCGGCGCGGCGAACCTGTCCATGGCACGGGTGGCCCCGGCCTCCTGGGCGATCCTGGCGGCGTTTTTGCTGGCGTTGTCCCTCTCCGGGGAGATGGACGTGCTGCTTCTGGGGGAGGAGACCGCCCGGAGCCTGGGGCTCCCGGCCCGGCGGCTGCGGCTGGTGCTGCTGGCCGCGGCGGCGGCGCTGGCGGGGGCGGCGGTGAGCTTCGTGGGGCTGCTGGGCTTCGTGGGGCTCATCGCGCCCCACATCGCCCGGCGGCTGGCGGGGGAGGACAGCTCCGCCCGGCTGCTGCTGGCCGCCGCCCTGGGCGGGGCGGCGCTGCTGACGCTGTGCGACGTCCTGGCCCGGACGCTGTTCGCCCCCTACGAGCTGCCGGTGGGAGTGGTGCTGTCCCTGCTGGGCGGGCCGTTCTTCCTCTGGCTGCTGCTGCGCCAGCGGCACGGCCCCGGGCGGCGGCGGAAGGAGGCGGGCCATGCTTGAAGCGCGGCGCGTCTCGGCGGGCTATCCGGGCCGGGCGGTGCTGGAGGACGTGTCCCTGGCGGTCCGGCCGGGGGAGCTCCTGGTCCTCCTGGGCCCCAACGGCTGCGGGAAGAGCACGCTGCTGCGGACCCTCTCGGGCCTCCTGCCCGCCCTGGGCGGGGAGGTCCTGCTGGACGGGGAGCCGCTGGGGGAGCACGGCCCCCGGCAGACCGCCCGGAAGGTCGCCTATCTCCCCCAGTCCCGGGCGGTGCCCAGCATCACCGCCCGGCGGATGGTCCTCCACGGCCGCTTCCCCTACCTCTCCTATCCCCGGCGCTACCGCCGGGAGGATCACGAGGCCGTGGAGCGGGCCCTGGCGGCGGCGGACGCGCTGGACCTGGCGGACCGGCCCCTGCCGGAGCTGTCCGGGGGCCAGCGGCAGAAGGTCTATCTCGCCATGGCCCTGGCCCAGGAGACGGAGATCATCCTGATGGACGAGCCCACCACGTACCTGGACATCCGGCACCAGCTGGAGGTCCTGGCCCTGGCCCGCCGTCTGGCGGCGGAGGGCCGGGCCGTGGCGCTGGCGCTCCACGATCTGTGCCTGGCCCTGTCCATGGCGGACGAGACCGCCGTACTGGACGGGGGCCGTCTGGCGGCCCTGGGGGCCCCGGAGGAGATCTATCGGAGCAAGGTCTTGGAGCGGGTCATGGGCATACGGCTGGAGCGCGCCGCCGGACCGGATGGGTGGCGGTATTCCTGCAGACTGCCGGAGGAGGGCTGAGGGATGGCATACTTCCCGTTTTTCGTGGATCTGGAGGGCCGGGAGGGCCTGATCGTAGGCGGCGGGGCCGTGGCCGCGCGCAAGGTGCGCAAGCTCCTGCCCTACGGTCCCCGGCTCACCGTGGCCGCGCCGGAGATCCGGCCGGAGATCGAGAGCGCGCCGGGGACGGTCCTCCTTCGCCGGGCGTTCGAGCCCGCCATGCTGGAGGAGAAGTTTTTCGTCATCGCCGCCACGGGCGACCGGGCGGTGGACCGGGCCGTGGCCGCCCTCTGCCGGGAGCGGGGGATCCTGGTCAACGCGGCGGACGATAAGGAGCACTGCGGCTTTTTGTTCCCCGCCCTGGTGAAGCGGGGGGATCTGTCCGTCGGCATCTCCACCGCCGGGACGAGCCCCAGCGCCGCCGTCTGGACGAAGGAGCGGATCGCCGCCGGGATACCGGAGGAGTTCGGGGCGCTGCTGTCCTATCTGGGGGCCCTGCGCCCGGTGGTCCGGGAGCGGGTGGCGGACGAGGGACGGCACGCGGGGATCTTCTCCCGGCTGTTCCGCGTCTGCCTGGAGACGGGCTTCCCCTTGGGGGAGGAAGCGCTGGCGGCGGTGCTGGAGGGCGCGCCCCGGACCGGCAGGGTCAGCCTGGTCGGCGCGGGCTGCGGCGCGGCGGACCTGATCACGGTCCGGGGCCTGCGGCGGCTGGAGAGCTGTGACGCGGTGGTCTATGACGACCTCCTGTCCCCGGACCTGCTGGACGCCGCCCCGGAGGGGGCCGAGCGGATCTATGCCGGCAAGCGCCGGGGCCGTCATTCCATGGCGCAGGAGGAGATCGGCGCCCTGCTGATCGCCAAGGCCCGGGAGGGGAAGGCCGTCGTCCGCCTCAAGGGAGGGGACCCCTTCGTCTTCGGCCGGGGCGGGGAGGAGGCGCTGGCCCTCCAGGCCGCGGGGATCGAGTGGGAGTATGTCCCCGGCGTCACCTCCGCCGTGGCGGCGCCCGGCTGGGCGGGGATGCCCGTCACCCACCGGGGCGTGAGTCGGAGCGTCCACATCGCCGCCGCCCACACGGCGGACACGGCGGACGGCCTGCCCGCCTGCCTGGAGGAGCTGGCCCGCCTGCCGGGGACGCTGGTGTTCCTCATGGGCCTGTCCCAGCTGGAGGCGCTGGCCCGGCGGCTGATGGAGGCCGGGGTCCCGCCGGAGGTCCCCGCCGCCGTGATCTCAGGCGAAAACGCCCCCCGGCCCATGGCGGTCCGGGGGACGCTGGGGGACATCGCGGGGAAGGCCCGGGAGGCCGGGGCGGAGGCCCCCGCCGTCATCGTGGTGGGCGGCACGGCGGGGATGGACCTGCGCGCCTAGGCCCGGTCCGGGGGATGCCGGGGCGCCCGGGCGGCGGAGCGTTCCCCGCCGCCCTGGGCGCGCCCTCGCCGCCGGGCGGCGGACAGCCTGCGGGGATCGGCCCCGACCGGCGGGGAGGCCCCTCGCCGCCGGGCATCCCGCGGGCCTTCGAGCGGGGCTCAGCCGCCGTAGCCGTACCGCTTCCTCTGGGAGAGCAGGAAGGCCCCCGTGACGGCCAGGGTCAGCAGCTCCGCCGCCGTCACCGCCAGCCAGATGCCGTCCAGCGCCAGGAAGAGGGGCAGGACGAAGATCGCCGCCGTCTGGAACAGCAGGGTCCGCAGGAAGGCGATGGCGGCGGAGATCGGCCCGTTGCTCAGAGCGGTGAAGAAGGCGGAACCGAAGATGTTGAACCCCATGGCCAGGAAGGACAGGGCATACAGCCGGAAGCCCCGGACGGTGAGGGCCAGCAGCTCCGCGTCATAGCCCACGAAGACGCGGGACAGCGGTCCCGCCAGGGCCACGGCGGCGGCGGTCAGCCCCGCGCAGCAGACCAGCATCATCACAAGGCTCTTGCGCAGCAGGCTTTTCAGCTCCCGGCCGTCCCCCGCGCCATAGTGATAGCTGATGACCGGCCCCGCGCCGATGGAGTAGCCCATGAAAACGCCGATGAAGATGAAGTTCACATACATGATGACCCCGAAGGCCGCTACGCCGTCCTCGCCGATGAGGTGCATGAGCTGGAAGTTGTACAGGATGCTCACAAGGGACGTGGAGAGGTTGCTCATCATCTCCGAGGAGCCGTTGGAGCAGGTCTGGACCAGGACGCGGCCCTCGATCCTGGCCTTCGTCAGCCGCAGGGGGGTCTTGTTGGGCAGCAGGAAGTACACCAGCGGCACCACGCCGCCGACGAGGGAGCTGGCCACCGTGGCGGCCGCCGCCCCGGCCACGCCCCAGGGCAGGACGCCCACCAGCAGATAGTCGCCGATCATATTGGTCAGGCCCGCCGCCACGGTGAGCCCCAGCCCCAGTTTGGGCCGCTCCGCCGCGACCAGGAAGCTCTGGAACATGTTTTGCAGGATGAAGGGCACCAGGGCCAGGGAGAGGATGCGCCCATACCGTACGGCCAGGGGCAGCATCTCGCCGTCCGCCCCCAGGGCGGCGCAGAGGGGCTCCATGACCAAGAGCCCCAGGACGGTCAAAAGGGCGCCGGCGGCGACGCCGGTGTAGACGATGAGGGAGAAGTACCGCCGGGCCTTCGGCAGGTCCCCCTCGCCCATGGTGCGGGCCACGACGGCGCTGCCGCCGGTGCCCAGCATGAAGCCCACCGTGGCGAAGATCATCAGGGCGGGCATGATGAGGTTCACCGCCGCGAAGGCGGTCTTCCCCGCGAAGTTGGAGACGAACACGCCGTCCACCACGCCGTAGATGGAGGTGAAGATCAGCATCACCACCGTCGGGAAGGTGAAGCGCAGGAGCTTGGTATAAGTAAAGTGCTCGGATAGATGGATCTGCATAGGGGGTTCCTTTCTTTGTATAGCAAAGCGTATCAGAGACCGCCGGATCTCCGGCGGTCTCAGCCTTTCGGGGACCGGGGGATGGAGGCCGCGGCCTCCCGGAAGAGGGAGAGCCATTTCCGGGACAGGCCGATGATGGTGCGCCACTCCTCCTCCGTCAGGCCCCGGGCGGCGGTCCGCTCCGCCTCCATGACGGGGAGGACGCTCCTCCGGACCAGCTCCCGGCCCCGGCCGGTGAGGGACAGGGAGACCTCCCGGCCCTCTCTGGGACGGAGCGCGAGGAGGCCGTCCCGCTCCAGCTTCCGGACCGAGGAGTGGACGGTCTGCTTGGTCAGGAAGAACTGGCGGCAGATGTCGGTCTGGGTGCAGCCCTCCCCCAGCTCCATCAGGCTCCACAGCACCCAGAGGGCGCTGTCCGACAGGCCCACGCGCTGGGCAAGGGTGTGGTAGAACTCATCGATCTGATGGTCGAGCTGGAGATAGTCCTGGAACAATGCGTAGTTATCCATAGACACAGCCTCCTCTATCGTATGAGATCGGACTTGTGAAGGTCATTATAGTCTGATTTCGTACCAAAGTCAAGTGGGCGATCTCCACAAGGATGCGGGGGCCGGGCGTTGGGCGATATGGACAAGGAGGCCCGGGGACTTTGCCCCCGGGCTTCCGCTTATTTCTCCGTGGAGATGCACAGCGCGTGGCAGATGGAGGGGATGGACTCCCCCTGGAAGCTGGAGGTGGGGGACAGCAGGGCCCCGGTGGGGGCGAAGACGATCTTCCGCCACTTCCCCTGCCGCATCCCGGAGAGGAGATAGCCGTTCAGCACCGAGGCGGAACAGCCGCAGCCGGAGCCTCCGGCGTGCATGTCCTGCTTCTCCCGGTCGTAGAGCAGCAGCCCGCAGTCCTGGAAGCGGTCCCCCATATCGATGCCGTCCCTGGAGAAGAAGTCCCGGACGATGGCGTGGCCCAGCTCCCCAAGGTCGCCGGTGACCACCAGGTCGTAATCCTGGGGCTTGGTGCCGGTGTCCTGGAAGAAGGCGGACAGGGTGTCGTAAGCCGCCGGGGCCATGGCCGCGCCCATGTTGTTGGCGTCGGCGATGCCTTTGTCCACGATCTTCCCGCAGGTGATCTGGGTGACATAGGGCCCGGGCCCGTCGGACGCCAGGATGGTGCACCCGGCGGCGGTGGCGGTCCACTGGGCGGTGGGGGTCCGCTGGTTGCCGTAGGGCACGGGCATCCGGTACTGCCGCTCCGCCGTGCAGAAGTGGGAGGAGGTCATGGCGGCGGCCTTCTCGGCGAAGCCGCCGTCGATGAGCATCGCCGCCAGGGACAGGGATTCGCCCATGGTGGAGCAGGCTCCGTAAAGCCCGTAGAAGGGCACGCCGAACTCCCGCAGGCTGAACGAGGAGCCGATGCACTGGTTCAGCAGGTCCCCGGCGAAGATATAATCCAGGTCGGCGGGCTTCAGCTTGATCTGGTCCAGGGCCCTCTGGAGGACCCGCTTCTGCATGACGGACTCCGCCTTCTCCCAGGTCTTCTCGCCGAAGAAGGAGTCCTGTTCCAGCTCGTCGAAGTGCTCCCGCAGGGGACCCTCGCCCTCCAGCTTGCCGCCGATGTTGGCGTAGGAGATCACGGAGGGGGGATGCTCCAGGGCGATGGTCCGCCGCCCGATCCGTTTGTCGTTCATAGCGCGCCTCCTTAGTGGATGTAGTTCTCCCCGTAGGATGCCCGGGGCGGCGGGGTTTATGCGCGGGAGGGGCGCCTGGCAAAAGGTGCCCTTTTGCGCCGCCGGCCTTGCGGGGGAGCGGACGGCCTGCTATAATCGAGAGGCCAAAAGAGGCCGGAAGGGCTAAACAGAAAAGGAGAGAGACGCTATGAACTATGAGATCAAGGGCGAGCCCATGCCCGTCGTCATCTGCAGCCTGAACGCCGGGGAGACCATGATCACGGAGAAGGGCTCCATGGTGTGGATGAGCCCCAACGTGGAGATGCAGACCTCCGCAGGGGGCTTCGGCAAGGCCTTCGGCCGGATGTTCTCCGGCGAGTCCATGTTCCAGAACTTCTACACCGCCAAGGGCGGCCCGGGCATGATCGCCTTCGCCTCCAGCTTCCCCGGGGCCATCCGGGCCATCGAGGTCGGCCCGGGCAGGTCCGTCGTGTGCCAGAAATCCGCGTTCCTGGCCTCCGAGCAGGGGGTGGAACTGTCCGTGTTCTTCCAGAAGAAGGTGGGCGCGGGCTTCTTCGGCGGCGAGGGCTTCATCATGCAGAAGATCTCCGGCCGGGGCACCGCCTTCGTGGAGATCGACGGCTCCGCCGTGGAGTACGAACTGGCCCCCGGGCAGCAGATGATCGTGGACACCGGGAACCTGGCGATGATGGACGAGACCTGCTCCATCGACATCCAGTCCGTGAAGGGCGTGAAGAACGTGCTTTTCGGCGGCGAGGGGATGTTCAACACCGTGGTCACCGGGCCGGGGAAGGTGGTCCTGCAGACCATGCCCCTGAGCGCCTTCGCGGGGTCCATCGCCTCCGTCCTGCCCAGCAAGAGCTGAGGAGCGGTCCATAGGGATCTGGGTCTAGCAGGGGAAGGCCCCGCCGTCCGGAGACGGCGGGGCCTTTCGGAGTTTCAAAAGAGCAAGAGACTTCACCGGCGGGGAGGGAGAGAGCTACGAGAGGGACCCAGGAAGGGTCCCTCTCGTTTTGACCTCAGACAGGCGGGCGGAGGGGCTCAAGCGCTCTCCCCGCACAGCTTCGCCCCGCCCACGGCGACGGCGAAGACGAACCAGAAGATGCACATCACGCGGGGATAGCTCCACAGATAGTCCGCCGTCCCGCAGACCATGGCCCCGCAGAGGGCGGCGCAGGCGGCGGCGGTGACGGCCCTGGCGGCGGGGGAGCCGCAGTGCCGGACGGCATGGGCCGCCCGCTTGATGCCCCACAGGAGGGACCCCACCAGGCCGGTGACGCCCAGGATGCCCATCTCCGCCCAGACCTGGAGATAGATGCTGTGGGTGTGGACGAAGGGGGCGGGCGCGCGGTAAAGGCGGTGGAGCTTCACATACCGCTGCAGGGCGGCGGAGCCTAAGCCCGCGCCGGACAGGGGCCGGGCCTGGATGGTCCGCAGGGCGGCCCGATAGAGCGGGAAGCGGCTGGCCGTCGAGGAGTCCGACAGGTCGCCGATGGTCAGGATGCGGTTCCAGATGCTGCTGGGCAGGAAGGGCACCGCCAGGCAGCACAGCACCAGGAAAAGCGGCAGCAGCCTTGGGGCCAGGAGCAGGATCATCACGATCATGGCGCAGGCGAAGCCGATCCAGCTCGCCCGGGAATAGGTCATCCCCAGGGCGGTGACGCCCAGGCAGAAGATCCCGGCGGCGAGGAGCCGGAGCAGGCGGCGCGAGGAACAAAGCGCCAGCGCCAGCGTCAGCGGCAGCAGCAGGATCAGAACCTCGGCGAAGGCGTTGGAGTTGTCGAAGATGGAGTAGATGCGGCCGGGCATCCCGGCGTTCAGGTCCAGCTCCAGGTCCACGATGAAGGGGTTGACCTCGATGCCCTGGATCCGCTGGAACACGCCGTAGGAAGAGGTGACCGCCACGCAGACGGAGGCGGACGCCGCCAGGCGCTTGAGATCGTCTATGGAACGCAGGGCGCTGACAGTGACCAGCACGCAGAGGGCGGCGGAGATGTGGTAGACCAGGAAGCGGACGGAGGCGTCCCGGGTCAGGGAGGAGGCCGCGCTCAGGACCACGGCCCCGAAGAACAGGACGGGGAAGAAGCCGATGCGCGTCACGTCCAGGTGCCGCCCGTCCCGGCCCATGGCCCCGGCGTGGAACAGGACCAGGAGGGCCAGGAAGGCCATGAGGGTGTACGCGTTGTTCCAGCGCTCGTAAGGGATGGTCCATAAGAGCAGGATGAGCCAGCTCTCGGCCACGGCGGTCTCGTCCCCCAGGCGGAAGGCCAGGCGGGCGAAGGCGCTGTCCATGAAGACGCCCTCCAGGAGGAGGCAGAGCCTGCGCAATAAGCGCCCCGGCAGATCCACCGTCCAGACCAGTATCCGGCAGGCCAGGCTGTCCGGCCAGGAGCGGGCCACGGCCCCCTCCCGGCGCAAGGGCCGGAGGACGGCGCTGCCGCCGATCTGCAGATCGCACCAGGCCCCCAGCCGGAGGACCAGCCGGTGGAGCCCGCTGTCCAGATAGACGGCCCGGAGCAGGAGCAGGAGCTGATAGAGACGGCTTTCGTTCAGCAGAGTCATGGCGTTCCTCGTTTCATGGTCAGATGCGGTTTTTCAGGCGGTAGAGCTGGGTGAGCGTGAAGAAGTGCTTCCCCCGGACCAAGTTGGCCACCATCTGCTTGTTGGGGCTGAGGCCCGCAGGGGCCAGCGCCCGGATGGCCTGCTCCATCTCCGGGCGGCGGCAGAACTCCTTGACGGCCTTCTGCCGCTGGCGGATGGACTTCGGGTTGTCCCTGGCGTACTCGTTGCCCACGGCGATGAGCAGTCCCGCCCAGTTGGAGCTCTCCCGCCACTGGGGCCGGGCGGGCCCCAGGCCGTACTTCTCCACCAGGGCCTCCTTGCGCTCCATGAAGCGGCTGAAGACCTGGGAGAAGTCCTTCATGTACTTGTGGGTCGCGGAATCAGGGTTGAGGAAATAGCGGTATAGGGGCACGTCCGTCACCGCCAGCTTGCGGCTGTTGCAGAAGTACTCCATCAGGAACAGCTCATCTTCCAGATAAGCGCCCTCGAAGGAGATGCGGCAGGAACGGAGGATGCTGGCGGAAAAGAGGTAGCGCCAGATGAAGCCGTTGAAGATCGGGGGCTGGAGCCTGTCCCCCAGGAGGGGATAGACGATATGCTCCCGGATGCCCTCCTGCGGATAGATCCCGCTGGGGAGCAGGAGCTCGGGAGCGGAGGAGCCGTCGGGGAACAGGTTCGTGTGGGCGCAGCCGGCGGTGTCCGCGCCGCTCTCCTCCCGGAGGTGCCAGAGGGTCTCCAGGGCATGGAACTCGAAGCAGTCGTCGGCGTCCAGGAAGGCGATATAGTCCCCCTTGGCCTCGTTGATCCCCAGGTTCCGGGCCTCGCTGACGCCCTGGTTCTTCTTGCGGTGGAAGACGCGGACCCGGCCGTCCTTGGCGGCGAACCGGTCGCACAGGGCGCCGGAGCCGTCGGTGGAGCCGTCGTCCACCAGGAGCAGCTCCCAGTCGGGGAAGGTCTGGCGGGACACGCTCTCGAAGCACCGGTGCAGGAGCTTCTCCGCCTGATAGACAGGGACGATGACAGAAATACTGGGCATGATGGACCTCCACGCGCCGGGGCGCTCATCAAAAGGGCAGCGGGGGACGAACGAAGGGACCCTCCCCGCGGGAAGGGTCCCGGCTATCGCGCCGGCTGCCGGGATATAGGCCATTGTACCCCATTTTTACCAGGAGGTCAACGCCTTTTCCCGCAGCCTTATCAAAGTCTGTCAAGGCTCGGAGGACGGATCTTCCCCGCCGGGCTCTTCCAGGAAAAGCTCCTCTGCCTGCCGCTGGGCTTGGAGCAGGGTCTCCCTCAGCTGGGCCAAGGTCTGCTCCGCGTCGGTGACGGCGTTGAACAACAGCAGATATTCTTTAGGGATCACGGTCATGGCAGAACTTCCTTTCTTTTAAGAACACAAAATGTAGCCGGGTCCTATGGGTATCATACACAACATTCTGGGAATAACTTGTCTGAATTTGTCGAGCGCTCCTGAAAATCGAAAAATTTGGAGGGATCGGGGAGAGGGGCGGCGGACTTGGGGGGAAGGCCCCGTTTTTTGGCGGCGGCGGTCCGGTCCGCCCGGGATGCTCCCATGCTTCCCCGGCAGTCCGGCAGCCCCCCGGCCTATCGAGAAACACGGGGGAGCGAAACGGCGGGAAGGGCATGTGCGGGGGATCCGGGGAGGGCCTCCGGCACCATACGGATCAAAAAGATCTAGGATTTTTGAAGCCCTGGGGACTTGGCCGGCCTGTCGGGAAGACGGCTTTGAAAAGCTGGAGCGGCGCAGCCGGGAGGCTGCGCCGCTCCTTGGAGATCCCCGTCCCCGGCATCCCCGGGGCCCCTGTCACCGAAGGCCGAAAAGCGTGAGGTGAGTACCGGAGAACAGGTGGCTCTGAGAAGTCTTCAGGCCGATGCCGATCTTCGAGATCTTCTTGAAGGGGAGGTCGGCCCGCAGCACGGTCGGGCCCGGGCCGAGGATCACGCCCTGGACGATGCGGTCTTCGCTGTGCCACGGGAAGAGGAGCGCCAGGAAGGGCCCCAGGGACAGGTCGGTCCGTATCCGCGTGTCGGAGGCTTTGGGGCCCATGAGTTCGAGATAGACGCCGTCGTCCCCGCTGCACTGAGAGAGGTCGGGCACGAAAAGGATGCCGTACATGTCCCAGTCGTTCCAGCTGTCGACATAGTCGCTGACGCTCATCCAGTTAATGGCATCGGAGGATGTATCCTCCATGAGGACCTCGGTCCGGCCCAGCTTGGAGGCCAGCGCGCTGTTGTCGCCGGCGGCGTCGACCCGGCCGCTGAGGGCGGCGAGGGCGGCGTCCAGCTTGGCGTTGTCGGCGTTGAAGTCGTCCATGCGGATGAGGTCGGTGAGCTCCCATTGGTTGAGTTTGTAGGTTTGGGTCTCTTTCATACGTGGTCCCTCCATGATTTAAAGAATGATCTGTACCGGGGAGATATGAGAGGACCGCCGGGGAGGGGGAGTTGCACATGCGCGTGCATAAGGATCTCCGGGACAGGAAAACCTATCCGAAAAAGGAGGTCCTTATATGGAATATTTGAACGCGTTCCTCTGCGGCGGGGTGCTGTGCGCCATCGGACAGATCTTCATCGACAAGACCCAGCTGACCCCGGCACGGATCCTGACGGGCTACGTGGTGGCGGGGGTGATCCTGAGTGCGGTGGGACTGTATGAGCCGCTGGCGCAGTGGGGCGGCGCGGGAGCGACGGTGCCCTTGACGGGCTTCGGGCATCTGCTGGCGAAAGGCGTGCGCCGGGCGGTAGACGTGGACGGCTGGCTGGGGGTCCTGACGGGCGGCCTGACGGCGGCGGCGGGCGGCGTGGCCGCGGCGGTGTTCTTCGGCGCGGTGATGGCGGCGGTGTTCAAGCCCAGCAGCAAGCGCTGACCCGGGAGGGTCCCTTTCGTTTTCGATAAAAAAGTTTTCAGGACTTTTTTGAAAGTCCTGAAAACTTGCACGGCCTGCCGAAAAGCCTTTTCGGCAGGCCGTGCAAATCTGTCACGAAACTGTAACCCATTTCCCCGTGGGGTGTGCTATACTGGAGACCAAGAGCACTCCTTAAGAAAATGCGGAGGAACGTTCAGCGGCCCCAGGGCCGCGCCAAGATCTTCATCGACAGAAAGGAACCCGACGCCATGCGCCGTTTGCTGAGTTTGCTGCTGCTGCTGTCCCTGCTGTCCGGCTGCGGGGCCCCCGCGGCCCCTGTGGAGGAGCCCCCTCCGGAGGAGCCGGAGGTCCAGGAGCCGGAGCCCCCTCCGGCCCCGGTCCAGGAGCCCTATGAGATCGGCGATCCCACGGAGGAGAGGGAGGGCTATGTCCCCTGGACGGGGATCGTGGAGCACCTGTTCTTCCACCCGGTGATCGCCTATCCGGAGCTGGCCTTCGACGGCGACGCCCAGGCCGACGGCCTGGACGACTTCATGGTCACGGCGGACGAGTACAAAAAGATCCTCCAGAGCGTTTACGACAAGGGCTACGTCCTGGTGGACATCAACAGCGTCTGGAGCGAGACGGAGGGGGAGGATGGCCAGCCGGAGATGGTCCGCAACACCCTCTACCTCCCCGAGGGCAAGAAGCCGCTGGTCCTCAGCTACGACGATACGAACTATTACCCCTATATGCTGGAGAACGGCATGACCTATAAGCTGGTGATCGGCGAGGACCTGAAGATCGCCTCCTGGGGGAAGGACCCCCAGGGCAGCGAGGTGGTCAGCCGGGACCTGGACGCCATCCCGATCCTGGACAAGTTTGTGGAAGAACACCCGGACTTCTCCCCCTTCGGGGCCAAGGGGTGCCTGAGCCTGACGGGCTACGAGGGCATCCTGGGCTACCGCACCCAGACGGACACCAAGGAGTGGGACGACGCCAAGGAGGCCGTCCGCCAAAAGGAGCGGGAGGCCGTCCAGCCCATCATCGAGGAGCTTCGCCGCACCGGCTGGACCTTCGGCAGCCACACCTGGGGCCACATCCGCCTGGGCAGCGGGAACATGACGAAGATCGAGGCGGACACCCAGCGCTGGCTGGACGAGGTGGGGAGCCTGGTGGGGGAGACCGCCGTTTTGTTCTACCCCCACGGCGAGCGTCCCGACGGCAACGACTGGACCCAGACCGGCCCGGCGTTCCAGTACCTACATAGCAAGGGCTTCCGGGTGTTCTGCTCCGTAGGGGTGGAGAGCTTCAGCTTCATCAAGAAGGACATCTGCGCGGTGATCTGCGACCGCCTCCACCCGGACGGGACGACGCTCCGCCATTCGAGGGACCGATACCTGCAATTTTACGACGCGAAGGATATCATGGACGTGGACGTGCGTCCCCAGCGCGAGATATCCTGGACGGAGGAGTGAGAAAGGAGCGCCGCTATGACCAGAGAAGAGCTGAAAGCCGCGGCCATTGCCATGATGGACCGGGCGTACATCCCCTATTCCCATTTCCCCGTGGGCGCGGCATTGGAGTGCGCCGACGGGAGCGTGTTCACCGGCTGCAACATCGAGAACGCCGCCTATTCCCCCACCCTCTGCGCCGAGCGGGTGGCCGTGGGCAAGGCCGTCAGCGAGGGGCACCGGGACTTCGTCCGCATCGCCGTGGCGGGGAAGTGCGAGGACTACTGCGTCCCCTGCGCCGTCTGCCGCCAGGTGCTCTATGAGTTCGCCCCGGACATGGAGGTCATCAGCCTCAACGGCAAGGGGGAGGAGCTGGCCCTGCCCTTGCGGGAGCTGCTGCCCCACGGCTTCGGCCCGGAGTACCTGCTGAAAGAGGGATGAAGGAGCGCCCCGCCGAAAAGGCGGGGCGCCTGTTTGCAGGCAGGGCCTATCTCCTCCGGTTCGCCCGGCTGATCCTGGCCAGCACGATGCCGATCAAAACGCAGAGCAGGCCGGCGATGAGCATCGGGCTGTCCGCGTGCCGGGTCAGCAGGAAGATCCCCAAGAGAAGGAAGACCGATCCGACGATCCCGACTGCGTACATAGGGCATATCCTCCTCATGATGGGATACGGTTTTTTGTCATGCCGGGCAGATGGACAGGGCTCTTCCTTGTCAGAACTCGAAGACCTGTCCGGTCCGCTCCACCGGCACGGTGCGGTCTGTAAAGGCGGGATACTTTTCCAGGAATTTCCTGGTGAAACCGAAGTCCCCCCACTGGTGCATGGGCAGGAAGCGCCGGATATCCGCCGTTTCGAGGAGGTACGCCGGCCCCCAAAAGCCCGCCTCCCCCAGCCGGGGGTCCAGCGGCAGCATGGCCAGGTCGATCTTTCGTCCGCGGAGGGGCTCTGCGTACTTTTTGAAGTTGACCTCCATGTTCCGGTTCCAGCCCTTGTCCTCCCCCTCCCAGTGCCACCAGTTCAGGTCCCCGGCGTGGAAGACGGTCCGTCCGTCCGGCAGTGTCACCAGGAAGGCGACGCCCTCGTCGGTAGAGGACAGGGTCTCGATCTCCGCCTGGGGCAGGGAAAGGGTCTGACCGCCCTGACGCACCCGGGCCTTCCCCGCCGTCACCGGGGAAATGCCCCAGCGCCGGCGGTGGGGGAGGTCCAGGGAGATGCCCTTGCCCAGGAGGAAATAGACATCCCGGTTCCCGTCGTCCAGGACCTCGTCCTTCCATCTGTCCAGGGCGAAGATCTCCGGCTTGAAGTGGTCCTCGTGCCGGTGGCTGGCAAAGACGTACAGGGGGACTCCCGGCCTCAGCGCCGGGAGTTCCCCTTTCCACCAGTCGAACAGCAGTGAGACGGGATCCGTCTCTACCAGGAAGCCGCTGTGGTCCAGGAAGGTGACTCGCATCACTTCAGCTTCACGGCCGTACCATAGGCCACCACCTCGGCGGCCCCCTGCATGACGGACGACGAGCCGTAGCGCACGTTGACCACGGCGTCGGCCCCCAGGGCCTGGGCCTCGTCCACCATGCGCTTCGTGGCGATCTGCCGGGCCTCGTTCAGCATCTCGGTGTAGCCCACGATCTCGCCGCCCACCAGGGTCTTCATGCCGGCCATGAAATCCTTCCCGAAGTTCTTGGACTGGACCACGGTCCCCTTCACGATCCCCAGGGCCTCGATCTCCCGTCCGGGCACATGATCAATATTCAGCAGCAGCATCAGATTCTCCTCCTTCGATCTCTTTGAAACGTTGATATAACACCACCAGGGCGGGGATGACCAGCAGTCCGCAAAGGCCCGCCAGGGCCGCGAAGAGCCAGGATGCCCACCTGGGCAGGTCCGGGATGGAGCACAGCGCGGCGAAGAAGGCCGCGCAGGCCGTCTGGAACAGGGCGAAGGACGTCACGCTCAGCACGGCCTGACGCCGCTGGCGCCGCCTCCGGGATGCGGTCTCGCCTGTCATAAGGGTCGCCTCCTCTTAGGGGTCGGATGTGGCGGAGGGCCCAGCTTTTGGCTCCTCCGTAAAAATGGGGAAGGGCTTGCGGTGGGAGAACGTTTATGGTATAATGGCCCAAAACAGCGGCGGTCTCCAAGGGGGCCGTCACGACGATGAGGGCCATAAAATTCATGATACAGGTGGTGCGATATGGGTATCTTTTCTTTTTTGAACCGGGACCAGGATTATGAAGATATCGATCTGACCTCCGTGATACCGGCGGAAGAGCCGGGACCGGAGCTCCCTGACCTGTGCAGGGAGATGCCCATCGAGATCTTGGACGAGGGCGGCCAGGTGCTGAACACCGGACTCATCACCGAGCGCAAGGGGCGGGAGATCGCCATGGGCCGTCATCCCGGCGGGCTGTCCTTCAAGATCTGCGAGCCGGGCAGCACCGTCTTCGTCCGGGGCTGTGACAACCGGATGGTGCAGTTCTACCTGCGGGCCACCGTGGTGGAGTCCAGCCGCATCCTGATGCGGCTGAAGGACCTGGCGCCGGAGGTCCGGGAGAACCAGCGGGACGCCTTCCGCCTGGCGGTGAACGCGCCGATCTCCATCTGCTACGTCAACGACGAGCGCTTCGAGCGCCCGGAGCAGTGCACCCTGGTGGACATCAGCACCGGCGGGTGCTGCATCGTCTCGGAGTACCTCCATGGGGAGGGCGAGGTGCTGCGCCTGCGGGTCAAGCTGGAGGATTACGTGGCCATGGACTTCGTGGGCGAGGTCATCCGGGTGGTGGACTGCGGGAAGGACGGCTTCCGCTGCGGCATCCTCTTCGCCCAGCTGAAGAAAGAGGAGGTCGAGGCCCTGACCAAGATGCTCTTCAACCTCCAGCTGGGGAACCGGCGGGAGCACAGCCGGTCCGAGACGGGGCATTGGTGAGCGGCCCCCTCATACAATACAGCTTTCCCCGGCGGGACGCTTTCGATAAGGCGTCCCGCCGCTTTTTTCGCCCGCCGGTCAGTACCGGCTGGCCTCCTCTTCCTCGCCGCCGTCGATCTCGTCCAGGCGCTGGAGCAGGGCCCGGAGGACCCCGAAGATCACCGCGCCGCCCAGGAGGAGGTAGAGCAGCAGGAAGGGGACCGCGGCGAAGCTCTCCTTCCAGACGCCGGCCAGGGCCATGAGGGCCAGGACCACGAGTGGGATCATATACAGCACCACGCCCACCGTGATGACGATGGGGGCGATCTTCTTCTTAGTAGTTTTTCGCATCGTCGATCTCTCCTCTCCCGATCTCTCGTATCCGCTGGATGAGGGCCAGCACGACGCCCCCGATGACCACCAGGGGGACCAGCGTGAGCACCGCCAGCATCAGCGCCGGGGGCGCGTCCTCCGCGCCCAGGGCGGTGAGCCACAGCAGCAGCCCGGCGAAGGCGCCCATCAGCAGCACCATCAGCACCGTGATGAACACCGGGGCCACATAGCGGATGCGGATGTCCCGCTTCTGCTTGTCCTGGAAGGTCGCGCCGCTTTGCTCCATGGCCTCCATCTCCGCCAGGAGGCTCCCGGCGTCCAGGTCGCCCAAACGCTCCTGCCGGTCCGTCAGGCCCGCGCAGAGGCGGATGGCCTGGTCCAGGTTGTCCCGGTCCCGCTCCAGGGAGACCAGGTGGCGGCGCATACCGTCGCCCACGGTGTGGATGCCGCTCTGCATCCTCCGGATCTCCTCCAGGGGCACGCCGAGCTTCCGCAGCAGCTTGATCTGGAGGAGGACCTTGACCTCGCCGTCGCCGTAGTCCCGATAGCCGTTCTCGCTGTTGCGACGGGGGGCCAGCAGCCCCTCGGATTCATAGAAGCGGATGTTCTTCCGTGTGATGCCCACCAGGGCCTCTACCTCGTTGATCTTCAAGCCTCTCACCTCGATCTCTGAGGGTATGATATACCTTCCAGCAGGGGGAAGGTCAAGAGGAAATGTTCAGATCCTCGAAAAAAACGGAGGAACGCCGGGGGAGGGGCTCCCCTCCCCGGCGCCCGCGGCCGCTCAGACCGCGGAGGGCGTCCGCTCCTCCCGCTCCACCGGGAGCCCCGGGCAGGCGGCGGCGATGTCGTCCAGCACCCGGTTGGCGTTGGCCAGCTTCTCGAACGTGAGGTCCTGGTAAAACTCCCCGTCGTAGTACAGCCGCAGCCGCGTCACAGGCAGGGCCTTGCCGCAGCAGCCGGTGAGGGGGAGGCTGGTGTTCCGGGTCAGGGCCCTGGTGAGGGACCGGAAGGAGAGGTACTGCGTGCCGGGGAAGGCGGGGAGATAGACCGCCTGGCCGCTGATCCGGTACTGCTCCGCCCGGCGGGCGGTCTTGTAGTCCGCGGCGGGATCGTCCAGGGGATGGGACTTGGAGAGGGGCCTGGGTGTGAAGAGGGGCATATCGAAAACCTCCTGAAAGATTTGAACGGTCCCAGTATACACCATTTTTCATGAAAACTCCATGACAAAAGCGCCGATCGGGGAAAATACTGTGGAAATGCCACTTGCCTCGGACAGGGAAGGAGGCTATACTAGAGTACCGGAAAGCCCGTTCCTGCGGGCGTTCCCAGGCAGCCGGGGAGACGTCCCCGGCCGGCCGCGGGGAGCCCGCCCCTGCGGGCCTCCCCTTGAGATCGACGATCGCTTCCAATGGAGGTTTTTTATGTACCGTATCAAAACGTTCAACAAGATCGACCCCGCGGGGCTGGCCCGCCTGGACCCCGCCCGGTATGAGGTGGGGGAGGCCGTGGCGGCGGAGGAGGGCATCCTGGTCCGTTCCGCGGACCTGCTGGACTACGCCTTCCCGGAGAGCCTGATGGCCATCGCCCGGGCGGGCGTGGGCGTGAACAACATCCCGCTGGGCCGCTGCTCGGAGAAGGGCGTGGCCGTCTTCTCCACCCCCGGCGCCAACGCCAACGCCGTGAAGGAGCTGGTCCTTTGCGCCATGCTGATCTCCTCCCGCGACGTCACCGGCGCGGTGCGCTGGGTGAAGGAGCAGGCGTCCTCCGGCCGGGAGGTGGAGGACGTGGTGGAGAAGGGCAAGTCCGCCTTCGTGGGCCCGGAGCTCTACCGGAAGGCCCTGGGCGTCATCGGCCTGGGGGCCATCGGCTCCCTGGTCGCCAATGTCGCCCTGGATCTGGGCATGGACGTCTATGGCTACGATCCCTTCCTCTCCGTGGACGCCGCGCTGCGGCTGGACCGCCATGTCCATGTGGTCCAGGACGTGAACGAGCTTTATAAAAAGGCGGATTATATCACCGCCCACATCCACTTCAACGAGAAGACCCGCCACATGATCGGCGCGGACGCCTTCGCCGCCATGAAGCCCGGCGCGCGCCTCATCAACCTGGCCCGGGGCGGCATCGTGGACGACGGCGCCCTGCTGGCCGCGCTGGACGCGGGCCAGCTCACCGCCTATGTCACGGACTTCCCCACCAACGAGCTGGTGGCCGCGCCCCACGTCATCGCCATGCCCCACCTGGGGGCCTCCACCCCGGAGAGCGAGCAGAACTGCGCCGTCATGGCGGCGGAGGAGCTGCGGGACTATCTGGAGAACGGGAACATCAAGAACTCCGTCAACTTCCCGGACGTGTACCTGGAGCGGAGCGGGGCCCAGCGGCTGTGCGTGATCCACAAGAACATCCCCGCCATGCTGGCCAACATCACCGCCCTGCTGAGCCGGGACGGCGTGAACGTGGAGAACCTGAGCAACAAATCCAAGGGCGACTACGCCTATACGCTGGTGGACCTGGGCACACGGGTGGAGCCCGCCGTCATCGCGGATCTGAAGGCCCTGGCCAACGTCATCCGGGTCCGGGCGATCGACTGAGCGGGAAGGGGGAGGTACGGCTGTGTTCGACCTGAACGGGGCCCTGGAGCGGTTCGCCGGGAAGATCGCGCTGGAGGACATCCTGGCGGCGCTGGTGACGCTGCTGGTGTGCCTGCTGGCGGTGAAGCTGCTGCTGAAGCTGACCCGCCGCCTCCTGAGCCGGACGAAGCTGGAAGAGCGCATCCGGCGCTATATCCTGATGGGGGTGAAGCTGCTGCTGTACACCCTGGCGGTGGTCTTCACTGCCGGGAGCCTGGGAGTGAACATGAGCTCCCTGGTGGCGCTGCTCTCCGTGGGATCTTTGGGCATCACCCTGGCGGCGGAGGACATCCTGGGCAACGTGGCCGGGGGGCTGGTGATCTTGTCCTCCCATCCCTTCGCCATCGGGGACTTCATCGAGTCCGGCGGCGTGTCGGGCACGGTGGAGGAGATCAGCCTGAACCACACGAAGCTGACCACCCCCGACGGCCTGACGGCCCTCCTGCCCAATAAGGAGCTGGCGGCCTCCAAGGTGACGAACTACACCGTCCTGGGCCGCCGCCGCATCGCCTGGAAGATGACCGCCTCCTACGACGCGCCCACAGAGACGGTGAAAGCCGCCTGCCTCCGGGCCGTGGGGGCCGCGGAGCACATTTTGACGGACCCGTCCCCGGCGGTGTACCTCACCGCCTTCGGGGACAGCGGCATCGATTACACCGTCTACTGCTGGGCGCTGACGGAGGATTTCTGGGCCGCGCAGTTCGCCTTGGCGGAGGGGCTGAGGCGGGAGTTCGTCCAGGCGGGGGTGGAGATCCCCTACAACAAGCTGGACGTCCGTATCATGGAAAAATGAGGATACCGCCGCCCTTACAGGGCGGCGGTCCGCCTTTTCGGCAGGCGGCGGCGCGTGAGCGCCGCCTGCTTTTTCCCTGGAAGGACCCTCCTGCGCTCCCAGGACTTGTCCGTTGCCCCGGCGGGGCCCCTGCGTTAAAATGGAACGAGATCCATCCAAAGGAGTTTGACGCTATGTGGAAGACCCGCCGCCTGACGCTGCTGATACTGCTGTCCCTCCTCCTGCTGCCGCTGGCGGGCCCTGACCGGGCCTCCGCCGCCGGGGCCGGGACGGGCGGGGCCGTGGTGGGCTATTACGCCGCCTGGGCCTCCGGGCAGGGATATGGACCGCGGGACATCCCGGCGGAGCGGTTCACCCAGATCAACTACGCCTTCGCCGGGATCGAGGACGGACGGCTGGCCCTCGCCGATCCGGCGCGGGACGGGGAGACCCTCCGGGGCCTCACCGCCCTGCGGGAAGAGCACGCCGGACTGAAGATCGTCCTCTCCGTGGGAGGCTGGGACGAGTCCACCTACTTCTCCGACGCGGCGGCCTCGGCCTCCAGCCGGGAGGTCTTCGCGCAGAGCTGCGTGGACCTGCTGACCGGGCACGGACTGGACGGCGTGGACCTGGACTGGGAGTATCCGGTCTCCGGCGGGGCCCCCGGCGTGATCCACCGCCCGCAGGACCGGCGGAACTTCACCCTGCTGCTGAAAGCCGTCCGCGAAGCCCTGGACCGGCAGGGGCGGCAGGACGGGAAGGACTACGTCCTCTCCATCGCCGGGGCGGCGGACGGCAGCTATCTCAACTGCATCGAGCCCCAGGCCGTGGCCGAGATCGTGGACCATGTCTTCCTCATGGCCTACGACCTGCATGGGCCTTGGGACCCGCACACGGGCTTCAACGCGCCCCTCTGTGCGCCCTCCGGGGACCCGGCCCGCTGCCGCGGCAGCGTGGACGGCGGGATCTCCGCCTGGCTGGGCCGGGGCGTCCCGGCGGAGAAGCTGGTGCTGGGGATGCCGCTGTACGGGTACATATACCAGGACGTGTCCGGCCGGGACAGCGGGCTTTTCAGCGGGTTCACCGGCGCGCGGTCCGTCCCCTGGGACCGGGTGGAGAGCGAGTATCTGTCCGATCCCGCCTACCGCCGGTTCCGCCACCAGGAGGCCCAGGTCCCCTATCTCTATGGGGAGCGCCGCTTCCTCTCCTATGACGACGAGACCTCCAGCGCCGCCAAAGCGGCGCTGGCCCGCCAGCGGGGCCTTGGCGGCATCGGCTTCTGGGAGCTGTCCCAGGACACCGGCGGGGACCTCATCCAAAGCGCCTGCGACGCCTGGGGCGGCGGGAGCTTCCGGGACGTGCCTCCGGACGCCTGGTACGCCTCCGCCGTGGAGTGGGTCAGCGCCGCCGGGCTGATGAACGGCACCGGCGGCGGGGCGTTCTCCCCCGGCGGCCCCGTGACGCGGGGCCAGACCGCCGCCATCCTCCACCGGCTGGCGGGAGAGCCTCCCGCCGGCGGCTCCTCCTTCCGCGACGTCCCGGCCTCGGCCTATTACAGCCAGGCCATCGCCTGGGCCGCCCGGCAGGGCATCGTGGAGGGCTTCTCCGACGGGACCTTCCGGCCCGGCCAGCCCGTGAGCCGCCAGCAGCTGGCCGCCATCCTCTGGCGGTACGCCAAGCTGGCGGGGGCGGACAGCGAGGGACGGGCCTCCCTGCAGGGGTATCGGGATGCCGGGGACGTCAGCGCCTACGCCCGTGAGCCCATGAGCTGGGCCCTGCAGGCGGGCATCCTGCAGGGGACGAAGGAAGGCGATCTCCTGCCCCAGGGCCGCGCGACGCGGGGGCAGACCGCCGTGCTGCTGGAGCGGTTCTGCAAGCTGCTGGAGGACGCCTGAGAGCGGGAGGACGGGCAAAGAGGCAAGGGTTTTCGCCCTTGCCTCTTTTTGCCCGTCCTGTTATACTGTTCCCATCAACAGAAAGGGTGATCGATATGAAACGTTGGCTCAGCGGCCTGCTGGCCGCATTGCTGCTGATCTGCCTCACGGGCTGCGGCCCGGCGGACCTCCTGACCGGGCCCGCGGACGTGCCCCCCGCCGGGACGGAGGAGCAGACGGACCTCCTGGCCGCGGCCCCGGAAGACTCGGGAGCTCCGGAGGAAGCCCCGCCGGAGGAGGCGGAGCCGGATGCCGGACCGGACAGCCGGGAGGAGGCGGAGCCCGCGCCCCTGCCGGAGGACGGGACCTACACCACCAAGGACGACGTCGCCCTCTACATCCATCTATACGGCCGTCTGCCCGACAACTTCATCACGAAGAAGGAGGCCCAGGACCTGGGCTGGCCCGGCGGCGATCTGGAGCCCTACGCCCCGGGGATGTGCATCGGCGGGAGCCGGTTCGGGAATTACGAGGGCCTGCTCCCCGACGCGGAGGGACGGCGCTGGACCGAGTGCGACATCGACACCCTGGGGGCCAAGAGCCGGGGCGCGAAGCGCATCGTCTTCTCCAACGACGGCCTCGTCTATTACACCGGGGACCACTACGAGTCCTTCGAGCTGCTGTATGGAGACGAGGGCGATGGCTGAGATCGTGTTGGACGGGCGGGAACTGACCGCCATGGAGGAGGTCCATGCGCGGTTCGCCCGGGCGCTGGATCTGCCGGACTATTACGGCGGGAACCTGGACGCCCTTTTCGACTGCCTGACGGATCTGCGGGAGGACGTGACCGTCCGCCTCCTCCACCGGGAGGCCCTGGAGGAACGGCTGGGCCCCCGGGGCGGGGCGCTGGTCCGCCTCCTCCGGCGGGCAGCGGAGGAGGGGGGCCGCGTGGCGCTGCTGGAGGACGGGACGGAAAATTGATCCTTTTCAGCGCCGCCTCCCTGTGCTATACTAAGGGGTACCGAGCGAACGGGCGCTGCCCGCGGACCGACTCCCGAAAGGACGCGTTGAGACTATGAACAGACGTTACGCCCTCCCCCTGACCGCGGCGCTGGGCGGCGCCGCCGCCTGCGTGCTGCGGCTGCTGCAAAACCGCACCGGCTACGAGCCGGATACCGGCCTCCCCATCCCCGGCGCCCTGGCCACCCTGGCCCTCGCCGCCCTGCTGGCGGGCCTGGGGATCGCCTTGTTTTTGACGGCCCGGCTCCTCCCCGCCGAGGACGAGCCCGGTCCCGCCCTGCCGAAGGACTTCTCCGCCGCCGGCTCGGGGCCCCTGGTCCTGCCGGTCTGCGGCGTGCTCCTCATCGCCCTCAGCGGTCTGGCGGACCTGGCGGAGGGGCTCCAGCTGCTCCCCGCCGGGATCGTCTCGCCCCAGCACGCGATCTACGGCATCCTCCGGGCCGGCGGGCTGGGCTACTCCCTCCGGGGACAGCTCCTGATGGGCGTCCTGGCCGTGGCCGCCGCCGTGAGCCTGCTCCCGGTGCTGGCGGGCTGCCGCCGCCGGACAGGGAGGCCCGCCCACCGGGCCCCCGCCGCCATCACCCTGCTGCCTGTGGCGGCGCTGGTGGTGCGGCTGGTGCTGACCTACCGGATCGACTCCGTGAACCCGTCGCTGTCCATGTACTATGTGGAGCTGCTGGCCCTGGTGTTCCTGACGCTGGCGTTCTACCGGCTCAGCTCCTTCGCCTTCCAGGCGGGGCAGACCCGGCGCTTCGCCCTGTACGCCGGGGCGGCGGTGGTGCTGTGCGTGGCCTCCCTGGCGGACGGCAGCGCCTACCCCTCCTCCCTGCTGCTCTACGCCGGGGGCGCGGCGGTCATGATGGGCTTTTTGCTGCTGCGGATCGGCAGCAGTATCCAGGCGGGAGAGGACGACGGGACCATCATCGGGCCCGTGCAGTGAGCCGGGAGGCCGCCCCTCCCTGGACCCTCCCGCGGCGTGAGCCCTTCCCGGCGGGCCCTGGGCCGTTACATGGTTTCGGCAGGCGGCATATATGCGCCGCCTGCCCGGAGCGTCGAAAAGCAGCGGGATCTGCATCGATGGGAAGGAAGAGAAAAACGAGAGGGACTCGGGAAGGGCAGCGCTTCATAAAGGAGTTAAGGACAAGGTGAGCCACAAATGGTCCGCCTTGCCCTTTTCGTACTATATGTCCCACTATGACGCTTTCGGGGAAGGTGTCATGGGAGAGGACGATAAAATATGGCCGACAAATTAAATCACGTCATGGGAGAGTATCTCAAATTCTATGGGATCGTCCAGTTTTAAAAATTCCGCCTCCAGGTCCAGACCCATATAATCCTCTTCTTTCCCGCTCTCATCGCCGGTGAGGTGGAGCGAGAGGAGGATCTGGTAATACCGGGTGATCTCCGGGCTGTCCAGAGGGAGCCATTCCGATATCCATTCCTTTCCGTTGTGGTGCTTATGGCGCAGCCGGCCCTCCTTGATGTGGTAGGGCCGGTGTTTTTTATCCCGATAGACATAGCCATAGGATACATCCCCCACGTAGTAATTCCCGGTGAGGGATCGGATATCGGGGAAGGAGCCCACCTGGGACATGATGTCCCCACTGTTAGGGTCCAGATAGTTCCGCCAGATGATCTCCTCCGCCAGGGATATCATCTCATCCCAGCGGGAAGCCAGGGACTGATGCTCTTCCCGGGTGATGCCGTCGTCCAGATCGATGCGCGGCTTCATCCTGTCTTCCCAGGTGATGTATGTATTTTCAGGGTTCTCTTTCTCAAAGATGATTTGGTGGGGACGAACGCCGGTTTTCTGGCGCCGCATATGCTTAAAAAAGTCCATATGGAATGACCTCCCTTTGCCGTCTGAACGATCATACATTATAAACCGATACCCGCTGAAAAACAAGCGTTTTTCAGCGGGTATCGGCTTCTTTACGGGAGCTGCCCCAAGGGCCCCTCTCGTTTTTCGTGAATAAGCTTTCAGCTGCCGGATGCCATCGAGATCTTATTGAACATCGACAGGATGTCCGCCATAGAGGTGTCCTTCTTCTCCGCCCCGGCCCGGTCCAGGACCACGTGGCCCTGGTCCATCATCAAGATCCGGTCGCCGTACTCCACGGCGTAGCGGAGGTTGTGGGTCACCATCACGGCGGTGAGCTTCTTCTCCCGGATCACCTTGTCCGTCAGCACCATGACGGCGTCCGCCGTCTTGGGGTCCAGGGCCGCCGTGTGCTCGTCGAGGATGAGGAAGCGCAGGGGGGTCATGGTGGCCATCAGCAAGGCGACGGCCTGCCGCTGGCCCCCGGAGAGGGAGCCCATCTTCACATCCAGCTTCTCCTCCAGCCCCAGCCCCAGGGAGCGGAGCTGCTCCCGGTAGCCGTCGATCCGCTTCCGGTCCACGGCCCGGCCCAGGCGGAAGGGCCGGCCCTTGTTGTCCGCCAGGGAGAGGTTCTCCAGCATGGTCAGGTTCGGGCAGGTCCCCGCCGAGGGATCTTGATACACCCGGCCCATGCTGGCGTAGCGCCGGAAGTCCTTCAGCTTGGAGATGCTCCGGCCGTCCACCAGCACGTCGCCCCCCTCGATGGGGATGGAGCCGCAGATGATGTTCAGCATGGAGGTCTTGCCGCTGCCGTTGCTCCCCACGATGGCCACGAACTGGCCTTCCTCCACCGTCAGGGAGAAGCCCCGGAACAGCGTCTGTTCCGTCACCGTCCCGGCGTTATAGGTCTTCGTCACGTCCCGCAGCTCAAGCATGGATGATCTCCTCTCCCTTCCGTCCCGAAAGCACCAGCACCAGCAGGAACAGCGCCGCCGTCACCAGCTTCATCATGTTGGCGGGCAGTCCCGCGCTCAGCGCCGCCTGGACGCAGAGCTTGTAGAGGATGCTGCCCAGGATGACCGCCGTGGTCCCGGCGGGAGAAGACAGGGCCCGCAGGACCTTCTTCTTCCGCAGGGCCCGCGCCGCCGGGGAGGCGGCGTAGAAGTTCATCAGCGACACGCCGATGACCACCGCCGCCAGTCCGTAGACCAGCTGGCCGGTGCCCATGGTGGCGGAGAAGCTCCGCTGCTCGTGGACCACCACGCAGCCGCCCAGGGCGACCAGGGCGTTGGAGATGACCAGGCCCAGCAGCTTCACCGCGCCCCGGTCCTGGGCCAGCGTGGTGACGAGGCCCGCGTTGTCGCCCACGGCCCGGAGGAGCAGGCCGGATTTCGTCTTGAAATAGGCGTCCAGCGCCAGCTTCACCGCCAGCACCAGGACGAGGGAGACCACCAGCTTCCGCCCCATCAGCGTCAGATCCCCCAGCAGGGCCATGACGGGGGCGGAGGTGAAGATGGTGTCCGTCCCCCGGTCCACCGTCAGGTTGGATCCGGCGATCTGGAGGTTGATGGAGAACAGGGCGGTCATGGTGATGATGCCCGCCAGGATGTTCCGCACCCCCAGCCGGACGTGGACGAAGCCGGTGAAGAGGCCCGCCAGGGCCCCCACCGCCATGGCGATGGGCAGGGTCAGCCAGGCGTCCACGCCCTGCGTCAGCAGCACCGCTGTCACGGCGGCCCCCAGGGGGAAGGTGCCGTCCACGCCCAGGTCGGGGAAGTCCAGGATCGAGTAAGTGATATAAACGCCGAAGGAGATCAGCGCGTAGATCAGCCCCTGGGTCAGGGTGCTGATGAGCAGGTCCAGCATGACGGACGCCTCCTACGATTTGATAGAGCGGATAAAGCTGAGAAGCGCGCTCCATCCACTATGGAGCACAAGGCAGGGCCGCGGATGCGGCCGGCGGCGGCCGTCCGCCGCCGGGCCCGGACGCATCGGCCCGATGCGCCCGGACTTGCCTGTCGGTATCAGCGGACGGTGCTCCGCAGGGAGCCGATGCCCTGGATGGAGCACTCCACCACGTCCCCGGCGCCCAGGAACCTGGGCGGGTCGAAGCCCATGCCGACGCCCGCCGGGGTGCCGGTGGCGATGATGGTCCCCGGCAGCAGGGTCATCCCGGCGGAGAGCTCCTCGATGATCTCGGCGACGCCGTGGATCAGCAGGCGGGTGTTGGACGACTGGCGGAGCTCCCCGTTGACCGAGGCGGAGATCTCCAGCGCCGGGGGGAACGCGGTCTCGTCCGCCGTGAGGATGCAGGGCCCCATGGGGGTGAAGCCGTCCAGGCTCTTGCCGAAGTACCACTGCTTGTGCCCGGTCTGGAGGTCTCGGGCGGAGACGTCGTTCAGGACCGTGTAGCCGAAGACGTATCCGCCCGCCTCCGCCGCCTTCACGTCCTTCGCGGTCCTGCCGATGATGACGGCCAGCTCGGCCTCGTAGTCCAGGCGTGCCACCAGGCCCTCGTACCGGGGGATGACGCCGTCCGGGTCCCCGGCGCGGCTGACCCGTTTGGAGAAATAGACCGCCGAGGGGCGCTCCTTGGTGAAGGCGGCGGAGTCGTACTTCGCCGCCTCCTCCTCGTGGTCCCGGTAGTTCATGCCCAGGCAGATCACGTCCTGCCGGGGCCGGGGGATGGGGGCCAGGAGGGTCACGTCCTCCAGGGGGACGGGCCTGCCGGCGGCAGGGGCCGCGCGGGGGAAGTCCTCGATGAGGGCGTCCATGTCGGGATAGGGCAGGAAGACGACGCCGTCCCCCGTGAGCGCGCCGACGCGCTCAGTCCCCTCGTGGAGACAGGTGACCAGTTTCATAAGGACCCTCCTTCACATATCCCGGCGGTCATTTCGTGACGTCGATCGCGGCGGAGGACACGCTGCCGGGGACGGCGATGCCCATGGCGCTGAGGGACTCGGGGTTGATATAGAGGTCGAAGTTCTCGATGATCTCATAGGGGGTGTCCTGGCAGGTGGCTTCGCCCCGGAGGATCTTCGCGGCCATCTGGCCGGTCTGGATGCCCAGCTTGATATAGTCCAGGCCCGCGCCCGCGACGCAGCCCAGCTTCACCTGCTCGACCTCGGAGCCGTAGACGGGGATGCCGGCGTCGTTGGTCTTCTCCAGGATGGCGGGGAGGACGCCCACGACGGTGTTGTCCGTCAGGTTGGAGATGCAGTCCACGCCCCGGGCGATCAGGGTGTCGACGGCCTGGGTGACCTCGGCCTGCTCGGCCACGCCCACGGTCTCGATGGTGAAGCCGTACTCCTGTGCCAGGTCCTCATAGATGCCGATGGAGTAGATGGAGTTGTCCTCGCTGGTGGTGTAGACGATGCCAACGGACTTGGCCTCGGGCTGGAGGTCCCGAATCAGCTGGAGCTGGCCCGCCACGGGGAGCACGTCGGAGGTGCCGGTGATGTTGCCGGAGTCCAGCTTCGCGCCCACGGGGTCGGTGATGGCGGTGAAGACCACGGGGATGTCCTTGTCCTCGGCGGCGGCGAAGCAGGCCGTGGCGGAGGGGGTGGCGATGGCGACCATCATGTCCACGTTCTCGGCGGAGAAGGTGGTGCCGATCTGGGTGGCCAGGTTCGCGTCGAAGCTGGCGTTCTCATAATGGACCTCGAAGTCCGTGCCTTCCGTCAGCCCGGCCTCTTCCAGCCCCTGGAGGAAGCCGGCGCGGCAGTTGTCCAGGGAGCCGTGCTCGCCAAACTGGGAGATGCCGATGTGGTATCTCACCTCGCTCCCGCCGCCGCCGGAGGAGGAGCCGCCCCCGTTTTCGGAGGGGCCGTCCTTGCCGCCGCAGGCGGCCAGGGCCAGGATCAGGGCCAGGGTCAAAAGCAGGGAGGCAAAAGTCTTCAGGTTTTTCATGGTAGTATCTCCTTCATCATCGTTTTAAAAGCTGGATATCGGCCAGGGGGAAAGCGTGGTCCCGGCCCCGCCATCGTTTCGTCAGTGATCTCATGTGCTCCGTCTCCTTCCGGGAAACCAAAATAAAAAAGCCCCGTCCCAGATTTGGGACAAGACTTCCATCCTGCGGTACCACCCAAGTTGACGCATAAGCGCCCGCTCGTCTCGCGTACTCCATACGCGCCGCGCTGGTAACGGGTGCGGTCCCCGTCGGCCGCTACTGGGCTTTCCAGCCGTTCGCTCCGCCCTCACGAGTCCATTCGCCGGAACGCTGCCCGCCGCGATCTCACCCTCCGCGGCTCTCTGAACGGCTCACCTTCCCGGTTACTTCTCTCGCTCACAGGTTTCCCTTGATCACTTTGCATTATACGCACCGCCGGCGGGGATGTCAACTGTCATTTTCTACAAAAACGCTTTAAATCGGGAAAGCCATTCGGGCCCCCTATGTCCGTCCCGCCGAAAAACGGGGAGATCCCACCGGCAGGGAAGCAGGGGGCGGGGCCCGCCAGGAAGCGTTTTTGAAAGGCCGCGGGGCGGGACGATCCGCCCCGCCCCACGGATGCCGCTCACGACAGCAGGAGCTTATCGTCCGCCTCGTCGGAGCCGCTGACCTTGTTGAACAGCTCCAGGAGCTGGGGCACGGTCAGCTTTTTCTTCTCCTCGCCGGAAACGTCGATGACGATCTTCCCGTCGTACATCATGATGAGCCGGTTCCCGTGCTGGATGGCGTCCCGCATGTTGTGGGTGACCATCATGGTGGTCAGCCGGCTCTCCGCCACGATGCGGTCCGACAGCTCCAGCACCTTTGCCGCGGTCTTGGGGTCCAGGGCGGCGGTGTGCTCGTCCAGGAGCAGGAGCTTGGGCTTTTTCAGGGAGGCCATCAGCAGCGTCAGTGCCTGGCGCTGGCCCCCGGAGAGGAGGCCCACCTTGCTGGTCAGCCGGTCCTCCAGGCCCAGGTCCAGGCCCTTGAGCATCGCCTGATACGCCTCCTTCTCCGCGCGGGTCACGCCCCAGCGCAGGCCCCGGCGCTGCCCCCGGCGGGCGGCCAGCGCCAGGTTCTCCAGGATCTGCATCGTCGGCGCGGTGCCCAGCATGGGGTCCTGGAACACCCGGCCGATATAAGGGGCGCGCTTGTGCTCCGGCAGGTGGGTCACGTCCACGCCGCCGATGGAGATGGTCCCGGCGTCCACGGTCCAAGTGCCCGCCACGGCGTTCAGCATGGTGGACTTGCCCGCGCCGTTGCCGCCGATGACGGTGCAGAAATCCCCGTCGTTCAGCGTCAGGCTCACGCCCCGCAGGGCCTGCTTCTCATTGACCGTGCCGGGGTTGAAGGTCTTACAGATCTCTTTGATCTCAAGCATGGCGGGCACCTCCGGTCTTGGCCTTGGCGTGGAAATACTTCCCCTTCCAATAGGGGATCGCCAGGAACACCGCCACGATCGAGGCGGAGATCAGTTTGAGGTAGTTCGTGTTGATGTTGCTCAGGCTCACCACCGCCTGGATCACCGCGTAGTAGATCACCGAGCCCAGGGACACCGCCAGCATCTTGAAGGCGAAGTTGCGGAAGATGCGGCCGAAGACCACCTGGCCGATGATGACGGCCGCCAGGCCGATGACGATGGCGCCTTTGCCCATGCTGGAGTCCGCGAAGCTCTGATACTGGCTGAGCAGGGCCCCGGAGAGGGCCACCAGCCCGTTGGAGATCATCAGGCCCAGCACCTTGCCGGTGTCGGTATCGATGCCCTGGGCCCGGGCCATGCTGGGGTTCGCGCCGGTGGCCCGGAGGGCCGCGCCCAGCTCCGTCCCGAAGAACCAGTACAGCACCAGGATGATCGCCAGGGAGGATACGCCCACCACCAGGATGGGGTGACGGTAGAAGGGCCGGGTCCCCTTCGCCACGTCCTGGACGAAGCGGAGGGACACCAGCAGCCGGTCCAGATTGGCGGGATCGGTGACGTTGATGGCCACGTTGGCCTTCATGCCCATGATGGCCAGGTTGACGGACCACAGGCCCAGCTGGGTCAGGATGCCCGCCAGGATGGCCGGGATGCCGCAGGCCGTGTGCAGCAGTCCCGTGACCAGCCCCGCCAGCAGCCCCGCTCCCAGCGCCGCCAGCAGCGCCGTCCAAAGACCGGCGCCAGAGCTGAACAGCACGACGAAAACGGCGCCGCCGGTGCAGAACGAACCGTCCACCGTCAGGTCGGCGATGTCGAGGATCTTATAGGTGATATAGACGCCGATGGCCATGATGCCCCAGATCAGCCCCTGGGAGACGGCCCCCGGCAGTGCGCCGATGAAATTCAGCATGGTCGCAAACCCCTCTCGATGTATGGGAAGATTTTATAGGCCGCGCCGCGCGGCGGAGGACCGTTCAGCCGATGGCCTCATAGCCCTCGGGGACGGTGATGCCCAGCGCCTCGCACATGGGGGCGTTGTACTTCTTGACGAACTCGGGGGCGTACTCGATGGGCATGGCGGAGACGTCGGCCCCGTTCACCAGGATGTCCGCCGCCATCTCGCCGGTCTTATAGCCGATGTCGTAGTAGCTGATGGACAGGGTGGCCACGCCGCAGCCGGCGCAGATGCCCTCTTCCCCGCAGAAGACGGGGATGTTCCCGTGGCAGATGTTGTCGATGATCGGGGTGTTGGAAGCGGCGGTGTTGTCGGTGGGGACATAGAGCACGTCGCTGGCGTCCGCGGCGGTCTGGCAGACGGCGGCCACGTCGTTGGAATCCGAGAAGGCATACTGGGTGCAGGTATAGCCCATGCCCTCCAGCAGGCTTTGGACGGTATCCACCTGGTACTGGCTGTTCGGCTCGTTGGAGCAGTAGAGCAGGCCGATGTCTTTGGCGTCGGGGTACCAGTCGTGGATCATCTGCGCCTGCTGGTCCAGGGGGGCCAGGTCGGAGGTGCCGGAGACGTTGGTGCCCAGGACGCCGGAGAAGTTTTCGATGCCGAAGGCCACGCCGTACTCCGTGACGGAGGTGCCCAGGATGGGGATGCTGCCGGTGGCGGCGGCCGCCGCCTGGACGGCCGGGGTGGCGTTGGCCATGATCAGATCCACGTTTTTGGACACGAAGGAGTTCGCGATGGTGGCGCAGGTCGCGGGGTCGTTGGCGGCGTTCTGAAGATCGTAGTGCCAGCCGTCCTCGCCCAGTTTGTCGTTCATGGCGTCGATGAAGCCCTGGGTGGCGGTGTCCAGCGCGTCGTGGGTCACGAACTGGGAGATGCCCACCTCATAGACCTTTTTGCCGCCGGAGCCGCCGCAGGCGGCGAGGCTGAGCGTCATGACGCCCGCCAGGATCAGTGCAAGCAGTTTCTTCTTCATAGTCATCGATCTCCTTGTTTTCAATGTCGTTTTGGGAGGACGCTATAAAAAGCGGCCCTGTCCGTAGACAGAGCCGCTTTCCATACAAAAACGGTCGCCTGTTCAGCCGGACGTCTTTTTCCCACGCTCAAAACGGCCCGCATAGCGGACCTTCGTAAAGCGGAAATAGACGTTCTGGATGGAGGATGTGATGCTGCGCATGACAGGAGCTCCTCTCTTCGGCAGGCCGGCAGGGCGGCGGTCTCAGGGACTTTGTCACTATACAGCTTTAAAGGGGTGAAGTCAATCGTCATTTTCAACAAGATCCGCGCCTCCCGCCGCCGCCGCGCCGGGAGGCGGCCTGGGCAGGATGCCCTGCGTTTCCAGGAGTTCCCGGGAACTTTGTGCCATTCCTCCAAAAAAGCGGAAAAATCTTTCCCAGCCTCTATTGCAATGTGCCGAGGAGTGTCGTATAATAAAATCGCTCAGCCCTCGCGGAAGAGGAGATCAAACATAGGAGGTCATTTTATGCGAAAGACCGCGCGCAAGCAGATCCTTGCCCTGCTGCTGGCCGCAGCGATGCTGGCGGGCCTGTCCGTCCCCGCTCTGGCGGCGGAGGAGGGGGAGAAGACCGTCACCATCCTCCAGACCAGCGACCTGCACGGCATGGTGAACCCCTTCGATTACGCTTCCAATAAGGAGAACAAGACCAGCCTGGCCCACGCCGCCGCCATCATCAAGGCGGAGCGGGAGGCGGACCCGGACCTGCTCCTGCTGGACACCGGCGACACCACCCAGGCCAACTACATCCAGTCCTTCCTGGACGAAGAGCCCGATCCCATGATCCACGCCCTGAACTACCTGGGCTATGACGCCTGGACCCTGGGCAACCACGAGTTCAACTTCGACTTCAAGTACACCCAGAAGAAGATCGACGAGTTCGAGGGCACCGTCCTGGGCGGCAACTTCTACAAGGACGACGGCACCCGCTGGATCGACGCCTACCACATCTTCGACGTGGACGGCGTGAAGGTGGCGGTCTTCGGCGTGGACGCCCCCCACATCCCCCAGTGGGAGAAGTCCGACCCCGGACACTATGACAACATGAAGATCTCCGAGCCCATGGAGGAGATCGGCAAGATCCTGGACGAGCTGGAGGGCCAGGCCGACGTCATCGTCGGTTCCGTCCACTACGGCCTGGACGGCGAGTACGGCTGCGCCGGCATGCGGGAAGTGGCCGAGGCTTACGGCGAGCGGATGGACGCGCTGTTCATCGGTCACGCCCACGCCAAGGTGGACGAGACCATCGGCGGTATCCCCGTCCTGGAGCCCGGCAGCAACGGCGAGTTCGTCGGCAAGGTCACCCTGACCCTGAAGGCCGACGGCGACGGCTGGACCGTCGATTCCGCCGAGGGCGGGCTCCTCGAGTGCGCCGCTGCCACGCCGGACCCCGACTTCCTGAAGGAGTTCCAGGGCCTCCATGAGAAGAGCCTGGAGCTGGCCTCCCGCGAGGTCGGCACCGTGGGCGAGACCTTCATCGACCCGATCGAGGTCCTGCCCGGCATCCCCTCCGCCGTGCTGGAGGACGACGCCGTCACCGATCTTGTGAACAAGGTCCAGATGCTGAACGCCGGGGCCGACGTGTCCCTGGCCGCGCTGTTCGACGCGACCTCCAACCTCCAGGCCGGTCCCTTCCTGCACCGGGACAGCGTGAAGATCTATAAGTACGACAACACCCTCTACGGCGTCAAGGTCACCGGCAAGCAGATGAAGGCCATCATGGAAGAAAAAGCGGGCAGCTTCTTCAACCAGTACCAGCCCGGCGACGTGACCATCAGCTTCGACCCCAACATCCGCCTGTACAACTACGATATGTTCGCGGGCCTGGACTACGAGATCGACATCTCCAAGCCCGTCGGGTCCCGCATCCAGAACGTGGTCTATAAGGGCCATCCCATGACCGACGACGAGACCATGATCCTGGCCCTGAACAACTACCGCTACGGCGGCCTGGTGTCCGCGGGGCTCATCAACGAGTCCGACGTGGTCTATGAGGGCGGCGCGGTCCGGGATATGATCACCGAGTACGTGGAGTCCCTGGACGGCCCCCTGATGCCCGAGGTGGACAACAACTGGAAGATCGTGGGCGCGGATCTGGACGATCCCCAGAAGGATCTGATCTATGAGAAGGTCCGCTCCGGCGAGATCCAGATCCCCACCAGCGAGGATGGGCGCACGCCCAACATCGCCTCCCTGAACGGTCCCGCCCTGCGGGCCGCGGGCCTCCTGCCCGCCCTGGAGGAGGAGACGCCGGAGCCCGCGCCCGCTCCCGAACCGGAGCCCGCGCCCGCTCCCGAACCGGAGCCCGCGCCCGCTCCTGAGCCGGAGCCCGCTCCTGCTCCTGAGCCGGAGCCCGCACCTGCTCCTGAGCCGGAGCCCGCACCTGTCCCCGCCGCAGCGGAGGGCACCTACACCGTCAAGTCCGGCGACTGCCTGTGGAGCATCGCGCAGGCGGCCTATGGCACCGGGACCAAGTGGGGCGTCATTTACGCCGCCAACCAGTCTTCCGTCAAGGACCCCGCCTCCATCCAGATCGGCCAGGTCCTGACGATCCCCGCGGCGTAAGCGGCCGGGGGGGGGACGGCTCGAAGGGCGGTCCCAAGATCCTTTGAAAGACGCGAAAACAGCGGGCCATCGGCCCGCTGTTTTTCGTGCGGCCGGCGGGCAGTCCGTGCCGCTCCCGGCGGGCGGTCCCGAGGCGGCCGCCTATCCTTCGACCCGCTCGATCTTGATGATGACCGGGCGCAGCCCGTCGTTGCAGGAGCAGATCGCCACTCCTTTATGCTTCGGATCGATCCAGGTATCGTCGTACCATCCCTCCGATCCGTTCGCCAGGGCGAACACATATTGGTAAACGGCCTTCCACGCCTCGTCGCAGAAGCCGTCCGGCTTGGCGTAGCTGGAATAGAAGACCTGGCCCTCCTTCATGAGCGGGCAGGTGGAAAGCCCGGGGATCCCGTACTCCTTTGCCAGATCTTCCTGTAAGGTGGTCTTCAATATGGTCAGCCTGCATCCCTTCATCGTACCGCTCCTCCTTAGACACGAACTATGACGATCCGATCTTATCACAGATCCGCGCCCGTTTCAACTTGGTCCTGCAAAATGAGGAGCGGACGTTTTCCGCCCCGATCCACCCTTGCCTGGAGGAGGAAAGCGTGGTATAATAGATCCTGGTAAGACTGGGGAAGATCTCTTCGAGGAGGTGGCCGCGATGGAAAAGAAAGGCGTCAAGATCGCCGCGCAGAACCGGAAGGCCCACCACGACTATTACGTGGAGGACCGATACGAGGCGGGCATCGAGCTGGCCGGCACGGAGGTCAAGTCCATCCGGGCCGGGACGCTGAACCTGAAAGACTCCTATTGCTCCGTGAAGGACGGGGAGCTCTTCATCCATGGGATGCACATCTCCCCCTATGAGAAGGGCAACATCTTCAATAAGGACCCCGTCCGCGTCCGGCGGCTGCTGATGCACAAGCGGGAGATCCGCAAGCTCCACGCCCTGGTGAAGCAGGACGGCTATACCCTGGTGCCCCTGTCCGTCTACTTCAAGGACTCCCGCGTCAAGCTGGAAGTGGGCCTGTGCAAGGGCAAGAAGAACTACGATAAGCGGGCCGCCATGGCCCAGAGGGACACCAAGCGCGAGATTGACCGGGCCATGAAGGTCCGCTGAGCCCATTCGAGATCGAATAACGTACAGAAAGGAACCGACCGACATGTCCGATCATCCCATCGCGACCATCCTGATGGAGGACGGCAAAAAGATGACCGCCGAGCTCTATCCTGACAAGGCCCCCAACACGGTGAACAACTTCATCTCCCTGGCGAACAAGGGCTTTTACGACGGCCTGACCTTCCACCGGATCATCCCGGGCTTCATGATCCAGGGCGGCGACCCGGAGGGCACCGGCTCCGGCGGCCCCGGGTATGAGATCAAGGGGGAGTTCGCCTCCAACGGTTTCGCGCAGAACGACCTGAAGCACGTCACCGGCGTCCTGTCCATGGCCCGGACCAACGTCCCCGACTCGGCGGGGAGCCAGTTCTTCATCATGGTGGCTCCGGCGGAGCACCTGGACGGGGACTACGCCGCCTTCGGCCAGGTGACCGAGGGCGTGGACGACGCCATCGCCATCTCCCGCGTCCCCCGGAGCATGTGGGACGACAAGCCCAAGAAGCCGGTGGTCATCCAGTCCATCCGGGTGGACACCCAGGGCGCGGAGTACCCGGAGCCGGAGACCCGCTGATTGCCCGCCGGATGGACTGTAAGGAAGGAGCACGCCCTATGAAGACCGCCATCATCACCGGCGCGTCCTCCGGCCTGGGCCGGGAGCTGGCCCGCCAGATCGAGGATGTTTTCCCTGACATCGAATGCTATTGGCTGATCTCCCGCCGGGCGGACCGGCTGGAGAGCCTGTCCATCAGCCTGCCGGGCAAGACCACGGTCTGCCTGCCGCTGGACCTGTGCGACCCCATGAGCTTCATCGCCCTCCAGGAGCGCCTGACGGCGGAGAGACCGGAGGTGGCGCTCCTGGTGAACTGTGCGGGCTGCGGCTATCTGGGCCGGGTGGGGGAGATGGATACCGCCTCCCAGATCCGGATGGTGGATCTGAACGTCCGGGCGCTGACGGCCGTGACGAACATCGCCATCCCCTACATGCCCGAAGGGGCGCGTATCCTGAACGTGTCTTCCATCGCCTCCTTCTGCCCGAACCCCCGCATGACGGTCTACTCGTCGACGAAGGCGTACGTCTCCTCCTTCACCGTGGGCCTGGGCGAGGAGCTGCGCCGCCGCAAGGTGAGCGTGACGGCGGTGTGCCCCGGCCCGATGGATACGGAGTTCCTGCCGCTGGCGGGCATCACGGGGCACTCCAGCACGTTCGAGTTCCTGCCGTACTGCGACCAGGTGCGGGTAGCGGGCGGGGCCCTGCGGGCCGCGAAAGCGGGCCGGACGATCTATACGCCGAAGCTGCTGTATAAGTTCTACCGGGTCCTGGCGAAGGTCACGCCGTCCAAGCTGCTGGTTAGGTTCGTGAAGACTTGACTATAATAGGGGAGCGGGCCCCGGAAGGGGCCCCGCTCCGAAATGTCATGAGATCGTAACACATACGGGGGAAGAGATATGCTATATTGATAGGCAGGGAAGGAGGGCCAAAAGGCAGGCTCCGGAGCCGACCGCCGAAGCGCGAAGGGAGCGGAACACCCGATCCCTTCACGATCGCCGGCAGGGGCCCAATAAAGGGAAACATGGAAATATCAAGGAAGGAATGAAAAGACCGTCCTCCATAGGGACAAGACCAGCGCAGACCCAAAGCAGATCTCCAATGCAGGACCGCGAGCGGAGCGATGCGGCGTCTCCCTCGTCCCCCAAAACACGCAAAGATCCGCAGATCTTTGTGTGAGAGGAGGAGCAAGGGAGCGAGCGCAGTCCTCGCCGACAGCCGAAGGCTGACGGCGGGGACGGAGCCGAGCGGACTTTGCGACGACGAGGGGGTGTAAGGGTTTCGACGGGGGTATGGAGGCGGGATAAGCGGGCGGCGGCGCCTGACCGCCATAAAACGGGCAAATTATAAATCAAATAACAACAACACTGTTGCTGTTGCTGCCTAATTAAAGGCAGCCGTCCGACCCGGAAGGACCGCGAGCCGGGAAGGGCGTCGTTTAGCGGTAAATGTGCGTACGGTAAGCTTTGCCCGTGCCACACATCATGAAGCTCACCTGACCTGACGGCGTGACGGTCTGCCGTCAGTGATGGGAACAGGAGGAGCAAGACCTCCGCAATGATCGTCTGCGCCCGGAGAAAGTCCCGTCGAAGTGCTTTCGGACGCGGGTTCAACTCCCGCCACCTCCACCATTAAAATTGCTGGTCGAACCCAAAGCTATGAGATCATTGCCTTATGGCATGGGTTCTGGCTGGCCCTCGACTTGACCGCTCAGGTTTGATCTGGGCGGTCGTGTTTTAGGGAGGTCCGCGCGCCTGTCCGAGGGGGCTGATAAGCCCGGAGCTATCCCAGGAGCTCCACGGTCTCCCGTATCGTGTTTCAGGGAGGGGGCCCTGGGGGTTTATACTCCTGGAACCTCGGACGCGATATGGAGCTCCTGAGGCTTGTTTCTGCAAGCTCAGCTTCGAGGGCTGCAAAGGCCTCTTCAAAAGTAGCCATCTCGCCCAGTCGCGCAATCGCATTAACGCATTCGTCCAAGGTTACGCCTCCGCAGCCTGCAAGTACAAAATCCATGGTTAGGCGTTGACATTTTACTATGAAATGGTATACTTGTGTTGAGGAGGTGCAAATTATGGGGTTTAACGCAACTACATCTGGGAAGCAAATTGTTGAGTATTCTCCGGACGATACCTTTGCCGCACTCATGGCCGCATTAGGCCGTTCAGACAGATTCTCCATTAAAGATTCGACTTCAGCTACAAGAACAATTCAAGTAAAGACAGGCGTGTCTTGGAAATCTTGGGGCGAAAACTTGCTTATTACGGTCAGTCCAACCCCTGACGGCCTTTCTGAAATATCGATTGGTTCATCATCAAAGTACGGATTGGTCGATTGGGGAAAGAACCAAGATAATTTTAATGATATCATGAGGTTGTTGTCCGTAGAGATTGAGCAATATGAGAAAGTTTCCTCAAGTCATAAAGAAGTAACGATGGATATTCCATCACAAATTAAAACGTTGGCAGATTTAAAGGATTCTGGTGTGTTAACAGAAGAGGAATTTCAAAAAAAGAAATCAGAATTGCTGTCCAAAATGTAACTTACATATCATGTGAGCACACAAGGTTTTCGATGCTTCCCATCTATATCGTTCGCCAATTACAAAAAAGAGAAGCACGCATCTGCGTGCTTCTCTTTTTTGGTGGGGGAGGCTGCCCAAACGGCTCAACAAAATAAGGAGGAAATTTTATGGATTTTTCTTCTTTCCTATCCAACTTGCGGGACCCTTTGAAAGATTCTATTGTAAGCATTTCAGAAGAAGTAAAGCTAATTAGTTTTGTACACACATAGCTGTTCATTTTAAGCTCATTTAGCTGTGTAAAATCACTATATTGCGATTTTAAGGTCGCATTTTTTTGTAAAGAATAGACAGCTCAGAGATCCCCACCAACGCTCCGTTTCCGGCTCCGCCGAAAACTGCGCTATGGTGGGGATCTCTTCGCTTTCGGTCGGGGATCGCGCTCCGCCCGCCCCCCCGGCCGGGAGGAGCGGGCAAACGCCTGGATGCGGGGACTTGGTGCCGCTTCCCCCAAGCGCGCGCCTTTGAAAAAATTTTTGGTTTTTTTGAATGGATCCCTGCCTGGCGGTCGTATTAGTAGTGAAGCCAGGGATGGCTATCAAAAGCATGACGGAGGAGTACCATGAAAAGGACGCTTTTTGGAGTTTTATCGGCTGCGATCGTATTGTCCTTGTGCATGTCGGCCGCATTTGCGGCGGGCCCGGGGGGAGGACGCTGCTTTGCAGACGCAGACGGAGACGGCATCTGCGACAATGCCGGCAGCGGGTGCGCTTACTCGGACGCGGACGGGGACGGCATCTGCGATCTCTGCGGCTCGGGCCACTTCCAGACCTGCGGCAGGGGGTTCGTGGACGCGGACGGAGACGGCATCTGCGATAACTATGCCTCCGGACAAGGCGCCGGATACGGGCGCGGATGCCACGGGGGACGCGGGCACGGCTTCCGGGGCGGATGCGGCAGATGAACGGCCGGGACGACCATGCGGAGCGAACAGGATACCATCAGGGCCATCGAACGGTATTCCGATACCGTTCGGCGGCTCTGCGCAGTACATTTGAAAAATGATGCGGATACCGAGGACATATTTCAAACCGTGTTTTTGAAGTATGTCCTCAGCTCCGTTCCGTTTGAAAGCGAAGAACATGAGAAAGCGTGGTTCATCCGCGTCACCATCAACGCCTGCAGGGATCTGCTGAAGAGCTTTTTCCGCCGCCGCACCGTCTCCTTGGATGACGTGAGAGAGCATCCGGCGGAGCTGCCTCCGGATCGCCGGGACGTTTGGGAGGCTGTGGCCTCCCTGCCTCAGAAATATCGGGATGTCGTGTATCTGCATTATTTTGAAGACTATACCGCTCCGCAGATCGGCCGGATCTTGGGCAAAAATGTGAATACGGTCTATACGCTCCTGACTCGATCCAGACAGATGCTGAGGGAAAAGTTGGGAGGTGGCTATGATTATGAATGATACGTTTAAGGAACTTTTCGGCCCGATACAGGCAGAGCAAGGACTGAAGGACCGCACCAAAGCGTTCCTCGCGGAGAAGACGCAGGACTATGGGAGGGCGGCCCCGAGGAAGTACCGGCGCTATGTCCGCGCCGCGGCCTGTGCGTGCCTGCTGCTCGCGGTGCTTGGGGGCCGGTGGCTCTACTTCACGCCCACAGCGGAGATCAGCATCGATATCAACCCCTCCGTCGAATTGGGCATCAATCGATTCGACCAGGTGATCTTCGTGAACGGGATGAACGAGGACGGCATGGACCTTTCCGATGCTGTCGATATAAGATATAAGAACTATGTGGAGGCGGTCGAGCGGATAGTATGCCATGACAGCATAACATCGCTGCTGTCCGGAGGCGAAGTCATGACGATCACGGTCGTGGGCCCGGACGGACAGCGGTCGGCGGACATCCTTTCAGGCGTTGCGGCGTGTACGGCGGGGCAAAGCAATACTTACTGTTATTTCGCGCGGCCGGAGGATGTTGCCGCCGCCCATGCAGCGGGGCTTTCCCACGGGAAATACAGGGCCTTCTTAGAACTGCAGCTCCTCGATCCGGATGTCACCTGCGAGGCCGTGCAGGGCATGACGATGAGGGAGATCCGGGAGTCGATCGAAAGCCTTTCGCCCGGCGGCGATGGCGCCGCGTCATGCGATGACGGGGGAGCGGGGCATCACGGGCAGGGAGACGGCCATGGGAACGGGTGGAGGAACGGGAGGACAGGACCGTGACGCGTCAGGTGGCCGGGCCGGCGGCCCCTCCCGCGCTCCTTTGACGATGGGATGAAGGCGGGGAAGTCTTTTCAGGCTTCCCCGCCTGTTTCGAAGTTTGCACGAAGATGTCCCCATGCAGGGATGCGCGGGGGCAGGCAGGGGGCGCGTCCTGGTATTGGCGATGGCACCGGGCCCTTTTGCCGTATGGGCGTCCGAGGCCCCGGCGGGGCCGTCCTCTCCGGATGGGATACACCATTTCCCGGCGGCATCCGGGAAATGGTGTTTTGTTAGACGGGTCCGTGCAACTTGGGGCTTTTTCGATGCAGCTTTGGAGGTGCATCTGGATGTTCAACCTGTATGCGGACAAAAACAAACTGATCCTCCAGCAGAAGGGGCCGGTCACCAGCGGCAGTGTCAACGTTTACACGGCCCGGTTCGGCTTCTCCCGGGAGTGGGCGGGCCTGGAACGGATAGCGGTCTTCCGCTGCGGGGACAAGGCGGTCTCGGTCCTCCTGGATGAGAGCGGGGAGTGCCTCGTCCCCTGGGAGGTGCTGACGACCGGCGGACAGCGGCTGGAGGCGGGGGTCTACGGGACCCGGGGCGGGGAGACCGTCCTGCCGACCGCGTGGGCGGATCTGGGGATGGTCTTGACGGGCGTCAGCGTCCCGGAGGGCGGGGCTCCTCCCAGGCCGGAGATCTGGGAGGAGGTGCTGGCGAAGAAGGGGGACCGGCTGGGCTACACGGAGTCCGGAGGACTGGGCCTCTATGCAGGAGGGGAGCTGCTGTCTTCCGTCCCCGGCGCCGGTGGCGAGACCGCCGGGGACGAGGACGTGGAGCGGATGCTCGACGAGGTCTTCGGGGCCTCGCGGGACGATATTTGAAATGGAGGAACGGACATGGCTTACAATGAAGAGAGACTGACGAAACTGAGATCCCTCAAGGAACTGGCGAAGCGCATCGACCGCGACTTTGCCCGGAAGGCCGAGCTGGAGGCCCTGCGCGGCAGGGTGGAGGAGCTGACTACCGTGGGCGGGGAGCCCAACGCGATCGACACGATCAAGGTCAACGGGACCGTACAGGCCATCATCGATAAGGCGGTGGACCTGGCGGTGCCCGTCAAGGTGTCGGACCTGGACAACGACAGCGGGTTCCAGACCGGGGAGCAGGTGGCCGCCGCCGTGGCCTCCGCGGACCACCTCAAGCGCAAGATCGTGGAGAGCGCGGACGCCATCGCCCCCGCCGCCGCGGACGCGGATCGGTATATCTACATGGTGCGGAAGGCCGGCGGCGCGCCCGGCGACCGATACGACGAGTACATGGTCATCGACGGCGCCGTGGAGCGCGTGGGCGACTGGTCCGTGGATCTGTCCGGCTATGTCCGGAAGGAAGAGGGCAGGGGCCTGAGCGCCAACGACTTCACCGACGCGGACAAGGCCCGGCTGGACAGCGTGTCCGAGGGCGCGACGAAGGTGGAGGCCGGAGAGGCCAACGGTACGATCAAGATCGACGGCGCGGTGCTGGCCGTCTACACGGAGCCGGAGGACGTGGTCCACGGGGAGTTCGCGTCGGACGAGGAGGTGGCCGGGATGCTGGATGAGGTGTTCGGGGCGAAGGGATGAACCGGATCGGAGGGGACCGGAGGGCCCCTCCTTGTGAGCGAGGGGGAGAGATGAGCGATAAGCTGACGAATTTGACACACCTGCGGATGGCTGCCGAGGCGTCGCGGGAGCTTTCCGCCCAGGTGGCCCAAGCGGCGGCGGAGGCCCTGGAGGAGCTGGCGGCGGCCGCCGCCACGATGGAGCAGGTCAACGCCGCCATCGACAGGGCCGTCACGGGAGCGGTCGAGGAGGCGTACTGATGGGACTGAAGCCTCTTTTCAAAGACATCGCCGACGCGCTCCGGGAGAAGGAGGGCACGGACGAGCCTATCCGCGCCGCCGACTTCCCGGCGCGCATCCGGGCGATCCCGGCCGCCGGGGAGGAGATCGCCCTGCGGGCGCTGCGGATCGCCTCTCCGCCGGAGAAACAGGGATATGGCTGCAACGGGTTCGGCGGGGAGGCGTTCGACCCGTCCGGGATGGGACTGGAGGCGGAGCTGTCCGCCTTCTCCAATCCGGTCTTTCTGCCGGTCGGGCTGGAGTATGTGACCATTTCCCCGGAGGGGCCGCTCCCGGAGGGGACGGAGTATGTGACGATCTCGCTCCGGTCCGGGGCGCAGACCGTTATGGCCCGTCAGCCCGTCACCGTCCGATACAGGTCCCCGGACTGGGCCGACGTGGAAGGGGCGGGGCTGTCTTGGCAGTCCTTCGAGGAGGAGCGGACCACCTGGGCGGGGTTCGAGTCGAAATAGCGCCGCCGTGTGCTTTGAGCGGGTATGGATACGGAGAGGAGCGGCTCCCCAGGATGGGGGGCCGCTCCTCTCAGCGTGTCGAAAAAGTAGTGAAGACTCCATCGACGGGAAGGAAGAGAGTTACGAGAGGGACCCAGGAGGGGTCCCTTTCGTTTTGGATAGATAAGTTTCCAGGGCTTTTTCGAAAGCCCTGGAAACTTGCGCAGGCCGTCAAAAAGACGTTTTTGACGGCCTGCGAGGAGCGGCTCCCCAGGATGGGGGGCCGCTCCTCTCCGTATCTTTTCAGGGATCTTTCAGGTCGGTCTGCTAAGATGGCTCCATCGATGAGACCATGCCGGCCAGGAGGGACTATGAAGAAAGAGCTTACAGAGGGCAGGGGCGTCACGCTGAACAGCCTGCGGGACGAGCAGCGCTGCCTGAACATGCGGATGCTGCTGGCCGTGCAGAGCCGCGATCTGGCGATCCAGGAGTCCCTGCGGAAGGAGTTGGAGGAGAACGCCGCCCGGATCGAGCGCCTGCTCTCCAGGCTTTAGGCCCGCCCGCCGCAGCGGCGCAGGGCGCAGGCATACAGCGCGGCCATCCGGGGCTCCAGCACCGGCTCCTCCTGCTCGCCGTCCTCGGTCTGGAGATACCACATCTCCCCGTCGGTGCTGAGCAGGGGCCCCAGCTCCTTCAGGGAATAGGCGGGCAGGACCACGCTCCCCCGGCTCCAGACCCGCAGGACGTTGGGGACGTTCACGTCCGCCGGGGAGTCGATGATGGCCAGGCGCAATTCCTCGATATAGGCCCCGCCGAAGGGCCTCTCCACATCCAGACCGGCGAAGCCGCTGTCATAGAAGGATTCCAGCGCCGCGTCCAGGTCGCTGTTGTTCCACACGGGAGCGATCACGCTGCACTGGCTGAGATGCACCCGCCGCTCCCCTCTGGGGGCAAAGCCGGAGAGGGGGATGAGATCGTCCAGGGCGAAGGGCCCGGTCCTCGTCTTGGGCAGGAAGATGCGCGAGGCGCTGTCGGCGGTGAGGCTCATCGTCAGGGAGTGGATGACCCAGTCCAGGAACAGGTCGAAGTTCCGCCCGGAGACCTTGCACCGCTGGGCGGCCTGGTCCAGGAACTTGTCCATGGCCTCGCGGTCTGTCAGCGCCATCGGCGGCAGGGGGCCTTCATAAAGGTTCTTCAAACGTGTGGTGGGCAGCATATGTACCTCCGTCACCTTAAAAGTCTCCCCCTATTTTACCACGGGCCTCCGCAAAACACAAGCGGAGAATCAAACGGATGTTCTCGCCGTTTCCCATAAAAACAGCCGCCGGTGAAGGCGGCTGTTTCGTCATCCCTCCAGGCGGATGCCCTGGCCGCAGATGCGGAGGAAGTCCACCTGCTCCAGATCCAGGGGCATGGGGAAGTCCAGCTGGGCCGCGGCCGTGTGTCCGTTGCCGGAAGTCCCGCTGGCGCAGCCCCGTCTGTCCACCACCGTGCCGTCCTTCATGTGGATCTCCAGGCCCTCCGAGACGTCCCGGTAGTCCTGCCGTTCCTGGACGAGGCAGTGGAGGGAGAACCGCAGGGCCAGCGGGGACAGGGTCACGCGGTCCAGCATCCAGTCCACGCCGTCGATCTGGCAGATCCGCTTGGGCTCCAGCTCTACAAGGTCCGTGGGCTGAAGGGTGACGGACAGTGTCCATTCCCCGGGGAGGAGCACCTCCTCCTTTCCCCGCTCATGGTTGTAGTATGTCAGGTCCCCGAAGCGGATGCCGTACCGGCCCCCGGCATTCAGGTCCTCGCCGGTGATGGAGAAGATCAGGGTGTACTCCCCCTCCTTCAGCTCCTTCGACATCTCCCAGGAGCGGGAGGAATAGCCCCAGGACATCGGTTTCTCGCTGTCCTCCCGAAGGAGCTCCATGGTCCAGAACTGGGGGCCGTCCTCCCGAAGCTGCTCCGTCAGCGCTATGTCCAGCACCGTCATGCGGAGGTTCAGCATGGCAGTCTGCCCGTCGAAGATGGCGTCCAGGATCTCGAAGCGCAGGCCGTCGCGCTCCACCACCGGCGTGTCGATGGCCGCGCCCATGCCGGTGAGCTGTTCCGTGTCCGCCGCGCCGCCGTAGTATCCGGCGGAATCGCTGTTCTCGAACATGGAGCGGAACCACTCCCCACTGCCCAGGACGGCCCCCGCCGCCGCCGCACCGCCCAGCAGGGCGGCGATGATGGCCGCCGCCAGCCAGCGGGCGGGCCACCGGTGCTGCCGGGGCACTGCCGTCTCCGGGGCCGCGCCGCGCCGGGGATCTGCCAGCAGGCGGCGCATCCGCCGCTCCTGCCGCCGGGAGGGACGGGCCTCCGGGGCCTCCCCGGCGTCCCGGCGCAGGGCTTCCTCCAGCGCCGTCTTCAGCATCGCGTCAAATACAGTCTCGTCCATCCAGATACCCCTCCTTCCGCAGCGCTTCGATCAGCAGCTTCCGTCCCCGGAAGATGCGGCTCTTCACCGCGCCCTCCGTCAGTCCCAGCGCCCCGGCGATGCCGGCCAGGCTCCACTCCGCCAAAAACCGGAGCTCCAGTACCTGCCGGTAGTCCTCCGGCAGGGCGCGTATCAGGCTGACCAGCGCCTCGAACTCCCCCAGATCCGGCGGGACGGCGGGCTCCCAAACGCCGGGCTCCAGGGCCTGCTCATGGCGGTCCTTCCGGAGCATATCCAGGGCCGTGGTCTTGACCACCGCCATCAGCCAGCGTTCCAGCTCGGCGTCCGAACGGGAGCGAAGCTGGTCATAATTTTGTATTAACTTTATAAAAGTATCGTGCACCGCGTCTTCCGCCCTGGGACCGGGGCCCAGGGTCCGGACGGCCAGCCGGTGGAGCGGACGCTGGACGCCGTCATAGAGCCGGGCGAAGCGCGCCCGGTCCTTGTCCCGCTCCAGCAGGAGCACATAGCAGGGGAGCATGGCCCTCGCCTCCTTCCTTTCGACTGTGCCGGCTCTATCCGTCCAACGTTTCAGGAGGGGAAAAGGTTTCTATATTTTTAGAAAAACTTGCCGGGATATTCAGGCGGGTAACGGAAGATACTTTTATAAATATGCTGTTTAATGGAGGGCACGCCTATGATGACCGCCTTCGTCCGTACGCTCATCCTTTATTCCCTCATCATGATCGGCCTGCGGCTCATGGGGAAGCGGCAGATCGGCGAGCTGGAGCCGGGGGAGCTGGTGCTGACCATGATGATCTCCGACCTGGCCACGGTCCCCATGCAGGACTTCGGCATCCCCCTGCTGGCGGGGGTGATCCCCATCCTGACTTTGCTGGCCCTGTCCATGCTGCTGAGCCAGCTCTCCCTCTCCAGCCTCCGCTTCCGCCGCCTGGTCTGCGGCACGCCCTCCGTCCTCATCCGGGAGGGGGTCCTCCAGCAGGAGGCCATGCGGAAGGACCGCTATACCCTGGACGAGCTTTTGGAGGAGCTCCGGGGCCAGGGGATCTGCGACATCGGGGACGTGAAATACGCCGTGCTGGAGAACTCCGGGCAGCTGTCGGTCCTCCCCTGGGCCCGGTGCCAGGCCCCCACGGCCCAGCAGCTTGGGCTGGAGGCGGAGGAGGACGTGACCCTGCCGGCGGTCCTCATCAACGACGGGCGGCTCCTCCGGCGGAACCTGGAGGCCCAGGGGCTGGACGAGGCGTGGCTGCGGGAGGCGCTGCGGAAGGAGGGCCTGACCTCCCACCGGGAGGTGTTCCTCATGACCCTGGACGAGACGGGCCGGGTGGTCTGCGTGAAAAAGGAGGGCGGGAGATGAAGAAGGGCTTGCTCGTCCCTGCCGCCGTGCTGGCGGCGGTGCTGGCCTTCTGCCTCTGGAACAGCGCCGCCATGGCGGGGCACACCGCCCGCTGGCAGGAGCAGATGGAAAAGGCGGACCGCCTGGCCCGGTCCGAAGACTGGGAGGGGGCCGCCGCCGCTATCCGGGAGGGCTATGCCGATTGGGGCCGGAGCCAGACCTATCTCCACATCGTCACCGGGCACGACGCCGTGGACGACGCGGAGGCCATGTACCACCGCTGTCTGGCCTTCGCCCAGCAGGAGGAGGGCAGCGAGCTCCGGGCGGAGCTGGCGGACCTGAAGGCCCAGCTGCGCCTGCTGGCGGAGATGGAGGAGTTCAGCCTGCGGAACGTGCTGTGAGGCGCGTCGGCCGCATGCCGCGGGAAGGAACGGCCGGGCGGCTGCCCCCGGCCCGGGGACAGCCGCCCGACTATGTTTCACACGATCTCTTCGGAAGACGCCTCGGCAGAGGCCGCAACGGCGGAGGGGTCCGGCACGGAGATCTCCGTGCTGCCCGCGATCTCGCTGGGATCGGCCTGCTCCCCGGCCTGCTCGTCTTCGTCCTCCCACAGGGAGTCGTATTCTTCGTCGTCCCGCTTCGCGATCAGCGCCGCCTGCTTCGCGGCCATGTAGAGCTTGAAATCGTAGTCCATCAGCTTCTTCTCGTCCTTGGCCGGGACCTTGGCTCCGGAGGCGATGCGGCGGTAGACCTCCATGATCTTGACCATGTCCTCCGCCGCCTTGGCGAGGGTCTCGTTTTGCTGCTTGGACGCTTCCAGGTCGTGGATGGCGGTCTCCCTGGCGGTGATGCCTTCCATGACGCTGCTGAGCGCGTCATACTGGGCGTCGGTCCGGGAGAGCTCCTTGGAGATCTCCACCCGGTCGAACGCCGCCGCCTGGGGACCGCCCTTCTCCTGGTCCTTCAGGAGCTTGGAGAGGGCCTGCCGTTTGTCCCGCAGCGCGTCCAGCTGGACGGAATACATCTGCTTCGCGTCTCGTATCTTCATGGCGGTGTACCTCCTTTGCCGGGGGAGCTCCGTTATCCCTTCACGATCTCGGCCGTGTCCATGGCGATCATGAGCTCCTCGTTGGTGGGGATCAGCAGGACCTTCACCTTGGAGCCGGGGGCGGAGAGGACGGTCTCCTTGCCCCGGACGTCGTTGGCGGCGGCGTCCAGCTCCACGCCCATGTACTCCAGGCCCTGGCAGACCATGGAACGGATGACCTTGTCGTTCTCGCCCACGCCGGCGGTGAAGATCACGGCGTCCGCTCCGCCCATGGCGGCGGCGTAAGCGCCCACGTATTTCCGGACCTCATAGGCGAACTTCTCCTGGGCCAGGGCGGCCTTGGCGTCGCCCTTCCCGGCGGCGGCCTCCAAATCGCGGAAGTCGGAGCCGACGCAGCTCAGCCCCTCCACGCCGGACTTCTTGTTCAGGACGCCCAGCATCTCGTCGATGCTCATCCCCCGCTTCTCCATCTCATACTGGAGGATGCCCGCGTCCAGGTCGCCGGAGCGGGTGCCCATGGGCACGCCGGCCAGGGGGGTGAAGCCCATGGAGGTGTCCACGGACCTGCCGCCGTCCACGGCGGTGATGGAGGAGCCGTTGCCCAGGTGGCAGGAGATCAGCTTGAGCTCCTCGATGGGCCGGCCCAGCATGGCGGCGGCGCGGCCCGCCACGTACTTATGGCTGGTGCCGTGGAAGCCGTAGCGCCGGACCTTGTCCTCCTCGTACCAGGCGTAGGGCAGGGCGTACATGTAGGCCCGGGCGGGCATGGTCTGGTGGAAGGCGGTGTCGAACACGGCGACCATGGGCACGCCGGGCATGACCTTTTGGCAGGCGCGGATGCCGGTCAGGTTGGCGGGGTTATGGAGGGGGGCCAGGGGGATGCAGTCCTCGATGGCCTTCAGCACGGCGTCGTCGATGCGCACGGACTTGTTGAACGCCTCGCCGCCGTGGACCACCCGGTGGCCGACGGCGCCGATCTCACTCATGGAGGCGATGACGCCGTTGTCCTTGTCCGCCACGGCGTCCAGCACGGCCTGGATGGCCTCGGAATGGGTGGGCATGGGGACGTCGACGGCGTCCAGGGTCTTTTTCCCCTCGGCCTTATAGGTGAATTTGCCGTCGATGCCGATGCGCTCGCACAGGCCCTTGGCCAGCAGGACGCCGCTCTCCGGGTCCAAGAGCTGATACTTCAAGGAAGAACTGCCCGCGTTGATGACAAGAATGTTCATGATGACCGTCTCCTCTTTTCTGGGGAAAGCCTTGCGCGTCCCCTCGATCTTGTAATATAATCGTGTAGACAAAAAACCGAACAGCCGTCCCGATTTCTTTGTCCAATTTCATTATACCAGACTTTTCCGGAGTTACAACCGCATTTTTCGGAGTTTTACCGAAATGTCACTTTTTTGTCACCACTTCAAGGGGGAATTCCATGCCCGCCGCTGGTATCATAACAGAATACGATCCCCTGCATATGGGCCACGTCCATCTGATGGCGGAGGCCCGCCGCCTGCTGGGGCCGGATACCGCCGTGATCTGCGTCATGAGCGGGGACTATGTCCAGCGGGGGGGCTTCGCCATCGTGGGCAAGCGGGCCCGCGCTGCCGCCGCCGTCCAAAGCGGGGCGGATCTGGTGCTGGAGCTGCCCCTGCCCTGGGCCGTGTCCTCGGCGGAGGGCTTCGCCGCCGGGGCGGTGGAGACGCTGAAGGCCACCGGCGCCGTCACCCACCTGGTCTTTGGGAGCGAGAGCGGCGACGCCGCCGGATTGGTCCGCCTGGCGGAGGCCCTGTGCTCGGACGAGTTCGGACAGGCCCTGCGCCGGGAGCTGGCGAAGGGGGACAGCTTCCCCGCCGCCCGGCAGCGGGCGGTGAGCGCCCTGCTCTCCCCGGCGGGAGCCTCGGCGCTGGAGAGGCCCAACGACACCCTGGGCGTGGAGTACTGCAAGGCCCTCCGGGGCAGCGGCATCCGGCCGGTGGCCGTCCCCCGGCGGGGGGCGGCCCACAACGAAGGGACCGCCCGGGACGGCTTCGTCTCCGCCTCCTCGATCCGGGCGCTGCTCCGGGAGGGGGAGGAAGAGGAGGCCCTGGCCCTCATGGCCCCCGCCATGGCGGAGGCTTACCGGGCCGAGCGGAGGGCGGGGCGGGCCCCCGCCCTGCTGGAGAACTGCGAACGGGCGGTCCTGGCCCGGCTCCGCTTCATGGAGGAGGAGGACTACGCCGCCCTGGACCCGGGCCGTGAGGGCCTGTACCACCGCTTTTACCGTGCCAGCCGTTCCGCCGCGTCTTTGGAGGAGTTGCTGGAGACCGTGAAGACCAAGCGCTACCCCCTGGCCCGGCTCCGCCGCATGGCGCTGCGGGCCTATCTGGGCCTCCCCCCCGTCCCGCCGGACGCTCCGCCTTACCTGCGGCTCCTGGCGGCGAACGAACGGGGGACGGCCCTGCTGGCAAAGATGCGGGAGACCGCCTCCCTGCCGGTGCTGACCAAGCCCGCCTCTGTGCGCCGCATGGGGGAGGAGGCCCGCCGCCTCTTCGAACTGGAGGCCCGGGCGAGCCGCCTGTACGCCCTGGCGTGTCCCGATCCCGCCGCCGCCGTCGACGAGTGGCGGACGGGCCCGGCGATCGTCCGGGAGGCGGGCGGGCTGAAATAAGGAGGGACCCCCCATGAGTACCATGATCGCTCTGCTTATCGTGCTGAGCACGCTGGTCGGCTGCGCCGGGGAGGCGCTGACCAACGTGAAGAACGCCCAGCGGCCCCCTGCCGCCGTCACGCTCCTGGTGGAGGTGGAGACCTATGAGGACACGGTCCGGGACGAGGACGGCGCGGTGCTGGCGGAATGCTCCTATGGACTGCCGGTGATGCGGGCGCTGCTGGAGGACGGGACCCCCCTGGAGGAGGCCGCCTCCCCCGAGCAGGAGGAGGCCCTGGCGGCGGCGGAGACCTTCAACGCCCGCTTCGGCCAGTGGAAGGGCAACGCCCAGACCCTGGCGGAGAGCGCCAGGGAGGACCGGGCCTTCCGGAACGAGGCCGGGCTGGAGCCCGTGGCCTATACGGACGACCTCCAGTGCAGCGTCTATCAGACGGAGCGCCTCGTCAGCGTCCGCGGCTTATACTCCACCTACACCGGCGGGGCCCATCCCAACAGCATCCTGATGAGCTGGAACTTCGATGTGGAAGCGGGGGAGTTCTTCGAGCCGGAGATCTTGGACGAGGGCACGGACCTGCGGGAGTATGTCCACCTGGCCCTGATGAGCCAGGCCCGGCAGACTGCCGCCGGGATGGGCGCCAAGCCGGAGGAATACTATTGGGAGGACTACTCCGCCATCCTGAAGGACTGGAGCAGCTACGCGGTCAGCTTCGACCGGGACGGCATGACGGTGGGCTTCTCCCCCTACGAGCTGGGGGCCTATGCCCTTGGCCCCCAGGTGTTCCAGATCCCCTATGAGGGGGAGCTGTACGACCACCTGGGCGAGCACGGCAGGACCCTGCTGGGCCTGTGTCCCGCGGAGGAAACGGCGGAGTGAGAGAGTGAGAACGGCGGGCCGTCCGGAAGGACGGCCCGCTCAGGCTGTCGGGAACGTTTTTTCGACGGGCTGGGCAAATTTCCAGGACGTTCAAAAAAGTCCTGGAAACTGATCGCCCGAAAACGAGAGGGACCCTTCCCGGGTCCCTCTTGGAACGCTCTCCCTCCCCGCCGATGAAGGTCCCTCTGCTTTTCGACGGCCCGCCCGGCTCAGTACTTCCTCTCCAGCAGCTTGTATGCGACGATGCCGGCGAGGAGCAGGAACAGCATATCACCTGCCAGGAACCAGATCAGCAGACGGCTGGCGGCCTCGTCCACGACGCCCAGCTTCCCGAGGAAGGAAAAGGCCGTGATCGATACTGCCGCGAACAGCAGCCCGAGGACATAGGCGATGCGCCCGGACCGGTCCCGCAGCATCCTCTTGCGTTCGTCCCGGAGGTCGATCTGTTCCTGTTCCAGGCGCGCCCGGTACTCCTCCCGGTGCTTCGGGTCGGTGTATTTGCGGTATTTATAGACCTGCATCAGCCCCGGGGCGGTAAAGGCCCCGAACAGACCGGCGAACAGGCTGCTCAGCACCGTATCCAGGAAGACGGCGGCCAGGCAGGCGAGACCCGCGGCGATCATGACGATCCCGGTCCAAAGATCGCTCTTCTTCATCAAGCTCCACTCCTCTCATGGATAAAGATCTCCTCGATGGGCAGTCCAAAAAAATCGGAGATCGTAAAGGCCAGTTCCAGCGAGGGGCTGTAGCGCCCGTTCTCGATGGAACTCACGGTCTGCCGGGAGACCCGGATGGCTTTGGCGAATTCCTCCTGCCGCAGGCCCCGGCCTTTCCTCAGCTCTTCCACACGGTTCTTCATGGCTGCCTCCTTCAAAGACTATGGGAAGGTCCCTCGACAGGCGGGAGCGGCCGTCTCCCGGATATGTAAAGGTCCCTTTACCTATAAGCTATCACGATCGGGTCGATTTGTCAAGGGTCCTTTACATAAAAGATCCGAACTTGCGTTTTCGGCCGGTCCGTAGTATATTTGAAAACAGTTCTCATTTTACCCGAAAAGAGGCCCCGCCTATGAAACGACTGCTCCCCCTCCTGTGTGCCCTCCTGCTCCTTTCGGCCTGCGGCCCCGCCTTGCCGGAGGAGACGGACCGGCTCCAGATCGCCGCCGCCGTCTTCCCCGCCTATGACTTCGCCCGCGCCGCCGCGGGCGGGCGGGCGGACGTGACGCTGCTGCTGCCTCCCGGCGCGGAGAGCCACTCCTATGAGCCCACTCCGGCGGACATCCTCCGGGTGCAGAGCTGCGATCTTTTCATCTACCTGGGCGGCGAGTCCGACGCGTGGGTGGACGCCATCCTCTCCGCCATCGAGCCGGAGGGGGAGGCCCTGCGGATGATCGACTGCGTGGACCTCTTAGAGGAGGAGACCGTGGAGGGGATGCAGGGCGGACACGAGCATGAGCACGAGGAGGACCACGGCCATCTGGGCGAGGTGGTGGGCATGGACGAGCACGTCTGGACCGATCCCCGGAACGCCGCCGTCATCACCCGGACCATCGGGGAGCGCCTGTCCGCCCTGGATCCGGCCAATGCGGAGGCGTATGCCGCCGGGGCGGAGGGGTACGCCCGGGAGCTGGAGGCCCTGGACCGGGACTTCGCCGCCTTCTTCGAGGGCCTGCCCGGCCGGACCATCGTCTTTGGCGATCGGTTCCCCCTGCGGTACTTCGCGGAAGCCTACGGCCTGGACTACTATGCCGCCTTCCCCGGCTGCGGCGCGCAGACGGAGCCCTCGGCGGCCACGGTGGCCTTCCTGACGGAGAAGGTCCGGGAGGAGGGCCTGCCCGCCGTTTGGTATATCGAGTTCTCCAACCACCTGGTGGCGGACAGCATCGCCGAGGCGGCCGGGGTGAGGACGGCCCAGTTCCACACCTGCCACAACGTCAGCAGGGCGGATCTGGAGGCGGGGGCCACCTACCTCTCCCTGATGCGGGGCAACTTGGAGGCCTTGCGGGAGAATATGTGACTTTATATAAGCATCTATAAAAGGAGCGGCATCGTATGGAGACAGCGTTCGACTTCCTGACCCTGGATTTTTTCACGCGGGCGTCGGTGTATCCCGGCAGCCTGGGGACCTTCCGCTACCGCTTCCAGCGCACGGGCTGGATGGGGGACGGCCAGCTCCAGGCATGGGTGTATGAGAACACCTGCTTCGAGCTGGCGAAGGACGTGGAGACCGAGACCTTCCCCTGGACGGAGGACGGCGTGGAGGCCCTGCAGGGGTGGCTGCGGCAGAAGCTGGCCGAACGGGGGACGGAGCCCTACCGCATCCCCTACCCGCCGGCGGGGACGGCGGAGTGAGCAAAGGAGGAGATCCATGTTTACCGGCTTTACCGACGAGACGGTGGACTTCATGTGGGGCATCCGCTTCAACAATGAGCGGACCTGGTTCGAGGCCCACAAGGAGATCTACCTGACCCGCTTCTACCGGCCCATGCAGGCCCTGGGAGCGGAGATCTACGACTTCATCCGGGGCCAGCGCCCGGACTACGATCTTGTCAACAAGGTCACCCGCATCTACCGGGACGCCCGCCGCCTCCATGGCCGGGGGCCCTATAAGGAGAGCCTCTGGTTCTCCGTGGAGGAGCCCTCGGACCTGTGGACGGCCAAGCCCACCTTCTGGTTCGAGCTGATGCCGGAGGGCTGGAGCTACGGCATGGGGTACTATCTCCCGAAGGCCCTGACCATGGCGAAGCTCCGGGCCCGGCTGGACCGGGACCCTAAGACCATGGAGGCGCTGACTCGGGCCCTGGACGGGCAGGAGGAGTTCGCGCTGGAGGCGGAGCGCTACAAGCGCCCCAAGGGCCCGGCCCCGTCGCCCCTGCTGGAGCCCTGGTATCAGGCGAAGTCCTTCACCATCTGCCACCAGGAGGCGCTGACGGAGGACCTGTTCTCCCGGGCCATCGTGGAGCGGCTGAAAACGGGCTTCGCGTTCCTGCTGCCGTACTACGACTACTTCGTCACCCTGGATGGGGACCCGGACCCGCGGGAGCCGTGAGGGGGGCCCCGGCCCCGTGGCGCGGGACGCTGTCCCGGTCCCTGTCCGTGTCTCCGGCGCTCTTGCGCTGGGGGCGGAAAAGGCGTATACTGTACCCGACATCAAAATGAAGGAGAGATCCCCTATGAAAGCCTGTCCCGACAGAGCGGCGGCCCTGGCGCTGCTGCGCAAGTACAATACCGAGCCCTTCCATATCCAGCACGCCCTGACAGTGGAGTCCGTCATGCGCTGGTACGCCCAGGATCTGGGCTATGGCGAGGAGGCCGGCTTCTGGGCCGTCGTGGGCCTGCTCCACGATGTGGACTTCGAGAAGTGGCCGGAGGAGCACTGCAGGAAGGCCCCCGAGCTGCTGGCGGAGATCGGCTGCTCCGACGAGCTGATCCACGCCGTGTGCAGCCACGGCTTTGGGCTCTGTTCCGATGTGGAGCCCGTCCACGAGATGGAGAAGGTCCTCTTCGCGGCGGACGAGCTCACCGGGCTGATCGGCGCGGCGGCCCGGATGCGGCCCAGCAAGTCCGTCAGCGACATGGAGGTGTCCTCCCTGAAGAAGAAGTTCAAGGACAAGAAATTCGCCGCCGGATGCTCCCGGGACGTGATCAAGACCGGCGCGGAGCGCCTGGGCTGGGAGCTGGAGGTCCTGATGGACAAGACCATCCGGGCCATGCGGGAGAGCGAGTCCCAGGTGGCGGAGGAGCTGGCCTCCTTGACCTGACCGGCGGATGGATGAACGGAGCCCCCCAGGATCTCCTGGGGGGCTCGGACTGTCGAAAAACATGTAGATGTGGGTGACGGGAGGGAAGGGTGTGTGCGGGGGACCTAGGAAAGGTCCCCTGCGCCATTCGGATCGATCGGATCTCAGGGCTTTTTTGAGGTCCTGAGATCCGTCCGGCTCGTCGGAAAGACTTTTTCGACGAGCCGGCCCCCCGGGATCTCCCGGGGGGTTTCCCCTGTCTGTTTCAGCCGATGACCTCCAGCGTCCCGTCCTCCCCGAACTTCACGGGGACGATCTCGTTCCGGGTCTTCTGGGCGATGTCGTCGATGCGCATCTTGGAGGGGTAGTCCGCGATGAGGGACACCGCCACGCCCTGGCGCTTGGCCCGGCCGGTGCGGCCGATGCGGTGGACGTAGTCCTGGTTCTCGTCGGGCACGTCGCAGTTGAAGACGATGTCCACGTCGTCCACGTCGATGCCCCGGGCGGCCACGTCGGTGGAGACGAACACCCGGAGCTTCCCCTGGCGGAAACGGTCCATCACCTGCTCCCGGCGCTTCTGGGGGATGTCGCCGTGGATGCACTCGGCGTCGATGCCCCGCATCTGCAGGAACTTGCAGATCCGCTCGGTGGACCCCTTCGTGTTGCAGAAGGCCATGCAGCGGTCGAAGCCCGTCTCCGTCAGGATCCTGGCGATGACGTCGGCCTTCTCGTTCTGGGCCACGTCCATGCGGAACTGTTTGATGTCGGGCTTGTTCTGCTCGTCCTCCCGGACGGTGATCTCCGCCGCGTCCCGCTGGTAGACCCAGGCGATGTCCATGACCTCCCTGGAGATGGTGGCGGAGAAGAGGCCCAGGTTGCGCCGCTTGTTCATCTTGTCCAGCAGGCGGGTCACGTCGTGGATGAAGCCCATGTCCAGCATCCGGTCGGCCTCGTCCAGGACGACGGTCTGGGCGGAGTCCACCCGGACGGTGCGGCGCTTCATGTGGTCGCTGAGCCGCCCGGGGGTGGCGACGACGATCTGCGGCCGCTTTTTCAGCGCGTCGATCTGCTTCCCGATGGGTTGTCCGCCGTACAGGCACACGCAGCGCACGCCGGGGCGGAAGGCGGCGATGTCCCGCAGCTCGTCGGTGATCTGGATCGCCAGCTCCCGGGTGGGGGCGAGGATGACGGCCTGGACGCTGTCGTCCTCGGGGTCGACGTGTTCGATGATGGGGATGCCGTAGGCAAAGGTCTTGCCGGTGCCGGTGGGGGCCTTGGCGATGACGTCCTGCCAGTCCATCATGGGAGGGATGCAGCCCGCCTGGACGGGAGTGGTCAGGACCAGCGCCCGCTTATCGATCGCCTGCATGATCTCCGGAGACAGCCCCAGGCTGTCGAACCGGACGCCTTCTGTGTATTCCATAAATGTTCCCCTCTTTTCACGCGATAGGGCGTGTGATAACATAAGCACATAGTTCCTAACTTATTATACAGGGAAGACCGGCGCTTGTAAAGCGGTCCGGCCATACAAGTGTGAAGATCTCTGAGGATCGAAAACTTTAACCAATTAAAATCTCCGGAAAGCGGCAAATTATACAAGGAATACCGAAGAAATTGTAGTAAAATTGTGTATTGTGGTCCCAACAAGCCCGATTTTTTATGCTAGATTATAGTTGGAAGACGAAATGGGTAAAAGTCAATAGGGGGTGTCGAACGTGGACGAGATGGAGTATGTACGTATTCTGCGTGATTTGCGCGAGGACGCCGATAAGACACAGTCACAGATCGCCGAGGTCCTGGGTACGTCCCAGACGATGTACGCACGCTATGAACGGGGGGCCAACGAGCTGCCCATCCATCATCTGATCACATTGAGTAAGTATTACGGCGTCAGCACGGACTACCTGCTGGGGCTCAGCAAAGAACGATGAAGCGCGGACGGGGGGGTCCCTGTCCGCGCTTTTTTGCCCGGCGGGAGATGAGAGGCTCATCTCCCGCCTTTTTCGGGCTCACAGCCTGGTCACAACGGGGATGACCATGGGGCTGCGCTTGGTCGTCTTGAACAGATAGCTGCTGACGGCGGACTTCACCACGCCGCGGAGCTCGCCGTCGTCCCGCCCGCGCTTGCGGGTGACGGACTCTGCCGCGTCCATGGCGACGCCCTGGAGCTCCTTCATCAGGTCCCCGGACTCCTTCACGTAGATGAAGCCCCGGGTCACGATCTCCGGCGGGCTCAGCAGGCCGCCGTCGTGGGAGGAGATGGGCATGACCACCACGACCATGCCGTCCTCGGCCAGGCGCTTGCGGTCCCGCATGACCACGGCGCCCACGTCGCCCACGCCGGAGCCGTCCACATAGACTTCCCCGGCGGGCACGGCGCTGCCCAGCTTCAGCGTCTTGGCCGTGATCTCGATGACGTCGCCGTTCTCGGCGATGGCGATGTGGCTGCGGTCCATGCCCATCTGCTGGGCCACCTGGCTGTGGATCTGGAGCATCCTCTGCTCGCCGTGGAGGGGGATGAAGAACCGGGGCCGGGTCAGGGCGTGGACGATCTTCAGCTCCTCCTGGCAGGCGTGCCCGGAGACGTGGAGCATGTCCGCCCGGTCGTAGATGACCTTCACGCCCTTGCGGAAGAGCTCGTTGATGACGCGGCTCACCGTCACCTCGTTGCCGGGGATGGCGGAGGCGGAGATGATCACCTTGTCCCCGGGGCCCACCTCCACCTGCTTATGGGTGGAGAAGGCCATGCGGTACAGGGCGCTCATCTCCTCGCCCTGGGAGCCGGTGGTGACGATGACCTGCTTGTTCTTCGGCAGGCTCTTGATCTTGTTGATGTCCACCAGGGTGTTCTTGGGGACCTTCATGTAGCCCAGCTCCGTGGACACCCGCATGATGTTCTCCATGGAGCGGCCCGTGACGGCGACCTTGCGCCCGTGGGCGGCGGCGGCGTCCAGCACCTGCTGGATGCGGTGGACGTTGGAGGCGAAGGTGGTGACGATGATGCGCTCCTCACAGCCCTGGAACTGCCGGCTGAAGGTCTGGCCCACGGTGCGCTCGCTCATGGTATAGCCGGGGCGCTCCACGTTGGTGGAGTCGGCGCAGAGGGCCAGCACGCCCTCCTGTCCCAGCGCGCCCAGCCGGGCCAGGTCGATGACCTCCCCGTCGATGGGGGTGGAGTCGATCTTGAAGTCGCCGGTGTGGACGACGGTGCCCATGTGGGTGTGGATCGCGAAGGCCACGGAGTCGGCGATGGAGTGGTTGACGTGGATGAACTCCACGGTGAACTTCCCCGCCCGGACGGACTTGCCGGGCTCCACGGTGATGAGCTTGGTGGACTTCATCAGGCCGTGCTCCTCCAGCTTGAGCTGGATGAGGCCGGCGGTGAAGCGGGTGCAGTAGATGGGCATGTTGACCTGCTTGAGCACGTAGGGGATGGCCCCCACGTGGTCCTCGTGGCCATGGGTGATGAACAATCCCCGGATGCGGGCCCGGTTCTTGATCAGGTAGGTCACGTCGGGGATGATGCAGTCGATGCCGTACATGTCGTCCCCGGGGAACGCCATGCCGCAGTCCACGACGATGATCTCTCCGCCGTACTCATAGGCGGTCATGTTCTTGCCGATCTCGTTGAGGCCGCCCAGAGGGATGATCTTCAGTTTTTCTGCCATAGATAGAATAACTCCTTTGCAATGAAAAAGATGTACAGGCGGCGTGTATGTCCCGCATCCGGACAGCAAGAAAATAGAGACGTCCGCAGTCCGCCCGGCCCCGTTACGCCGGCGGAGGTTTGGTGACGTCCTGTCATATCTGGATATGGGAGGCCGCTGGTGGCGCCCATGCCCTGTATGGAAACACGGGCTATATTATTTGACCAGCCGGGAAGCGCGTCCCGTCCTGGAAAAATACGATCGAAAAGGCTTCGGGAAGACCCGAAGCGGATCGTCCCAGGCGCCCGGAAGGGGCCGCCGGGATGTCAACTCGCTATAGTATAGCACACAGATCCCGGTTTGTATACAAAAACTTTTGGAGATCTGACGGCAGATCCACCAAAGAGCCGGGCCCGGCCCCGCCCCGGCGATTGACGGCTCCCCCAAAATATGATATCATATCCTCCGAATGTCGAGCCCGCCCTGGGGCGGGGAGGACGGCGGGAGGTGAGCCGATGGGGATCCACGACGGACACAGGGGGCGGATGCGCCGGCGCTTTTTGGAGAACGGCCTGGACAGCTTCGCGGACCATGAGATCTTGGAGCTGCTGCTGTTCTATGCCATCCCCCAGGGGGACGTGAACCCCCTGGCCCACGATCTGATGGACCGCTTCGGCAGCCTCTCCGCGGTGTTCTCCGCCCCGGTGGAGATGCTGACGAGCGTGAAGGGCGTCAAAGAGCGCACGGCGGCGCTGCTGACGCTGGTGCCGGAGGCTGCCCGGAGGGCCCGCCTGGCGGAGATGAAGAGCGAGCTGATCCTGAACACCCGCGAGAACGTGGGGGACTATCTGCTGGAGCTGTTCTCCCGGGAGCGGAACGAGGCGGTCTATGAGCTCTGCCTGGACGCCAAGGGGAAGCTGCTGGCCTGCCGCCGCCTGGGGGAGGGGAGCGTCTCCGCCGTGGCCCTGGACATCCGCAAGGTGGTGGAGAACGCGATCTTATACTCCGCCACCTCCGTGATCCTGGCGCACAACCATCCCAGCGGGATCGCCCTGCCCTCCGACGACGATGAGGCCGCCACGGCCCGGGTCGGGGCGGCGCTGGCGGCCATCAACGTGCGGCTGGAGGACCACATCATCGTCGCCGACCATGACTTCGTGTCCCTCAACCAGTCGGGCTTCCTTTCCAAATAGAGGAGGGGCGCCCGGGGGATGTCTCAAAAATATATCGAACATATGTTGTAATCTCCGGCGCTTCGTGGTATCATAGAGCTCATCTGTGACACGGAGCCCGTTTTTGACAGGAGGTCCTCATGCCGAGATTCCAAGTCGTATCCGAATACCAGCCCTCCGGCGACCAGCCGGAGGCCATCGCCGCCCTGGCGGCGGGGATCGAGAACGGACTGAAGGAGCAGGTCCTCCTGGGCGTCACCGGCTCCGGCAAGACCTTCACCATGGCCAAGGTCATCGAGGCCGTCCAGCGGCCCACGCTGGTGCTGGCCCACAACAAGACCCTGGCCGCCCAGCTGTGCGCCGAGTTCAAGGAGTTCTTCCCCAACAACGCGGTGGAGTACTTCGTCTCCTATTATGATTATTACCAGCCCGAGGCGTATATCCCCCACACGGACACCTATATCGCCAAGGACGCCTCCACTAACGACGAGATCGACCGCCTCCGCCTCTCCGCCACCTTCGCCCTGCTGGAGCGGCGGGACGTCATCGTCGTGGCCTCCGTCTCCTGTATCTACGGCCTGGGCGAGCCGGAGGACTTCGCCAAGCTCTCCGTCTCCCTGCGGGCCGGGGCGGAGTGGGAGCGGGACGAGCTTTTGCGCCGGCTGGTGGAGATCCGCTATGAGCGGAACGATATCGCCTTCGAGCGGAACATGTTCCGGGTCCGGGGGGACACCGTGGAGATCTACCCCGCCTATTACAAGGACCGGGCCATCCGCGTGGAGTTCTTCGGCGACGAGATCGACCGCATCAGCGAGTTCAACCCCATCACCGGGGCGGTGAACCTGAAGCTGAACCATATCGTCATCTACCCCGCCAGCCACTATGTCACCACCAAGGACAAGATGGACCGGGCCATCGGCGAGATCCGGAGCGAGCTGGAGGGCCAGGTGAAGATCTTCACCGAGAACGGCCAGCTGGTGGAGGCCCAGCGCATCCGCCAGCGGACGGAGTACGACATGGAGATGATGCAGGAGCTGGGCTACTGCTCCGGCATCGAGAACTATTCCCGCATCATCTCCGAGCGGCCCGCCGGGTCCGCGCCCATGACGCTGCTGGACTTCTTCCCGGAGGACTTCGTGCTCTTCGTGGACGAGAGCCACGTCACCCTGCCCCAGGTCCGGGCCATGTACAACGGGGACCACGCCCGGAAGGACAGCCTGGTCAAATACGGCTTCCGACTCCCCTGCGCCTACGACAACCGGCCGCTGAAGTTCGAGGAGTTCGAGGGCCGCATCGGGCAGGCCGTCTTCGTCTCGGCGACGCCGGGGCCCTATGAGCGGGAGCGGGCGGACCAGGTGGTGGAGCAGGTCATCCGCCCCACGGGCCTGCTGGATCCCAGAGTGGAGGTCCGGCCCGTCACCGGGCAGATCGACGATCTGATGGAGGAGATCCAGGCCCGTTCCGCCAAGGACGAGCGGGTGCTGGTGACGACCCTCACCAAGAAGATGGCGGAGGATTTGACGGAGTATTTCAAGAACGCCGGGATCAAGGTCCGCTACATGCACTCCGACGTGGAGACCATCGAGCGGATGGAGATCATCCGGGACCTGCGGCTGGGGAAATTCGACGTGCTCATCGGCATCAACCTCCTGCGGGAGGGCCTGGACCTCCCGGAGGTCAGCCTGGTGGCCGTGCTGGACGCGGACAAGGAGGGCTTCCTCCGCTCCGAGACCTCCCTGATCCAGACCATCGGCCGCGCCGCCCGGAACGCCGAGGGCCTGGTCATCTTGTACGCGGATACCGTCACCCCCTCCATGAAGGCGGCCATGGACGAGACGGAGCGCCGCCGGAGCATCCAGGACGCCTTCAACCAGGAGCACGGCATCGTGCCCAAGACCATCATCAAGGGCGTCCGGGAGGTGCTGGAGATCTCCACCGCGGCGGAGGACGAGACCGCCCGGGCCCGCCGTCCCCGCAAGCTGAGCGGAGCGGAGCGGGACGCGGAGATCAAGCGCCTGGAGAAGGAGATGAAGGAAGCCAGCAAGATGCTGGAGTTCGAATACGCCGCGGTCCTGCGGGACCGGATCATCGAGCTGAGAGGTGAGGGCTGATGCGATACGGATGGCTGGATGATTACCTCCTGTCCCTCCCCGGGGCGGAGAAGGACTATAAGCCCGAGTGGGCCTGGTTCCGGTATATGATACGGGGGAAGCTCTTCGCCGCGGTGTGCTCCCCTCAGGGGATGAAGGACGCGGCGTACAACGGCCACGACCTGGTGAACCTGAAATGCGACCCCGCCCGGGGCGAGATCCTGCGGGCGGCGCATCCGGAGATCCTGCCGGGGTTCTACTGCGACAAGCGGCATTGGATCGCGTGCCTTTTGGACGGGGATCTGCCGGACGACATCCTCCGGGAGCTGTGCGCCCAGTCCCACGAGCTGATCTTGAAGAAGCTGCCCAAGTATGTCCAGCGGGAGATCTTGGGAAGATAGGAGGGAGCGGGATGGAGCTGACCCGGTATCAGAAGATCCTGCTGGCGGTGCTGGCGGGGATGCTGGCGCTCTTCGGCGCGCTGATGGCGGCCTTCCGGGCCCATCCCGGCGTGACGTTCGAGGGAGGGCTTTTGAAGATCGCCCGGGAGGACGGCCGGACCGTCTACAACGGCAGGGCCCACGGGGAGCCGGTGACCATCTCCGTCTCCCGGCCCGCCGGTCTCGAGACGGACGTGGAGTTCTCCATCGGGGAGCGGTCCCACGACGTGTGCACGGTGCTCTATCCCCTGGAGCCCATCCGGACGGAGCATGGGGACACGGTGGACGGCATCCGCGTCACGAAAAACGGCGCGGTGCTCTTCGAGGGCGGCTATGACCCGGAAGCCGAGTTCGGATGGTATGACACGGACGGGGGATGGGTCCCCGCCGGCATCCGCGTCCGGGTCCAGGTCAGCGGCGACCCCTGGTACGGCTACGAGACCACGGCCGCCGACGCGGTGCGCTTCGCCTTCGGCCCTGAGACCGCCGCCCACGGGGACCCGGCCCTTTTCGCCCTGGCGGTGCTCTTCAGCCTCCTGCTGGCGGCGCGGATCCTCTTCTGGAAGGGGCTCTTCCGGTTCGGGCACCGCTGGGCCAGGGACCCGGAGCCCACGGAGGGGTACGCGCTGCTGGAGCAGATCGTCTGGACCGCCTTCGCGGCGGTCACCGCCGGGACCTACATCGCCGCGCTGGTGAGCGTCGGCTGATGCTGGGAGGACCTATGGAGACAAAGGGAAAAGCCCCGGCCGCCGCCGCGGTCCTGGCGGCGGCGGTATCGTGGGGCATCATCGGACTGTGGAACCGGCGGCTGATGGCGGCGGGGCTGTCCCCGCGGTCCATCGTGCTGGTCCGCAACTGCGGCGGCATGGCGCTGCTGTCGCTGTTCTTCCTGGTCAGGGACCGGAGCGTCTTCCGGGTGGAGCGGCGGCACCTGAAGTATTTCTTCGGCACCGGCGTGGTCAGCGTGGTGCTGTTCACCGTGTGCTATTTCTCCTGCCAGCAGCTTTGCTCCCTGGCCGTGGCCTCGATCTTGCTGTACACCGCCCCGTCCTTCGTGGTGCTGCTGTCGGCCCTGCTCTGGAAGGAGCCGGTGACGGGGAAAAAGCTCCTGGCCCTCTTCCTGACCCTGATCGGCTGCGCCTGCGTGTGCGGCGTGTCCTCCGGCGGGCTGTCCGTCACCCTCCCCGGCGTGCTGCTGGGGCTGGGCTCCGGGTTTTTCTATGCGCTGTACAGCGTCTTCGGGCGGTACGCCCTGGCTCACTATCCGCCCCTGACCGTCACCGTGTGGACCTTCCTCTTCGCGGGCCCGGCGTCGCTGGTCCTGCTCCGCCCGGCGGAGCTGGGGACGGCCTTCGGCGGAGGGGATCCCGGTGTGTGGCTGACGGCCCTGGCCCTGGCGGCGGTCTCCACCGCCGCGCCTTACATCCTATATACCTGGGGCCTGGCCCGGATGGAGCCGGGGCGTGCCTCCATCCTGGCCAGTCTGGAGCCGGTGGTGGCCGCCCTGACGGGAGCCGCCGCCTTCGGCGAGCCCCTGGGGGCGCTGACGGTCCTGGGCATCCTGTGCGTCCTGGCGGGCGTGATCGTTTTGAGGTGAAGCGTATGGCGAAGAAAAAGGACGAGAAGACCAACGTGATGCGGATCTTGGACCAGAAGAAGGTCCCCTACACCCCCCATTTCTACGAGGAGGGCGAGGGGCCCGAGGGCACCCGGGAGTACGGCGTCCATGTGGCCCAGGCTCTGGGACAGGACCCGGAGCGGGCCTTCAAGACCCTGGTGGCGAAGGGGGCCTCCGGGGGATACTATGTGTTCGACATCCCGGCGCCGGACAGCCTGGACCTGAAGAAGGCCGCCAAGGCGGCGGGGGAGAAGTCCGTGGAGCTGCTGGCGGTGAAGGACATCACCGCCGTGACGGGCTACGTCCGGGGCGGGTGCAGCCCCGTGGGGATGAAGAAGGCGTACCCCGCGATCTTCCATGAGACGGCCCTGGAGCATGAGACCATCTACATCTCCGCCGGGAAGATCGGCGCGCAGGTGGAGGTGGATCCGAAGGCGCTGTTAGCCCTGCTCCGGGCGGGGACGGCGGACATCGTCGTTCCACGCTAGGGAGAGCCCCAGGTGGAGGCCGATAGAGAAAGCGTCGGCGGACCACTGGAAATAGAGGTGCCTGGCCCGGTCGAAAAGGGCCACCCGCTGTCTCTCTTCGAGGGGGAGGGCGCTGAGGAAGTCGATGACTTCCCCGTCGGGGAAATGCCGCAGCTCCTCCAGGAGGGGGTAGGCGTAGGTGTCGAAAAGACGCTCTTCCACAGGGTTCACGATCATCACCATCCGAATTTTAATAACATAATTATACGACTTTTAATAACGCTTGTCAAGGAGTATCTATGAAAACTTTAGAGGTCTTAGGGGCGCGCCTGAAAGAGCTTCGGAAAGAACGGAGGATCTATCAAAGAGAGATGGGAGAATTGCTGGGAGTCACGCTCCGGCATTATCAAAAGATCGAAAAGGGTGAGATCAACATTTCTGCTTTGATGCTGTGCGCCCTCGCGGACCATTTCGGGGTGACCACAGACTATCTGCTGGGGCGCTGCGAGGAGAGGAGCTGAGGCGCGGCGGGGAGCGGGAAAGATCCTCTTGACATAAAAGATCCTTTCCGTTACCCTGTGAAGCGCAGCCGAACACACGCAAAGGAGAACGAACGACCATGCACACACACATCACCGTCAAGGGCGCGCGGGTGAACAACCTGAAGAACATCGACGTCACCATCCCCAGGGACAAGCTGGTGGTCATGACCGGCCTTTCCGGTTCCGGCAAGTCCTCGCTCGCCTTCGACACCATCTACGCCGAGGGGCAGCGCCGGTATGTAGAGTCCCTGTCCTCCTATGCCCGGATGTTCCTGGGCCAGATGGACAAGCCGGACGTGGACTATATCGAGGGCCTCAGCCCCGCCATCTCCATCGACCAGAAGACCACCTCGAAGAACCCCCGCTCCACCGTGGGCACGGTGACGGAGATCTACGATCACCTCCGCCTCCTCTGGGCGCGGGTGGGCACCCCCCACTGCCCCAAGTGCGGCAAGGTCATCCGCCAGCAGACCATCGACCAGATCATCGACCAGGTCCTGGCCCTGCCGGAGGGCACCCGGATCCAGGTCTGCGCCCCCGTCGTCCGGGGGAAGAAGGGCGAACACGCCAAGGTCTTCGAGGACGCGAAGCGCTCCGGCTATGTCCGCGTCCGGGTGGACGGCAGCCTCTATGAGCTGGACGAGGAGATCGGGCTGGAGAAGAACAAGAAGCACAATATCGAGGTGGTGATCGACCGCCTCATCATCCGCCCGGACATCCAGCAGCGGCTGACGGACAGCGTGGAGACCGCCTCGAACCTCTCCGGCGGGCTGGTGATCGTCAACCTCCTCCGGGAGGAGCGGGACCTGATGTTCTCCCAGAATTACGCGTGTGAGGACTGCGGCATCTCCATCGAGGAGCTGACGCCCCGGATGTTCTCCTTCAACAACCCCTTCGGCGCCTGCCCCACCTGCACGGGGCTGGGCGTCCAGCTGAAGGTGGACGTGTCCCTGGTGGTGCCGGACCCGAAGAAGTCCATCCTGGAGGGGGCCATCCAGGCCAGCGGCTGGGGGAACATCCGCTCCGACGGGATCTCCCGGATGTATTTCGAGGCGCTGTCGAAGAAATACCGCTTCTCCCTGGACGCGCCCTGGGCGGAGCTGTCCGACGAGGCCAAGGACATCATCCTCTACGGCACGAAGGGCGAGAAGCTGGAGCTGCACTACGACCAGCCCCGGGGCAAGGGCGTGCTGTACCAGCCCTTCGAGGGCATCTGCAACAACGTGGAGCGCCGCTACCAGGAGACCCAGAGCGACGCCAGCAAGCGGGAGCTGGAGGAGCTGATGGCCGAATGCCCCTGCCCGGCCTGCAAGGGCCGGCGGCTGAAAAAGGAGTCCCTGGCCGTGACGGTGGGGGACAAGGACATCGACGCCGTGACCCGCCTCAGCGTGGTGGACGAGCTGGAGTGGGTGGAGCGGCTGGAGCTGACCGAGCAGCAGCACCGGATCGCGGACCGCATCCTGAAGGAGATCCGCTCCCGCCTGGGCTTCCTCCGGTCGGTGGGCCTGGGCTACCTGACCCTGAGCCGGGCGGCGGGGACCCTCTCCGGCGGCGAGAGCCAGCGCATCCGCCTGGCGACGCAGATCGGCTCCAGCCTGATGGGGGTGCTGTATATCCTGGACGAGCCCTCCATCGGCCTGCACCAGCGGGACAACGACAAGCTGCTGGCGACCCTGCGGGACCTCCAGCGCCTGGGCAACACCCTCCTGGTGGTGGAGCACGACGAGGACACCATGCGCGCGGCGGACTACCTCATCGACATCGGCCCCGGCGCGGGGGTCCACGGCGGCCGGGTCGTCGCCGCCGGCACGCCGGAGGAGGTCATGGCGAACCCGGATTCCCTGACGGGGCAGTACCTCTCCGGGAAGAAGCGCATCCCCGTCCCGGACATCCGCCGCCCCGGCAATGGGAAGACCCTCCGGGTCCGGGGGGCGGAGGAGAACAACCTGCGGAAGGTGGACGTGGACTTCCCCCTGGGCACCTTCACCGTGGTGACGGGCGTGTCGGGGAGCGGGAAATCCTCGCTGGTCAACGAGGTCCTCTTCAAGCGCTTGGGCGCGGAGCTGATGCGCATGAAGGTCCATCCCGGGAAGTGCGCCGCCATCGAGGGCCTGGAGCATCTGGACAAGGTGGTCAACATCGACCAGAGCCCCATCGGGCGGACGCCCCGGTCCAACCCGGCCACGTATACGAACCTGTTCAACGACATCCGGGAGCTCTACGCCTCCACCCAGGAGGCCAAGAGCCGGGGCTACGGCCCGGGCCGGTTCAGCTTCAACGTCCGGGGGGGCCGCTGCGAGGCGTGCTCCGGCGACGGCGTGCTGAAGATCGAGATGCACTTCCTGCCGGACATCTTCGTCCCCTGCGAGGTCTGCAAGGGCCGGCGCTATAACCGGGAGACCCTGGAGGTCCACTACAAGGGGAAGAGCATCGACCAGGTCCTGGACATGACGGTGGACGAGGCGCTGGAGTTCTTCGCCCCCCTGCCGAAGCTGCGCAACCGGCTCCAGACCCTCCAGGACGTGGGCTTGGGGTACGTGAAGCTGGGCCAGCCCTCCACGGAGCTGTCCGGCGGCGAGGCCCAGCGGGTGAAGCTGGCCACCGAGCTGAGCAAGCAGGCCACCGGCAAGACGATCTATATCCTGGACGAGCCCACCACGGGCCTCCACGCCGACGACGTGCGCAAGCTCCTGGAGGTCCTCCAGCGGCTGGTGGACAACGGGAACACGGTGGTGGTCATCGAGCACAACCTGGACGTGATCAAGTCCGCCGACTGGATCGTCGACCTGGGCCCGGAGGGAGGTGACGGCGGCGGCACCGTGGTCTGCACCGGCACGCCGGAGACCGTCGCCGCCTGTGAGGAGTCCTACACGGGGCAGTATCTGAAAAAGGTGCTGGTGCGGTGAAGTCTACCGGAACGGATGGCCTCTCAGTCGCGGATCATCCTCGGTAAAATTATTTGATAATGTAATTATACATCTTTAAATGGTGTATATCAAGGAGTTTTTTATGGATACGCTGGAGATCTTGGGTGCACGCCTGAAAGAGCTGCGGAAGGAACGCCGCATTTATCAGCGGGAGATGGGGGATCTTCTTGGTATCACACAAGGGCATTATCAAAAGATCGAACATGGAGATGTGAATATCCCCGTCTTGACATTATGCACCCTGGCAGGGTATTTTGATGTGAGCACCGACTATCTGCTGGGGCTGTCTGACGAGCGGAGGCCCTTGAGATAGCCGGCCAGAGCCCCTTCCCAAAAATGCTTGACAAGAAAGTTGAGGATCACCTATGAGCATCACGAAGACCGCCATGATCACCGTCTGCGGCCGCCCCAACGTGGGCAAGTCCAGCCTGACCAACGCCTTGGTGGGGGAGAAGATCGCCATCGTCTCCAACAAGGCCCAGACCACTCGGAACCGCATCTACGGCATCGTCGACCGGGAGGACACCCAGTTCATCTTCCTGGACACTCCGGGCCTCCACCGGCCCAAGTCCGCCCTGGGGGACTATATGGTCAAGGTCATCACTGCCAGCCTCTCCGATGTGGACTGCGCCCTTTTGCTGGTGGAGCCCATCCCCCACGTGGGCGGGCCGGAGAAGGCGCTGATCGAGCGCATCCGGGAGGAGGGGATCCCCTGCGTGCTGGCAATCAACAAGATCGATACCGTGGAGCCCGCCCAGCTCCTGCCCGTCATCGCGGCCTACGACGAGGCGTGGGACGGGTTCGACGCCATCATCCCCATCTCTGCCCGCACCGGCGAGGGCCTGGGCGAGCTGGTGGACGAGCTGGGCAGGTACGCCGAGGAGGGCCCCCAGCTCTTCCCGGACGGCCAGACCTCCGACCAGCCGGAGCGGGTGGTCTGCGGGGAGCTGTTGCGGGAAAAGCTGCTGCTGTGCCTGGACAAGGAGATCCCCCACGGCACCGCCGTGGAAATCGGCAAGTTCTCCGAGCGGGACTCCGGCGTGGTGGATGTGGGGGCCACGATCTACTGCGAGAAAGCCAGCCACAAGGGCATCATCATCGGCAAGCAGGGGGCCATGCTGAAAAAGATTAGCTCCCTGGCCCGGCAGGATATGGAGCGGTTCATGGGGACCAAGGTCTACTTGGAGACCTGGGTGAAGGTCAAGGAGAACTGGCGGGACAATGTGAACTATGTCCGCAGCCTGGGCTACCGGGAGGATTGAGCGTATGCGGGACCCCGAGAAGACGATCGGCGGCATCGTCGACAAGGCGAAGCTCGCCTTCCTCAGCTACCTGGACGCCGAGGGCTTCCCCACCACCCGCGCCATGCTGCCCCCCAGGGAGCGGGAGGGCATCCGGGTGTTCTGGTTCAGCACGAATACCTCCTCACGGAAGGTGGCGGCGTTCCGGGACGATCCCAGGGGGAGCATCTATTTCGTGGACCGGCGCTTTTTCCGGGGCGTCAGCCTCTCCGGCACCGTGGAGGTGCTGGAGGATCCGGAGAGCAAGCGGCGCCTGTGGCAGACGGGGGACACCCTGTACTATCCCGGGGGCGTCACGGACCCGGACTACTGCGTGCTGAGGTTCACGGCGGTCAGGGGCCGCTATTACAGTGATTTCAAAAGCCAGGATCTCCTGATTCCAGTTTGACCGGAAGTTACCACGTATCCTTTTCGACCCCGTTCGCAGACTATCTGTAAAAGGAGGTCTGCGAGATGGAAAACATGGAACCCGCGCCGCTGTGGGAGCTGTTCTGCCTCACCGGAGAGCCCCTGGCTTATATGCTGTACCGGTCGATCGAGGACGAAAAAGACAACGATTTGTCATGATCGGGGAGGATGATACTCCCCGTACATAGAGAGGAGGAGGCGCCGTGGCGGGGACGCCCTATATCGTGGACCGCGGCGTGGTCCTCCGGGAGACGGAGACCAAGGAGACGGACAAGATCCTGACCCTCCTGACCTGGGAGCAGGGGAAGATCGCCGTCATCGCCCGGGGGGCCCGGCGGAAGGGCTGCAGGTTCGCCGCCGCCGCCCAGACGCTGGCCTACTCCGAGTGGACGCTGTACCAGCGGAAGGACTGGCATCATGCCAGCGACGCCTCCACGCTGGAGCTGTTCGGCGGCCTCCGGGAGGACCTGGCCGCCCTGGCCCTGGGCTGTTACATGGCGGAACTGACGGAAGCCGCCGCTCCGGACGCCGTCCCCGTGCCGGAGCTGCTGCGGCATCTGCTCAATGGGCTGTATGCCCTTTCCACTTTACACAAGCCCCCCGCGCTGGTGCGGCCCGCCTTTGAGCTGCGGCTGCTGTGCCTGGCGGGGTATGAGCCTCTGGCGGACGCCTGCGCCGTCTGCGGGCGGGAGGACCCGGAAGATCCCGTGCTGGACACCGCGCAGGGCGTGATCCGCTGCCGGGGGTGCGGCGCGGGAGGGGGACGGCCCCTTTGCCGGGACTCTCTCGCGGCCCTGCGGCATATCGTGTATGGAGATCCGAAACGCCTGTACTCCTTCCAGCTGGGACCGGAGCCCCTGCGCCGGCTCACCGCCGCGTCGGAGGCGTTCCTGTACGCGCAGCTGGAACGCAGGTTTTCGACGCTCGACTTTTATAAAAGTATTTTATAAGATATTTATATAAATTCCGCTCTCCCATCGGGGAGCGGAGGGCCCTTGGGGCAGGACGCCGGGGAAGCAGCCCCCCTTTACAGGAGGAACCGACATGAGCGAACTATTTGAAAAGTCCATCCGCACGCTGGAACTGCCCAGGGTGCTCCAACTGCTGTCCGATCAGGCCGTCAGCGCCGAGGCCAAGGAGCGGGCCCTCCGGGTCTCCCCAGAGACGGAGCCGGAGGAGGTCCTCTGCCTCCTGGACCAGACCGACGCCGCCCGGCAGATGATCGGCCTCCGGGGCGCGCCCTCCTTCTCCGGGGTCAAGCCTGTGGCGGAGACCCTGGACCGCGCCGACCGGGGAGGCAGCCTGAACGCCCGGGAGCTGCTGCGGGTGGCGGGGCTGCTCACCGCCGCCCGCCGGGCCCGGGAGTACTTCAACGGCGACGCGTCCGGCAAGACCGCCATCGACCACCTCTTCCTCTCCCTCCACGGCAACCACTTCCTGGAGGAGAAGATCAAGCGCTGCATCCCCGACGAGGACACCATCGCCGACGCCGCCTCCCCGGAGCTGGCGGACA